>JBNKJB010000020.1:0-15856 GCA_050290965.1 Sulfurimonadaceae bacterium
ACCAATGAGTAGAAGTGGCGGACCGCACGGTATGCATACCGTAGGGCAAGCTTGGGTAGATCGACATAAAAACTATGCCGAAGGGCATCAAAATGATTGTGCTAAATGTCACGGGAGTGATTTCCGTGGCGGAACACTTTCAAAAACATGGGCAGCACGTAGCTTTAGTGCTGAGCATAAAACCAAAACCTACGCTAAAGGTCAAAGTGTTAGTTGTTATGACTGTCATAATGGCCCTTACGACGACTAGGAGAGGTATCTTTTTAAACGCAGTTTGGGCAAAGCCCAAACTTCTACGCTGGCCGCTGTGGCACAGATTTTTAAAGTAGCTTTTTGAGCACGTCGGTAATACCTACATGTAAGTTATAGTGGGTAATAGGAAAATCAACCATCTCATTTTCAAGATCAACCATATAGCCGCTTAAATAACTGCCCAGTATTTCCAGATCAATCATATGATAGCGTGCGGCGCGCTCTGCGTTGTATCGGGTTCCATAAAGTTTAGCTTCTCGGTTGCTGCGCTGCAACGTAAATGCCAGCGATCGCAAACTGTATAGATCACACCACGACAAAAAGAGGCTCACGTTAAGATCAGTGCTTGGGATTCCTTCGGGCGAAAAAAGTAACTCTTGCTCTTGTAGGGGTTTAAGAACTGATAAAACAGCATGCACCAAAGGCATTACTTTGGCTTTCCAAAATGGTGACTCATCTGAGCATAAGAGTGTTTCTTCCACTTTTTTGATAAACAGTTCCGTAGAACCTGCGTTTAAAATCTGATCGATGGTAAGCTCCTTTTTTACGCAATCATACGCAATACAAATAAGAACTTTGTTAAAAAAGTTAGATTACATGTAAATATCATGATTTACAAATATTGTTTAAATTACTTGACATTATATGACTCAACTATGTATAATACTTTTATGTCAAGAAAAGGATATGTGTCATGAATAATATTTTTGAAAAACTCACGCACCAAATGACCGAAGCGATTGAATCTGCCATCTCGTTGGCACTGCATAATAAAAACAGCGAAGTGGAACCCATCCATTTTTTATGGGCGCTCTTAGCCAATTCTGGATCGGTACTTAATCAGGCGTTTAATAAAATGCGCGTGGATAAAGCGGCTATAGAGCTTGATGCGCGAAGTAATGCGGAAAAACTTTCTAAAGCGTCGCATGTTAGCAAAGAAAATATTCGTCTTTCACGTAACTTTTCTCAAAGCCTGGAACGCGGTAGCGGTGAAATGGCTAAAAATGGCGACAGTTATCTTGCTGTGGACAGTTATATTTTGGCCAATTTACAAAACACACCGTTTAAAGAGATTATTGGCAAGTATGTTGACCTGGTGGATCTGCGTAAAACATTTGAGGCCATGCGTGCTGGTCAAAAGATTGAATCGCAGACGGCTGATGAGAATCTTGAAAGTTTGGCTAAATACGGTATTGACCTGACCAAAGAGGCTGCCGAGGGCAAGCTCTCTCCTGTTATTGGTCGTGATGAAGAGATTAGCCGTATGATGCAAATTTTGATCCGAAAAACCAAAAACAATCCTATTTTATTAGGAGAACCAGGTGTGGGTAAAACCGCATTGGTGGAAGGGTTGGCACAGCGCATCTATAATAAGGAGGTACCACTAAGTTTACAAAACAAACGGGTTGTAGCTCTGGATATGAGCGCGTTGATTGCAGGAGCAAAATATCGCGGTGAGTTTGAAGATCGTCTTAAAGCAGTCATTGACGAGGTTAAAAAATCAGCCAATATTGTTCTGTTTATCGATGAGATTCATACGATTATTGGGGCTGGAGCTAGCGAGGGGAGTATGGATGCGGCCAATATTCTAAAACCTGCACTTGCACGCGGTGAGCTGCGCACTATTGGGGCTACGACGCTTAAAGAGTACCGTAAATATTTTGAAAAAGATGCGGCGTTACAGCGCCGTTTTCAACCGGTGAATGTGGATGAGCCGACGGTCAATCAATCTTTGCAGATTTTACGCGGACTTAAAGAGCGGCTTGAAGCACACCACAATGTAAGTATTACCGATTCGGCACTCGTGGCGGCAGCCAAACTTTCTGAGCGCTATATTGGGGATCGTTTTCTGCCCGATAAGGCGATTGATTTAATTGATGAAGCTGCGGCAGAACTTAAAATGCAGATTGAAAGCGAACCGCATGCGCTCTCGTTGGTAAAACGTAAAAACCAGGAGTTACATGTAGAGCGTGAAGCACTTAAAATGGAGCAGACTCCAGCCAATGAAAAACGGCTTGAAGAGATTGCTAAAGAGTTGGCCGATATTGAAGAAGAGCAGCGCCGCCTTGAGAGCCAGTTTGGGCATGAAAAAGAGGTGTTTGGGCGTATTGCCGCTATTAAAACCGAAGTTGATGCCAAACGCCGCGAAGCAGAGCAGGCTAAAACAAACGGCGATTACAACAAAGCGGCATCCATTGAGTATGGCGATATTCCCGCACTACTGCAAGAAGAGCAGAACATTGCGCAGCAGTGGAACCAGATGCAAGAGAGTGGCACGCTGCTAAAAAACAGTGTGGATGAAGATGCGATTGCGGGGATTGTCAGCCGATGGACGGGCATACCGGTAAATAAAATGCTCCAATCCGAGCGTGAAAAAATCTTACATGTAGAAGAGGAACTTAACCGTGATGTCATAGGCCAAGAGCGCGCAACCCATGCCATTGCACGTGCCATCAAGCGTAATAAAGCGGGTCTTAGCGATAAAAACCGCCCAATAGGAAGCTTTCTGTTTTTAGGACCAACGGGAGTAGGTAAAACCCAAACTGCCAAAACTCTAGCAAAGTTTTTGTTTGACTCGCCCGAATCAATGGTACGCCTTGATATGAGTGAATATATGGAAAAACATGCTGTCAGCCGTTTGATAGGGGCACCTCCGGGTTACGTAGGGTATGATGAAGGTGGTCAACTCACCGAGGCTGTGCGCCGAAAACCTTACAGTGTTGTGCTGTTTGACGAGGTTGAAAAAGCGCATCCCGATGTGTTTAACATGCTGTTGCAGGTGCTTGATGATGGACGTTTGACTGATAATAAAGGGGTAACAATTGATTTTAGCAATACGATTATCATCCTCACTTCAAACATTGCCAGTGACAAGATTATGAATATGGCGGGTGATCCAGAGCTTGAAAACGTGGTAATGGCCGAACTAAAACAGGCATTTCGTCCTGAATTTTTGAATCGTTTAGATGATACCGTGATTTTTAATCCTTTAGGAGAAGCAGAAATTGTAGGTATTGTGGATCTCTTTTTCAAAGAGATTGCTGCCAAAGTGATTGAACGCGATATTGAGCTGATATTGAGCGACGCAGCCAAAGTGCTTGTTGCCAAAGCCGGCTTTGATCCGGTTTATGGTGCCAGACCCCTTAAACGGGCACTTTATGAGATTGTTGAAGACCGTTTGGCTGATCTGATCCTTGAAGGCAAAGTACAAGAGGGCAGTCGTGTACGTTTTGATGCCGAAGGCGAAGAAATTACCGTTTTTGTGAGTTAAGTATGGGCCGTTCTAAATAAAACAGACTTTATTGCGGCCATCCGCTTTTGCTTGATAGAGTGCCATATCTGCTTGATGCAGTAAAGCATCGATACCGATCGTGACATTCTTGAGTGCGGTAACCCCAAAGGATGCCGTAAATGTTATTTTGTCTCCATATGCCAAAGCAATGTCGGCAGCGGCTATCGCTATGCGCAAACGCTCTGCGGCTTGCATCGCTTCTGAAGCGCTGGTATGGGGTAATAAAACAGCAAACTCTTCGCCCCCTATACGGCCAATTATGTCAATTTCCCGCAAGGTAGCACGACTGACGGCAGCAATTTTTTTCAATACCAGATCGCCACTATGATGGCCATATTTGTCATTGATTTTTTTAAAATAGTCTATATCAAACATAATCAGTGCAACAGCTCCGCCATAGCGCTGACTTCTTATGAGTTCCGTCTCCGAACGCTCAATAAAGGAACGTCGATTTGCCAATTGTGTTAAATAGTCAAAATAGGCCTGTTGTTCAAGCTTGGTATGGGTATTTCTATTTTCAATGGCAATAGCGGCGAGATTGGCTGCAAAACTGATGCGTTCAATATCTGCTTGGGTTGGCTTGGTTGGGGTTTCGTGATAAATAGCAAAGGTTCCTAATACCTTTTGATTCGATGACATGATAGGTTCAGACCAGCATGCTCCTAAATGTGCCTCTTTTGCCAACGCTTTGTAAGGTTCCCAATAGGCATGCGTCATAATATCTTCAACAATAACGCGCTCTTTCAAATAGGCCGCACTGCCACACGATCCTACCCCAACGCCGATCTCAATACCATCTATGGCTTTGTTGTAAAAATCGGGAAGCGTTATGGAAGCTCCGTTATAAAGATGTTTTCCTTCATCATCGAGAAGTAGAATACTACATTTTGAACTGGGCTCTTCAGATTCAATTTCCAGTACAATAGCATGGAGTATATTGGGTAAAGGCGAGCCTTTTGCAATCATTTCAAGCATTGAATCGTGGGCTTTATTGCGCTGTTCACTTTTCCAATGTGCCGTCATATCGCTAAAATTTACCAGACGTTTTTCCCCAATCCATGAGACTCGAATAGCGACATAACGCATGGAACCATCTTTACATGTAACCTTGGCTTCGAGTTCAGGAGGATGGGTTTTGTCTCTAGACGCTTTTGCTGTAGCTTCTTGCCATGGAACTATGACACGTGCTCTATAAGAGGCATCAGGATACGCTTTGTGATACCAGTGCTCCAGATCAGGGATATCTTCGAGGGTATAGCCAAACAGTTTGGTAAATTGATGATTGATATATTCAATTGTGCCATCAACATTTGACCAGCCTATTCCAATGGGAGAGAGATTTAAAATATCTTCAAGTTGAATACGCTTTGCCATACTTTTGTCTAAATCGTTTTCTAAAATATTTTGACGCAGTTTTGCCAAACCGCTCTCTGCTAATATTCTTGCCATTCCCACCATACACTCCATCAGTGCTTCCATCTGCTCTTTTGGTACAATGGGAATATCGTGTATGGCTTTTAAATAGGCATCTTTATCGTAATCAAATTTCTTATACTGTTCTTGAAAAAAAAGGATATCAGGCTCTTTGTCAAGCACCTGACCTAAAAACAGGGTCGCTATACGCTGCCCCTCTATGACAACAGGGGTTGCATAATCGATCAAACCATTTTTACAAAAAGAGTAGGCAACCTGACCCTCATGCAGATTGCTCATAAGCTCAAGATTGCTTTGGATGCAGTGTTGATTACTGTGAGGGTTGGCACGATGATACAAAGCGCAGGCATCAACCCATCCCGATTGTGAGATGATCTCTCCCTCTTCACCAACCAAACCATTTGGAATCTGCGTTGCTTTATAAAAACTATCTAACACTTCTGTGAATTTTGGAATATCAACTAAATCGCTAAACTTATACATGATTTGGAGTACTTCAACTTTCTTGATGGTGTGTCTTTAGACTATTCTAGCATGTTTTTTCCAGATTAGGGTTTAAGGCCTTTGGAGATACGCTATGTGTTTTATTGCGTAGTGAAAAGAAGCAATAAGTGGAATATATTGGATAACAGTTTACGTATCAGTCGCTATAATTCGGCCATGAAATATATCGCATTATTATTGTTATTTGTTGGGAGCTCTTTATTGGCTTGCACCGGAGATTGTCTTACCTGTCATCCTAAACTACTGGCCACCATTCATGATGATCCACGCCACAAACCGATGTTGGGATGTATTGACTGTCACAGTGCAGACCCTGATGCTATGTCAGAGTGTGGAAGTGACTGTTTTGGATGTCATCCTATAGAAAAAATAGAAAAGCCCGGAATTAAAGAACACAATGTCATACGTGAATGTCGTGACTGTCATTTAGAGTTGCAAAAAGAGGCACTAGACATTACCAACTCTATGGGACAATCGATGCAAAAACCTCTTAAAGAGTTATTGCTTAATTAAGCGTACAGCAGTTTTTGTGCTGTTGGCTCAAACGCTTTTAAAATAGCATCAAGCAGTTTTTGACTCTCTTCAAATATATTTTGACTCTGCGGCACCTGTTTGAGCGAATGATCAAAAAGTTTGACAATGTCGTTTTTAGCATGATTTTGCGAAGGCTCAGGCATAGCTTTTAACGATTCCATCTCGCGCGCGATCTGTTTGCTGACATGGTTTAGTGGAGTTTTTTGCTGATTTTCTGAAAGTTCTTGCACAAAGTTATCAATGTAAGGTTGCGCAATTTTCATAAAGGCATCTATCTCTTTTTGATCTTGTGCATCAATACCATTGCTTTGCATCTGAAACTGATACTGTTGCAACGAAGCAAAAGAAAATGAGGCTTCACTACTAGTGCCATTTTGTTTTGCGGCTAATGATAGCTCCTGAGTGTTTTGAAAATCCATGCTGATTCTATCGCCGCTTGAAGTACGCATCTGAATGCTAAGCTCATGCGAGCGGTAAGCGTTAAGTTCATAAGATGTGTTCATCGAGATTCCTTTTATTTAAGCGCACTTTGAGCAAAGCCCAAAGTGCTACGCTAGCCGCTGTGGCACTAAAGCTTGCCTCTTTGAGGCAGATGCGTTCTTGTTCTTAAGGGCATGAACGCAGTTGTTAGGGTTAAAATCGGCATATTTTTAATGTTTTGAATACAGATTGAAATGATTTATATGAAGTCAGTAGTCGCAATGCTTTAGAAATCTTAACCAGCCTTTAAGTAAGTTTTTCATAATATTTCATCTCTAATTTTAAGATTATAAGGGTAATGGCATGAAAAGAACATATCAGCCACATAATACTCCTCGCAAACGTACGCATGGGTTTCGTACCCGAATGGCAACTAAAAATGGCCGTAAAATCATAAATGCGCGTCGTGCCAAGGGTAGAAAACAATTGACTGTCTAAGCAGTTTTATCATGCTCAAGTCTCATAAAGAGTTTGAGTACGTTTATAAAAAAGGGCATAGCGCACACTCGCGCAGTAGTGTTCTCTTCTATCTCCCCAAAAGCGGAGAAAAAAAAGTCGGATACACTGCCAGCAAAAAAGTTGGCAATGCTGTGATTCGCAATCGATCAAAACGTCGTATGAGAGCATTGTTTAAAGAACAGCAGGATGCACTTGCTGATGGCCACTATGTTTATGTGGCCAAAGCAATCTTGAATGATACGGCTTTTGATACCTTACGACGTGATTTAAAATACCTCATAAAGAAACTCGGTGCTTCGCAAACTTCTGTTATGGCTCATTAGCTTTTATCAGCACACTTTTTCAAAAGTGGCTGGAAATCACTGTCGTTATTATCCGTCATGTTCCGCATATACACTTATTCAGTTTGAAAAAAATAATCTTTTTAAAGCCTTTGTATTATCATTAGTTCGAATATTACGCTGTAATCAACTTTTTAAAGGGGGCTTTGATTACCCAAAAATCCGGTTACGTTGCAAGCCACAAGATAATTTGAGCATCAATGAGGTAAAATACTGGCTTATTCCTGAGGCGGGAGACCGCTATATCATCATAAAAAATTTTTCATTTAAAGGCTAATTTTTGTTAGATAAAATGACACCCAATCAACGTCTGCTACTTGCCGTGGCATTATCAATAGTATTTTTCCTTGGATATACCACTATTTTTCCACCTCCACAGCAAGCAGTCGATGTTAATAGCACATCGTCACAGGCACATCGCGTTAGCGAACAATCTTCAGAACCTCTTAAGACAGTTGTAACTGAAAAAAAATTAGAAGATCTTAGCGGCCATCAAGTTGCATCAGATGAACGCACAGCTAATAGCAAAAGCAACAATCTTGTGCGCATTGAATCAGAACATTTTACACTGTTCATCGATACGCTAGGGCGTATTAGCTCAAAACTGCTAAAAGATAAAAAATTTTATGACACCAACGGCCAACCGGCAGAACTGATTCCTGAAATCGGTGCCAAACCGCTTTTTATCCGTTTTGCTGATGAAGCACTCAATGATGAAGCGGCAAGAACACCTTATGTTGCATCAGCAAAAACACTTGATCTGACTGCCAATGAGAAAGTTTCGCTGACACTGATGCAACAGTTAAAAGAACTAAGCGTGGTGAAAAGACTCACGTTTTATCGTGATGGTCATTATGATGTTACCATTGAACTCAGTAGCGAATACCGCCACTTTGTCTATTTAGGGCAGCGTCCTAATGTGACCGAGCAGCTAATGACGGTACGCGGGGCTATGGTTTTTGCTGGGGATAATCTAACGACCATTTTTGAAGATGGTGATGTAGAAGGGCGAAGCACTTTTACCGATGTGCATTTAACGTCCGCTTTTGATCAGTATTTTGCATCAATTTTTTATGGACTTAAACCGGAAATATCAGTTTTAATTGAGCGCGATCGTGATGATAATCCCGTTGTGTATCTTGATGCGGCGCGCGTGATGAGTTTTAATGGCTATATTGGACCCAAAGATCATATGACGCTAGAGTCAATCGATCCCATCCTGACCAATGCCATTGAGTACGGCTGGTTTACATTTGCCGCGGCACCATTATTTAAACTTCTGATGTGGTTGCACGGTATTTTTGGAAACTGGGGCTGGGCGATTGTAGCACTGACAATTATTATTCGTATCTTACTTTACCCTTTGACGTACAAAGGGATGCTCTCGATGCAGAAAATGAAAGATCTTGCACCGCGTATCAAAGAGATTCAGGCAAAGCACAAAGGCGATCCACAGCGCATGAATGCGGCAATGATGGAAATGTACGGCAAGCATGGCGCTAATCCGCTTGGTGGGTGTTTACCACTTATTCTTCAGATTCCAGTTTTCTTTGCGATTTACCGCGTATTGCTTAACGCTGTGGAGCTTCAAGGAGCACCCTGGATTTTGTGGATCAGTGACCTTTCTAGACAAGATCCTATCTACATTTTGCCGGTCTTAATGGGAGCTTCGATGTATTTTCAACAGAAGATGACACCTAATAACTTTACCGATCCAATGCAACAGAAAATTTTCCAGTTTTTACCGGTGATTTTTACGTTTTTCTTTTTCACGTTCCCTTCGGGATTAGTTTTGTATTGGTTTGTTAATAATCTCTTTTCAATTGGTCAGCAGTTCATGGTAAATACACAGTATGAAAAAATCAAAGCGGCTCGACATGAGAAGCATCTTGAAGAGAAACATAAGCATGATAAAGATTGAAGCAGCCTCTCTTGAAAGTGCTTATGCTAAGGCGGCAGAAAAACTAGAGTGTTCTGTTACCGAGTTGGATGTAGAAATTGTTCAAAGCCCTAAAAAAGGTTTTTTGAACTTTTTTAAAAAGAGTGCGGTTATTATTGCTACATGTAAGCAAGGTAAAAAAACGGCGCCAGCTCAAGAGACTCCAGCGACGATCAAAACACCAATAACGAATGAAGCCGCACCGGCGATAAAAACGCCATTAGAAGAAGAGAACCTATCAGTACAATCAGATGAAGCAGCCATTGAAGAGATCAAAGAGGCGCAAAAGGCACATGAAACGCATGGCGCTTCGATTAAAGCTGATGACCGTGCTGTGGAGCACTTTTTTGATGAACAGCTTTCTGATGCAAACATTGTGGAAGAGGTACGGACGAAGATTAATGATTTGTTTGAGCGTATCTGTTTTAACATCAATCCCGTTGCTGTCAGTTTGTATGATGATGCAACGTTGCTGATTGAGTTTAGCGGCGAAGATGCGGCGCTTTTGATTGGCAAAGAAGGGTACCGATATAAGGCACTCTCCTATATGCTTTTTAACTGGATCAACGCAACATATCATATGCAGTTGCGTTTGGAAATTGCCGAATTTTTGAAAAATCAAGAAGAGTCGATAGATCGCTATCTTGCAGGGGTATATGAAAATATTGACCGCGATGGACGCGCGCAAACCAAAGTGCTTGATGGCGTGTTGGTACAGATTGCTCTGCGTGAGTTGAGAGCGCATTATCCTAATAAATATGTTGCTATTCGCTCCACTCGCGATGGGGCTAAGTTTGTTATTATAAACGACTACAACGAGTTTTGATTGATGACACATGACACCATCGCTGCCATTGCTACGGCACATGGTGTTGGATCTATTGCCATTATCCGCATTAGCGGCAGTGATGCACTTAACATTACATGTAAGCTTTCCAAACGTTCAAATCTGCACGTACGCCATGCAACATTGACCCCACTGTATGATAGTGCCGGAGTGTTGATGGATGAAGTCATTGCTCTCTATTTTAAAGCCCCTAAAAGTTTTACCGGTGAAGATATTGTTGAACTTCAATGTCACGGTGGTCATATTGTGGCAGCACAAGTGTTAGAGGCCGTATTGGCTGAGGGGATCAGGTTGGCACAGCCGGGCGAGTTTAGCAAACGCGCTTTTTTAAATGGCCGCATTGATCTTAGTGAAGCTGAAGCCATTGCACAATTGATTGAAGCTAAAAGTGAAGATGCCGCTAAAATTTTGGCACGTCAAATGAAGGGCGAACTGCGCGAATATATTGAGTCCGTGCGGGATGCATTGCTGCATATTTTGGCCTATTCTGAAGTGAGTATTGATTATGCCGAAGAGGATCTTCCAGACGATTTGATCATGCAAATTATGGAGAAACTTGATGGCTTACATGTAACACTAACACGTACGCTTGAAGCCAGCCGCAGCCGTAGAGGACTGATGCAGGGTTTTAAAGTAAGTATTATCGGTAAACCCAACGTGGGTAAAAGTTCGCTATTAAATGCTTTATTGCATTACAACCGTGCCATTGTTAGTGAGATAGCGGGAACCACACGGGATACGATTGAAGAGCAGGTGCGTATCGGTTCGCATCTGATTCGTATTGTGGATACCGCAGGCATCCGCGATGCGGGTGATGAGATTGAACGTATTGGCATTGAACGCTCTATGGCTGCAGTAGAAGAGAGTGACATTGTGATTGCACTTTTTGATTCTTCACGAGTGCTAGATCGTGAAGATGAGGCAATTCTTGGCTTGATTGAAACGCATGCTTTGCAGCGTGAAGTGATTGTGGTACTTAATAAAAGCGATCTTACATGTAAGATTGATACCGCGTATTTTAGCAGCTACAATCCTATTGCTCTCAATACCAAAGCCACGACTTCCGAACTTATTAAGCGTTTAGAAGCGGTCATGGATGATCGCAATCACTCTGATGAATTGATGCTGATCTCTTCGCGTCAGATTGATGCGGTTCAAACGGCGCTTGAGGAAATTGAGTCGGCTAAATTACCGCTTGAAGATCAAGAGCTTGAGATTTTTTCATTTCATCTCAATGCCGCGTTACATGCGATTGCTTCGATTACACGTCCTTTTGAAAATGATGAGATGCTTGATAGGATGTTTGGTAGTTTTTGTTTAGGGAAATAAGCAATATGGCATCCATAGGGATTTAATGTGAAAATGATTGCTATCGATTTAGGGCTTAAACGGATTGGTCTTGCATATTCTCCTGATGGCAAGCTGGTAACACCGTTGCCTGCGATAGTGCGCAAAAACCGTAATCAGGCGGCACAAGAGCTTAAAAGCGTACTAATGCATTGGGAAGCAGAGCAGGTCGTTGTGGGCATTCCAATAGGCGGTTCAAGCGAAGATGAGATGCGTCGTCGTGTGACTCATTTTATGAATCTTGTGGAATTTGAAGGGGTAATAGCATATCAAGATGAGAGCGATAGTTCACTTGAAGCTGAAGCTCTTATGAAAGGTGACATAAGCTACAAACGCGACGGACGCGTCGATTCGCTTGCGGCTATGATTATTTTAAAACGTTTTTTGAACGTACTGTAGTAAACTTTGTGCAAAACTGCAAGAAGCCATCTGCCCCAAAGGGGCAAGCTTTAGTGCCACAGCGGCCAGCGTAGGACTTTGGGCTTTGCCCAAAGTGCGTTTAAATTTAAATGGACTTCGTGCAAAACTGCAAGAAGCCATCTGCCCCAAAGGGGCAAGCTTTAGTGCCACAGCGGCCAGCGTAGGACTTTGGGCTTTGCCCAAAGTGCGTTTAAATTTAATAATGCTCTGGCACTAAGCCAAAACATTTTTAAAGAGTACAACCATACCCCATCCCATATAAACCATACACCAGACAATAAGAATCCAAAGCGTAGCAGTAGCAAGTTTGCGTGTGGGAGCGTGGTTTTGAGCATCAAAAACGCCTTCACTTTTGCCGACCTTCCATGCCATAGTGCTAATAAAAGCAACCCCGGTGCCTCCAAGAAATACAAAAGTCGAGAGGAACATAATAACAGAAGGCCAGTCAATATTCATTGGATAATCATAGATGTCATATCCAATCTTTGACATGATTTGATATCTAACCAGTTCTCTCATTCCTGAAATAAGTAAAGCAACTACAACAAGAACGCCAGTTGTAATATAACTATTGCCATTTTTCATGGCAAGCAGTAGCAGTACCACAACTCCGGCAACAGTAGCAAGTGAAAGCGGATGCAATAATACTCCAGCTTGTAAGGTCCACAGTGCATAAAGTACGGCACTAATAATCAGACCAATTGTTGCTAGCTTAGTACCCATTGAAGTGGTAAATTTAAGATAGTCTGCGCTGAAATCCTTGCGAGTAGCCAAAAACTGGCTGTAATTTTGAAGGAAAATTCCAAGAACCGGTATCGAAAGACTTACTAAAAAAGCAAGGCGAATAGGATCGATATGAAAACTGGTTCCCGAAGTATCAACAACACCACCAGGCGCATACCATTCTGCCCATTGAT
Organism: Sulfurimonadaceae bacterium; assembly: GCA_050290965.1. Classification (GTDB taxonomy): domain Bacteria; phylum Campylobacterota; class Campylobacteria; order Campylobacterales; family Sulfurimonadaceae; genus JAFGUB01. The sequence continues at coordinate 12,767 of JBNKJB010000020.1, forward strand.
CAGGTTGAATGGATTCTACTGCAAAGTTGTGCATAAGAACCCCGGCAAATACCAAAATTAAAAATGAGGCTGTTCCAATAAGCGTACTTGATGACGAACCTTTTTTATTAGCATAGTAGTACCAGTAGTAGGCCAGATAACCAATAATAAGGGCATAGATAAATACAAATACCCATATACCAGAAAGGGCGTTGGTGACGTACCAGTTGGGATCATAAATGACCTGAGTGAAAAGCAGTGGAGCAACCCCCAACACTATTAATATCGAAATACTAATTTTTCCTGTTTGAAGCAGATGTGGGGTTAGTATTTTCCAGTAATCATCACTTTTTTGTTTGACTGTTCCAACAATTGAAAGTCCCATGCTTCCAAGTGCTAGTAGCACAAATGCAGCATGCAGTGCCCATGTAAGAACATAGAGGGCTTGAAATACGACAGGGTAAAAAGGTACTCCCGCCGGGTCACGTAACAAATTGAGCGTTGCGACATCCATTATAGGGCTCCTTGATTTTGTGTAGCAATCCACGCTGCCATGGCATCAAACTCGGCCTCTGGCAATGCAATTTTTGGCATGTAAGGAATGGCTCCTGTTGCCAGTGAGGTTTGCATGAATGTTTTGATGGTTTGGGCATCCCAGCCTGCAACTTTTGCCATCAGTGGTCTGAATTTTCCATTTGGTTCCAAACTATGGCAATTTGAGCATGCGCGTTTTGTTAATAATTCACCCACTTCAAGTTTGTTCTCTTCGGTAATGGTACGTAAACGATCCGGTATCCATGGACTAGCGCCAAGAAAGCCTACACGAGCGAGTTTATCAACTTCACTTTTGATGCCTTTACCCGGAACATCACGTGAAATAATCTGATTACTATAAATATAACGTCCTGCAACATAAGGTTTACGAAGACTTTCACGCAGTTTTTCACCCGGCCAGAGTCCCACAATAAGGACAACAACAACCATAACACTTGCAAGTGGTCGATTAATAAGACGCGGCGCAAAAATGGCAATGGCAAAATAGAGTGAGAATGCGACCATCAATCCAATACGCGTTCCGATAATATCTGGCATATAGATACCCATAAGAACTTCGGCACTTTCAGGAAGCGTTGAAACGTACCACATAAAAAAGAACATGGTAACAAAGCCCCCAAGCATACTGACAATACCCATTTTCCGAGTAAGTTCAGAACGAAGCTCTTGATTGGGAATCGCACTGGAAATGACCATACCAATAACACCTGACATCATAATCATAAAGCCAATACGAAGGAACATGTGTGGAAAGGTATTGAGTCCAAAGAAGGCATCACTGGCGGATCCTGTAGTATAAAAAGCATCGGTTCCCGGCCACATCATAAAACTGATAATACCAATGATTAGCATCAATGTACCAAGTGAAGCCAACGCAAAGGTGTAGGTAAGTTTTAAATGGGTTTTTCGGTCAACTTTGCCAATAAAATAGACTAAAGCAAAAACCCCGATAACCTCATAAACGAAAAAGACCCACTCGGTTGCCCAAACCCAAACAAAGTTGTGAATGAGTGCGCTAATCCCCCTGGGGCTAGCTGCTGTTGCGGTGTACCAAATGCCCGGTCCTGTAATCGAGCCAATAACATAAGAAAAAATCAGCAAAAACATACCGTATTTTTTCATGTATTCATAAAGATCGGCCCGATCTTCTTTATAGGCTTTATAGGCCAAAAATGCAAAAAGCATAGCAGCACCAACTGAGGTGTGTGATGCCAGAATATGTATAGTTCCCGTAATTCCCATTAACCAAGCAGAGCCAATTTCTGGGAAATAAAAGAGGGGAAACAAGCCAATGTGATCCATCTATATCCTCCTTAAGATTCAGAACCCATCACAAAAACTTTTTCATAGTACTATAGAAAATTTTCAAGATGGGTTCTAGCATAAGTTTGGGATGCAAAAAATGCAACCGTGCATAATGATAGGATGCTATTGTTACAAATATGTTAAGTTGCTTTTATGTTAATTATTACGTTATGAAATTTTTTCTTAACAAATGCAAAATAAAATCAAAAAAACAGGGATACTTCTCTAGTGTAGTAATGCAAAAAAAGTTGCAGCATCATGTTCGTCATCAGTGAGTAAATCTGATGAAAAATCAGGGTCGTTTTGCATTTTTTTCAAGGCGCGTTTTTGACAAAATGCATAAAGTTGTTGATGGGCGCATGTTCGATTTGTAATAAATCCCAAACCGCTAAATTGATACGGTTCGTCAATCTCTACACAGAGTAAAACACCCTCACATGTTGCTTCGAGGTATTCAGCCATCTCGCGATAAGAGATATCAAATTCTGTTGCATGCCATCCAATCTCTTCAAGATAAGCGTCAGAAAAATTGCCAATGCCATCAGCGGTGCTATCATCGTAGTCGGCATGAGAAATATTTAGGGCAAGAATCTGTTGCCACGCAAAATGAGCTTTAATTAATACGCGCTCATCATCTTCGACAATGCGGTATTGGTTGCCAAGGAGTTCACTTAGCGAAAGCGTTTTAGATTTGGCATCTTGTTGAGTAGATTTGCCTTGAAAAATATAGATGCTTTTAGACTCAAAAGGTTCATATTCTATGTTACCCTCAATGGTGATTCCAAAGAGACGATTTGAATGGAGGGCTGTTAAAAGTGCTGCATGTTCTACAACAATAATCTCTTTTTGAAGATTAAATTTTTTCATTTACACGGTTTCCTGATGCATCAAGTTATTGTGGTGATTGTAACATGTCAAGTTGTTGGTTTGCTTGTAAGATGAAGATAGTAAAGTTATTTAATAGACTTCTGAAGTCCTCTGCTCAAAGTATATTTTTTACATGTAAGGGTTGATATCCTTACATTCTGCCCCAAAGGGGCAAGCTTTAGTGCCACAGCGGCTAGCGTAGGACTTTGGGCTTTGCTCAAAGTGCGTTCAAAACAAAAAGAGCAAGCTTTAGTGCCACAGCGGCTAGCGTAGGGCTTTGGGCTTTGCTCAAAGTGCGTTCAAAACAAAAAGAGCAAGCTTTAGTGCCACAGCGGCTAGCGTAGGGCTTTGGGCTTTGCTCAAAGTGCGTTCAAAACAAAAAGA
>JBNKJB010000021.1:0-48256 GCA_050290965.1 Sulfurimonadaceae bacterium
TTACCCTTTGGGCGTCCATAGTGCATCATAGCGCGGCGTTAAAATAACTTGAAGCTACTCGTAGCTCCTGCGTCATTTTGCCTTGCTCTCTAATGCACTATGGACGTTTTGCGTATGTATGGTTAATTGAAGTTGGTATTACATGTAACATTGCAAGCCGTATTCTCAATGTTGGAGATTGTACACAAGAGGGCTTTAGAAGGCACTAAGAGATTACATGTAAAGATGCCGCTTATGTTCAATATTTTTCTTTCCGTTATTGGAATTTATGTTTTTATTGTTGTGGGCTACGTAGCCAAACAAACGTTTAAAGAAAAAATTGATGAGCGCACTATCACCCTGCTTTCGGTCTATTTTTTACAACTTTTTCTTACCTTTTGGGGCTTGCTTAAACGTCCTATTGATACCTCATTTCTGTTAGCGCCGCTGCTGTATCTGCTCATTATTCTTGTGGCGCTTGCTGTGATGTTTCCATTGGTGCAGCGGCTTTTTAACGATCCCAAAGAGCGCTCCATTGCCATGGTTGCCGCGCTTATTGGCAACACTGGTAATCTGGGTATTCCTCTTGGCATCGCGATTTTTGGGCAAGAGAGCATCCCCTATACCACCATTATCAACCTTGTCAATGTTTTTGTGGTTTATACTATTGGAGTCTATTACTACTCACGCGGCAGTTTTGATATAAAGACCTCTATTGTCAACATCTTTAAACTGCCGGCAATCTGGGCAGCCTTTATGGCAATCGGCTTGAATCTTTGGGGGTATCAGCCCTCACCGACTGTTGAGCAGACGCTTATGATGGGAGCTTATGCCTCCATGACCATACAGCTGATGCTTTTTGGCATCTACCTTTACGATGTCAAACTCAAAGAGATCAATCGGCTGCTTATTGGCTGGGTAAACGGTGTCAAATTTTTACTCTTGCCGCTGCTCACATGGATACTGCTTTCGTTTGTGCCGATGGAGGGTATGATAAAAGGCGTTTTATTTTTAGAACTCATGATGCCGCTAGCCGTGGCCAATGTGAATTTAGCCGCTTTGTATGAGTGCCGTCCGCGCGATGTTACGGCACTGGTTTTCATTACCTCACTGCTTTTTTTGGTACTGATTTTTGGAGGCGTTAAAATAGTAGGTTACCTCTAAATTTGCTACAATAAACTTTTTTCTGCCCCACAGCGGCCAGCTTTTTCTGCCCCAAAGGGGCAAGCTTTAGTGCCACAGCGGCTAGCGTAGCATTTTGGGCTTTGCTCAAAGTGCGTTCAAATTAAAAAAAAGAGCTCTTATGGTTTTTGAATTAAGTGATACCAACTACACCCAGACGATCGAGCAAAACGATTGCGCTATTTTTATTGACTTTTACTCCCCTACCTGCGGGCCGTGTCAGGAGTTGCTGCCTAAACTGCCAAACCTTGCCGAGTATTTTGGCGACGAAGCGCTTATTTGCAAATGCAATGTCACCATCAATCCCAAACTGGCCCAAAAATACGAGATTCGCAGTGTTCCGTTTTGTGTGGCCGTTGGAAAAGATAAAATGATCAAAGATTACGAACTTGGCGCCCCTTCGATGAATCGGCTGATTTCGATGATTCAAAAAGCTCAGGGTAAAGGCCTTTTTACACGCCTCTTTAGCAAATAAACCTCATGAAAACGCGCGAACCTTCCCACCAGCTTATCTTGCAAGAACTGGATAAGGTTGCTTCATCCGCTGCTATCATCAAGCGCCGCCATCTCACCTATGAAAAAGGCCAAAGCGCTTTTGACAGCGTTGATACTGAGGAGTATTTTTACTTTATTATGGAAGGCAAAATCAAAATATCGCAGATCAATCTTGAAACGGGAAAAGAGCAGACCCTTTATCTGCTTTCGCGCGGCGATATGTTTGATGTCATAACACTACTTGATGGCAATACGCACGAATACATTTCACACGTCCTAGAGCGCTGCGAAGTTGTAGAGGTGCCCATTGCCCAAGTGCGCTATCTGCTAGAACACGATGCCGATTTTAAACGCTTCTTTTTCCCCTATATTGCAACACAGTTACGAAACATGGAAAATCTCGCCGTTGATCTTTCGCTGTATGATGTGTACCAGCGCATCGTACGGCTTTTTGCCCGTTTTGTTGACAATGCCGAGGGGAAACCTTCGCTTAAACTCATTAGCAACCTTTCGCACGAAGAGCTTGCTAGCATGGTAGGATCGGTACGCAAAGTTGTCAATCGCTCCTTGCAAAAACTCAAAAAAGAGGGCATTATTGAGCTCTCACGCCAACAGCTCCAGCTTAAAAACCTTAAAAAATTGCTAGATAAACTCGATTTTTAGTTTTTATGCCACCTAAGTGGCACAAACCAATCCCCCTTACATGTAACAATACTCCTGTACAAAAAAGAAAAACAATACAAAGGAGTTCATTATGTTAGTAACACGATTTGACCCATTTAGAGAGTTTAGAAATTTAGAGAACCGTTTTATCCGAAATTACCGTCCTATCGAAAGCGACGGCGGTATTAGCGGCTTCACTCCAAATGTTAACACCAGAGAAGGTGAGTTTGCCTATCATGTGGATATCGACCTGCCGGGTGTGAAAAAAGAGGATATCAAGGTGGATATCAAAGAGGGGGTGCTCACCGTATCGGGCGAACGCCATCTCAAAGAAGAGGTTAAAGAAGAGGATTACTACAAAGTCGAAACCCATTTTGGAAAATTCACACGCAGTTTTTCTCTTCCAGACAATGCTGATATTGAAAATATTGAAGCACTAAGCGACAACGGTGTGTTAGAGGTTGTGATTCCCAAACTGGCTGAAAAAACCAATATCAAAAGCATTGCCGTAAAATAAAACCATTAAAGACATCGCTTTTCTGCGCTGCCTCGCGTGCAGCCTTAATCCAAAGAGACGGGGATAATCATACTAAAGGTTGCCCCATCGTCCGTATTTTGTACCAGCATATTTCCCCTACAGTGTGTTTCAATAATTATCTTTGCCATATAAAGCCCCAAACCCGTTCCCGTATTGGCTTTGGTTGAAAAGTAGGGATCAAACACCCTATCAATCACCGCTTCATCAATGCCTCCGGCATTATCACCTATGGAAAGAATATATAAATCCTCCACCTGCTCTAGCTCAATCACAATCTCAGGCATCGCTATCTGTCGTTCACTCAGTGCTTCTATGGCATTATTAAGCAGGCTCACAAACACCTGAATCATCTCGTTTTTATAGCTTTTAAGACTGCCCTTAACTTGATATTGGCGTCGTATCACTACATGATTGCTCTCCAGATTTCCCGAAAGCAGGTAGATTGCTTTTTCCATTGCTTCGCTCAAATCAAAATCTGTTTTATCACGGTTGGGTTTGAAAAAACTGCGAAAATCTTCAATCGTTGTTGCAAGATGCCTTACATAATTATCAATCCGCTCCAAACGATCATGAAGATAATTCTGCTCATCATGCTTGTAGTGATAAGTCAATTCACCGCTTTGCAGTTTGGTTTGCAGTGTCATTACCGTACTGCCAATAGCCCCTAGGGGCTGACGCCATTGATGTGCAATCATTGAGAGCATCTCACCCATTTGCGCCAATCGACTTTGCATCACCAACTGCTCTTCTTGTTTTTTTATCTTCTCTTCTGCACGCTTTTTGTCACTAATATCTTGTATGGTGCCACGTGTCAGCCATGGGAGATTGTTTGCATTATAAAGGGTCTCGCCCAAAAGGCTAATATACTGCAAACCCTCTGGGCTTTCAATGGCATGAGTCGAGCGAAAAGTTTTGTGTTCGATAACGGCAATATTCATGGCTGCCGCCAGCGCCCTTCGATCACCAGGATGTACCCGCTTGATATAGCTCCTAAGCAAAACATTATCACACTCATTAATCCTTAGAATTCTACATGCCTCTTGAGATAGATGGATAATCCCGTTTAAGTGATCCAATTCCCAACTGCCCATCTTGGCAATACGCTGTGCCTCTTTAAAACGATTTTCATTTTCAACAAGCTGTTGTTCGCTCTCTTTAAGTTGTGTGATATCACGTCCTGTAATAAGGGCGCTTACAACGGTTCCATCACCATTTTTTTCAGGAACAATACGAATTAAACTTGTGTGCCATACATCATGCACATCCGGCCATGAAACCTCTGTTTCTACTTCATAATCTTCTTGCATGGCTTCTAATAGACGAAGTTCAAACTCCATCACTTCCAAAGTATTAATATAAAATGAAGATTTTTTTCCAATCAGCGCATCAGCATGAAGCCCAAGCGCATTGGCAAGCGACTGATTGGCATAAATACAATTGGTGTCTCGATCATATCGCGCAATAATATCAGGGTTTTTTTCTACTAGCGTGCGAAAAAGCCTTTCGTTTTCTATTAATATTTGCTCTTTTCTTTTTAAATCGCTCAAATCTCGACCAATAGTTAAAACGCTAGCCACTTTAGCATTCGCATCAAATTCCGGCAAAACGTCCTGCACGCCCCAACCCATTTGACCATCAGGCTTTTGATAAGGACCATCAACTGTAATTGACACGCCCGTATTAATCACCTCTTGCAACACTGCTTCAAACTCTTTAGCATCTGTTAAAATCGAGATCTCTGAGGGTTTTTTACCCAACAACGCATCGGCATCTTTGCCAAAAAAATTGCAGGCTCCGGGATTTACATAGATTCTGCGATAGTCAAGATCATACCGGATAATCGCATCTTTACTGTTTTCTGCTAATGTCCTGTAAAGCGTTTCTTGCTGTCTTAATCTCGAAACAATCTGTTTGTGATGGCTCACATCTTTGAAAATAGCAATTTTATACTTTGTATCATCATATTCGAATGCGGAAACCGTAATCTCAAGCAACATATGACGTCCATTTTTGGTTCGACATATCGTTTCAAATACAGGAGTAAGTTCGTTGATGTTTTTGAGTTTATTAATAGCTTCTTGTGATATTACAGAATCAATCTCATAGGTCTGCCACCGCTGTAGTTCTTCGCGGCTATACCCCAACATTTTACAAGCAGCGTCATTGACATATACGATGGCATCATGCGAATTGTCCATAATACAAATGGCTTCATTTGCATATTCAATGGCGGCTTTAAAAAATTTATTCATCTTTAATCAACCACACTATTGTGATCGTTTCTGTTTCTTTTCATGTTCTACGTTATTGACGTGCCAAAATTCTGCTATGGTGGCAATATCGTTACCAATCGAAGCACCAAATTGGTTCAATCCTTTTTGATCTGTATCTGCTAACGCTTCTTGCCACTGCAGCAGTCTCTTGCAAAAACGCTCCATAAACACACCAAAACGATTCGCTTCTTCTTCAGTTCCGGGAAATGGCTCATACATCAAAGTGCGTCCCAGCTCCATAATGTTTTGCCCTAAATTGTAAAATATTTCGTAATATGCCAATGTAGCACCATAATGTTTGAGACGCTCGCCTACCTGTTTAGAAAAAGTTTCTAACGTAGCGTTATGCTCTCGATACTCGGCAATAGCAACATCTATCACTTCAAGTACGCTCTGCATGTCTCTCAAGTCTTCTGTAATAAAAAACTGCATGTGCTCATGAAATGCAGCCCGCTCTTTTGCATCTGCGTCATGAGTTGAAGCATTGTTCTCAATATTTAAAGCTAGTGAAGATTGCCTTGCAGAGGGCAGTGCCGCTTTAAGTTCTTCAATCTGTTTTAGTAAAAGGCGATTGATGCGACTCAGTTCCACGCTATCTTGCTCGGTACGTTCGCAATGAACCTCCATCATTTTTTGCTCAACTACAACTTTTGAAGTCCGATACAAAGCCTGAAGCAGATTTTCTAAATTAATCGGTTTAATCACAAACGATGCCACTTCCAGATTGATGGCTTCAAGAAGATAATGCGCTTCGGTATGGGCCGAGGTGATAATAAAAGGCTGTTTTGGGCGTAACAGCTGCATTTGACGGATCATTTCAATCCCGTTTTTTCCAGGCATATTGATGTCGGCAATCACCAAATCATAATAGCTACCTGTATTTTTATAGTACTCAAGATAGCGCCCAAGTCCTGTCATTCCATCCGTTGCCGTATGAACTTTTTTAAAATAACTCTCAAAAAGCTCTGCCGTACTCTCTCGCATGGGAGCGTCATCCTCAACATATAAAACCGTTAAGGTTCGGGTGTATTCATGTATTATGTGAAAATCCATAAGACGCTCCTTTACTAACGCTTATTATAACATGGAAAAACGTTGTGTTATTTATTATTGATACTATACCGTCCAGGCCCCATAATGAGAATAATCAACGCACCCATAAAATAAAAAAGTGGCACTTCAATTGCCAATGCACCATGCTCACCAAGAGAAAAAAGGGCATTACCGTACGCCAGATACATCGCTACAAACATATTAATGGCAATAACAGCTGATGCCACGCGGCTGTAAAGCCCTAGCAACACAAAAACAGGAGCAATCAGTTCGCCAAGATAAACCCCATAGGCCAAAAATGTCGGCCATCCTGCGCTATGCACCAGATTGCCAATGCTATCAATACCGCCTGTTACTTTGTAAAGTCCATGAAATAGCATCAAGCCGCCTATCATCAGGCGTAACAGTAATTTGGCTAGATGATCATTAAAAAATGCCACTTATGCTCCTTTAATATTTTCGATAGTTTGGGAAATAAGACGTTCACGCGCCTCAATCGAAGTCCATGCAATATGCGGCGTAATGTAAAGACGCTCGGGATGGTTTACATGTAAGAGCGGATGCGGGGTTTTCATGGGCTCTTGTTCTAGCACATCAAGTCCCGCATAAAGTTCGCGTGCATCAATAACACGGGCAAGATCCACTTCATTGACAATGCCGCCACGGCCAAGATTGAGCAGCACTGCCCCACGCTTCATCTGCATTAGCGCCTTAAGATCAATAAGATTTTTGGTAGCATCGTTTAGCGGAGCATGAATGGAAATAATATCGCTGTTTTGCAGCAGTGTTTCAAATTCAACACGTAGATAATCGCGGTTTGAATTCATTCTTGATGTAGAGTAATAGATCACCTCAGCGCCAAACGCACGTGCCATTTTTGCCACACCCTGCCCAATCTCGCCAAGACCAATAACACCCCAAGTTTTACCTTTGATTTCAAAAAATGGACGTTGAACATTGGTAAAAATGAGGCTGTGTTGCCAGGCACCACTTTTGACATAATCATCATAATAACGCGCATGTCCCATCAAGTAAAAAAGCATTGAGAACGTGTGCTGTATCACCGAGTCAGTCGAATAACCCGCTACGTTTTTAACACTCACGCCACGTTCTTTTGCAGCGTCAAGATCCACATTGTTCATACCCGTAGCCGCCACGCAAATTAGCCTTAAATCCTTACATGTAAGCAGATGCTCACGCGTAATTACCACTTTGTTAGTAACTATCACATCAGCGTTAGTAATGCGTGCGCTTGTCTCTTGGGGCGTTGTGGTTTCATAAATGTTGACATCACCAAATTGATGAAACTCTTCAAGTGATGTATCTCCAAAAGTCAGTGCATCGAGAATGACAATATTCAATGATCACTCACTTTTGTTATCAACGCTTTTGCCTGCTGCAACGCAGCATCAACGTTATCAAAAACAAGTGCTACCGCCATACGACGGCCCACGTGCGATTCGGGCTTGCCAAAGAGACGCACAAAACTGTTAGAACTAAAGAGGCTCTCATCCACATCTACAAGAGGTACTTTCGTATCGCCACTCGCTTTATAGGCTGCACTGGCACCTTCGCCATAAAAAGTAAATCCAAGCGGCAATCCCAACACCGCTCTTACATGTAAGGCAAATTCGCTTTGACTTTGTGTGATGAGTGTGACCATCCCAGTGTCGTGAGGACGCGGTGAGACTTCGCTAAAATAGACCGTATCTCCTTTGACAAAAAGCTCCACACCAAAAATACCGCGACCACCGAGTCCATCGGTAATTGTTTTGGCAATATGCTGTGCATTTTTAAGCGCTACCTCACTCATTGCCATAGGCTGCCAACTAAAGACATAATCACCATCACGCTGAATGTGGCCAATCGGCTCGCAAAAAACCGTCTCTTTTTCATTACGTGCCGTGAGCAGGGTAATTTCATAATCAAAATCAATAAATGCTTCAACAATCAGCTCGCTGGCATCACCGCGCGCCTCTTTGGCCATCTCCCACGAATTTTGAAGATCCGCGCTTGATTTCATAACGCTTTGGCCGTGTCCCGAAGAGCTCATCACCGGCTTGACAACGCACGGGTATCCCAGACGTCTTGCCGCGGCTTCCATCTGCTCAAGCGTAGAGACAAATTCATACGCTCCCGTTTTAAGTCCCAAATCTTCTGCCGCAAACTTGCGAATATTTTTACGATTCATTGTTTTATTAACTGCTTCGGCATTAGGAATCACATGAAACCCCTCAGCTTCTGCTTTAAAGAGTGCCGCAATACTGATTGCTTCAATTTCAGGCAAGATATAGGTAGGTTTTTCTTTGCGAATCAGCTCTAAAACTGCTGCTTCGTCTTGCATATTCACGGTGTAAGAACGGTGTGCAACTTGATGTGCCGGTGCATTAGCATAACGATCCACCGCCACAACCTCAATACCAAGACGCTGCGCTTCGATGGCAACTTCTTTACCCAGTTCGCCCGATCCAAGAAGCATAATTTTTAATGAACCCTCATGTAGTGGAGCTGTAAATGTCATGAATATCGCCTTGAAAAAGAAAAATAGACGCAGATTGTAACATGAGTCACTTTAGAGCAGATATTGCCTCTTGAAATAACGATCAAAAATCACGTTCATAGTTAATAACATTTTGAATTAAGCTCCCTAGCATTATAATTAATATTTAAGCCACCATAGGGAGAGCGTTAATTGAAACTATTTCATCTGCTTATATTGCTGCTGTTGCCGTTATTCTCGTATGGTATTGAAAATGTCAAAATTGGCGTTTTGGCGAAACGCAGCGCAGATATCACGCATGAAAAATACTCTGATATGGCCACCTATTTAAGCGAACAGATCGAAGGGTATCATTTTGAAATTGTGCCTTTAAGTTTTGCAGAGCTAGGCAATGCCGTTAAGAATAAGCGCATCGATTTTGTTTTAACTAACACGATGTATTACGTGGAACTGGAATACCGCTATGGTGTCAGCCGCATTGCAACACTCAAAAATATTAGCAGCGGCGGCAACGTACTTACAAGTTTTGGTGGCGTGATACTGACCAAACAAGATAGTGGTATTACCTCGCTAGAGGATTTAAAAAACAGACGTTTTGGTGCCGTTGACATCAACTCGTTTGGCGGCTGGGTTATGGCCCGAAAACTTCTACTTGATGCTGGTATCACCCCTAATGATTTTGCATCATTAACTTTTTTTGGCAGCCATGATGCCGTACTTAAAGCCATTAAAGAGGGACGTATCGACGCAGGTACTGTTCGTACCGATACTTTTGAGCGTATGAGTGCCGAAGGACGTATTCACCCCGAACTCTGCCGTGTTATAGCACCACGCCATTACGATGGGTTCCCCTTTGTCGTTTCTACAACACTCTATCCTGAATGGCCCTTTGCCAAGCTTGCTTCAACCCCAAAAGAGCTATCACACAAGGTACTCATTGCACTCTTGCAAATGCCGCAAGATTCACAAGCAGCGCGCAGTGCCAACATTTCCGGATGGACCATTCCTTTAGATTACTCATCGGTACATGATCTGTTAAAAGAGCTTAAACTCGGTCCTTATGCGGAACTGAGCAAAATCACTATCTCAGGTATTTTTGAGCAGTTTAAACACTGGATTTTAGTCTTTCTTATTGTATTTGCTACTATCATCATTTTTTTGATCTATATTTCCCGTCTCAATCACATACTAACCCATCAAAAAAAGCATATTGAGTTGCTTAACACGGGACTCGAAAATAAAGTTTCCGAACGCACACATGAGCTTAAACGCATGATGCTTCATGAAAAATATCTCAAAGAGACCATTAAAACGATTGCCAGTGTCAACGATATTCTGGTTACCTCCTCTTCGGTACAAACAGTACTGCAAAATATTCTTAATGGTTTAACGCATCATCAGCACTACTGTTTTCTTTGGATTGGGCTATTGCATGATGATGAGTTTGAAGTCGCCATTGCCTCAGATACAACACATCTTTTATCCGAGCCCCATTATATTAAGCATGAAGCCCCAAACTTTCATATTGCCAAAGCTCTTGAGGCCATTAAAACCAAAAACGTCATTATTGAAAAAATACCCCTTTCCATAGGCGAGAAACTCTGTGCCAAACATGATGCTTCCAAACGCTATTGGTTGGCATGTTTTCCTTTTTCAAATGCGGACAAGCAACAGATATTCGGCACGCTTTCAGTGATTTCAAATCGTCACGAAGGGTTTGAAGCCGAAGAGATCAATATGCTTGAAAATTTGGCATCAGATATTGGACTCACCATTCATACCATTCGTCAACGCAGCGCCATTGAAGCAATGGAGCTTGCCAAAATTTCAAACTACGAAGAGACGATATTAGCTTTTGTCAATATTATTGAACAGCGTGATAGTTACACAGCCGGCCACACGCTTAGGGTGGCACACTACAGCCGCTTGATAGCCCAAGCAATGTGGATGGATGAAACACAAATCAAAAAACTTGAAAAAGCAGCAATTTTGCATGATATTGGCAAGGTTGTTACTCCCGATGCCATATTGCTCAAACCGGGCAAACTCAATATGTTAGAGTATGAATTGATTAAACAGCACTCAGAAGCCGGCTATCTGATGCTCTCGCGTATTGAAATTTACAAAGATTTAGCAGAAATTATCCGTTATCATCATGTCCATTATGATGGCAAAGGTTATCCCGAACTTTCAAACCAGCAGCTTGAACATGTGCCCATATTGTCCCACATTCTTTCCATTGCTGATGCGTTTGATGCTATGACAAGCACACGTATTTACAAAACCAGAAAAACCGTGCCCCAGGCGTTGGATGAAATCATGCAGCTCTCAGGCACACAGTTTCATCCTGATATTGCAAAAGTAGCGGCTCAAGTACTGCAAAATGTCACTATTAATGAAACATCCCAACTTCCCAGCAACGACCTTGAAGAGCGCCGTTTTGCTTACTTTTTTCGTGATCCACTCACCGATTTATATAACGAAAATTATCTCAATGTTATTTTAGCACGCGATGAAAATCGTGAGAATCTTTTTTTAAATTACGTTTCATTTAAAAACTTTTCACAATACAACAAAAAATATGGCTGGAATGCTGGCAATAAGGTGTTACAACTTTTTGCCACCACACTGCAAGAGCGCTGTAACAATGCATTGCTCTTTAGATACCATGGCGATCATTTCATTATTCTCTTTAATGATTCGAAAACGGTTGATATTGAGATGCTGCGCTCTTTACCATTTTTGAGTGAAGCGGGTATTGGCTTACAGTATGAGCGCTATCCACTGCAAGATGTTACTTCTGGGTTTGATCAGCTATAGGCAATGTCACTTCAAATATAGCACCGTCTTTACCATTAAATGCTTGGATCGTCCCATGATGATCCGCAACAATTTTTTTAGCAATATTAAGCCCGATACCGATGCCTCCTTGAAGTTTACTGCTTACAAATGGATCAAAAATTACTCCTAAAATAGCATCATCAATACCACCTCCGGTATCTTCAAAACGTATCATCACCTGCTTGGCTTTTTTCTTACATGTAATGGTAATATGATTTGCATCAAAATGACCATGCTCTTCAAGTGCATCAAGTGCATTATTAAGAATAATAACCCACACCTGCTCTATCCGTTGACGCTGCACCATCACTTTGCATTGTGTATGCTTTATAGCGTGCATACCAAACTCAAACTTTTTGCCTTGTACTGTTATTGAGGCAATATGTTTTGAACGGCTATATCCCAATGTGAGTGCCGTTATCACTGTTTCTAGGATGTTAGCTTTCTCTTTTTCTTCTCCGCTTTGTTGGGACATTTCACGCATTGAGGCCACAATGCTCTCAATACGTTTAATACCTTCGCGCGTATGCTCAAGATCTTGCAAAATTTCATAATTAACTTCATTTGGCGGCAGTGCTGCAAGCCCCATAGAAACCATTTCAAGATTCCCTTTAATATATGTTAGCGGTGTGTTGATTTCATGTGTAATTCCTGCAGCGAGTTTGCCCAAAGCAGAAAATTTCACATCATTCATACGCTCTTCAAAATGTTGTTTTTGCAGCGCCATATTTTTTATAACTTCCTGCTCAACACGTTGGTTAAGATAGAGCTCACGATTCTCTTTTTCGGTAATATCTACACAAAATCCAATATAGCCGTTAAAGCTCTGTTTGTGAATGATTGCAGAAGTATAAAACTCCATCACCCGAGCTATACCATCTGATAAAAACCGAAGCTTAAAGGTGTGCTTCCCTTGCTCGAGTATCATCTTGTCTCTCAGAGCAATTTGTTCTGCAAAAAAGATATCAAAGATCTCTTCATCTCTTTTGCCAAGTACCTCATTTCGAGATTTTCCAAAGAGTGCTAAAAAAGCACTATTGCACTCTTGATAGCGAAAACTTTCATCTTTGACATACAGTGGTGTTGGTGCCGTATTAATGAGGGTGGTGAGATAGCTCAGATTTTCATTTAGTTGCTGGTTTGTATTTTCAAGCAGTTGCAGTGTGCGCACCTCTGCACTCACTTCACTTACAGTCCATAATACGCCACCGCCTGGAAAATGGTTTTTTTCTTGAAGCGATGAACCTGTTATATCCACCCAGATGCGACTGCCATCACGATACTTTAGAGGATAACGCATCATCACCTTGCCACCTTCACGCACTTTGGCAAGCATTTGGCGGCCCCACTCTTCATAATGCCTTTGATCCACATGCAACATCACAACACTTTTACCAATAAGCTCATGCGCCTCATAACCAAAAATTTCGCAAAATCTGGGATTCACATTCAACATATTACGATCTTCATTCACCACAACAAAACCAATCGCGGCATTTTCAAAATAACGCCGATTCTCATCGCTAAGTTCTTGAAGTTCACTTAATACAAAACGTTCGCGTTCTCTAAGATCGACAAAACGAAATAACACTACTAAAAAAAGCATGCTCACAGATACTGCGATCGTGAGCGAATAATACGTAAGGATCTTGATTTGTTCAATAATATAGGTATCGTCGTCATTTCCTTCAAGCAGCGATATGTAATAGTATCTGACAAGGAAAATATAGACGATCATACTTACCAATAGCACTGCTGCGCCCAGTGCGGCAGTGCGGTGAGTAAGTCGAATATTCATTTAACGCGCAGCGATTTCTTCGATCTTGCTCTCAAGCACCGAAAGAGACTCAAACGGCTTCATAACATAGTGCTTGGCGCCACTACGATGTGCATCAAGCACTTTATCAAGTGTTGAGTATGCGGTCATCATTACCACCCGTATTTTTGGGAATCGCTCTTGCAGTTTAGGAAGCAGATCCAATCCGTTCATCTGAGGCATCATGATATCAAGCAACACAACATTCGTATTTTTGTCCATATTTTCCAGTGCCAGCACCGGATTTTGATAGGTCTTGACACTGTATTTTGGATTTCGCATCAAATAGCGTTGTAACATCTCTAAAATCTCTTTTTCATCATCTACTATCGCTATATGAATCGTACTCATTATTTACTTCCTCGCTTTCCAAAAAGATCTCCAACCGCATTCTTCATCTCCATTTGCGATTTTTCAACAACCATAGCATCAAGAATTGTAAAAACTTCCCTACTCGCTTTTTCAATATCGTTCACCATTGTTTCAATCTCCGCTTTGGAACAGAGCGGCTTACCAGAACCACACTCTTTTACCAAACGATTTGCTTGTTGATGCACAATTGCGTGCGGACGTTCAAGCTTGCTGTAAGAAGGCATCGTAGAAAACTCCTCTTTGCCTTTACCGCGCTCATACCAATCACCCAAACGGCAACTGTGATGATCCGCCTCTTTAAATTCACTTTTTTCACCAAAAAGCAAGGCATACACATTGTGTTTGTAGATGACATGATCAATTTTTGCAAGGGATGCAAAAATTTTATCGCTTATAAAACGCACTTCATAGACGGAGCGCGATGCATTTTTTTCAAAAGAGACAATTTTTTCATGCAATTGATCAATATGCACTTTAGATCCATTAACAACCTTACCAGCACGCTCGGTATTCTCTTCAGCATTAGAGGTCTCTTGCTGCATCGCACGAACCACCATGGCAATCTCTTTGGTTGCCGTTTGGGTACGTTCAGCCAGCTTGCGCACCTCATCGGCCACTACGGCAAATCCGCGTCCGTGCTCTCCCGCGCGCGCCGCTTCAATAGCAGCGTTAAGTGCTAAAAGATTGGTCTGATCTGCAATATCTTCTATTAAATTAACCACATTGGAAATTTCAGTAGAGCGTTCATTTAACATGCGCGCTCCCTCCATGGTAATTTGCATATCTTGGAAAAGCTGATCCATATTGTCTGATGCCGTAGTAATTAACTCTAATCCCTCATGGGATTCGTTGGCAATACTTTGTGATTCATGATTCATATTATTTAATTGATTGAGCATGTCTAAAAATGTTTGCTGAGAATCTTTGAGTGCATGACTAATAGCATCTTGATGAAGGGCCAGAATATCCGAATCTTTAGAGTTACGTACATCGGTTTTAATAATACTAAAAGCCGTACTGCCATCGCTAAGCTCTTTACGTTCAACCTTGCCACTGCACCCATCAAATGAAACCTCTTCACCCTTTTGACGTAACGCCTTGACAAAACCCGAAGGATCTTTATCTATGGAATGGGCCAGATCATTCTTAGCAAGGATTGCATTATCCTTGCTAAGAATAATGCGAACCTCTTCTTGAGACAAAGAAAACGCCTCTTTATAGCGCTGTAGCTCTATCTTAAGCGTATCTATTTCCTCTTGCATTTTTTGAAGTTTCGGATCTTCTTTAGGTGCACTAAAAAACATTTCTGCCTCTTTAATATAAATTTTTGATGCACATCGATTATATCACAAAGAGATCGCGTTTAAAGGAAAATTATTTTCATCACACGTATAAATTAATTAGGAAAAATTGTTGCAGTATTTTGGAGGGGAAACAGTGCAAAAAGCCCGAAGGCTTTTTACTACAGGCGTGATTCGTAACGACGCATCATATAAAGACGTTTAAGCATCTTTTTACGCGCGCTGATCTTCTCTTTTTTGCGTTTCTCGGTTTCCGTTTCGTGGAAACGGCGAGCACGAGCTTCGGTCACAACTAAGTTGCGATCAGTTTGCTTTTTGAAGCGGCGGTACGCAGCGTCGAAATTATCATCTTGACGAATAATAATCCCTGGCATTCACATCACCTACTTTCTTTTAAAATTTTGTAGCGTGGCATTATATCCAAATTATGCTCTAAGACTAAACACTTTATGAGAAAAACCCATAAAATGGCAGAGATGTCCGTCTCTGCCACACCATCTATGGCTACAATCATTCACTGCACGAATGCCTAAAGCTGTCATCCAAATCAAGCGGCAAATAGAGTGTTTGAAATTTTCGCTCCGTTGCGTCGGCGCATAATGCATCAAACGTGCTGCTTTTATTGTATTTACTGGCATACTCTACATTAAATACCGGTTTGTTGTTGTTTATAAAAGGTTCTAGAGTATCACATTCGTTATAAGTATGACACTCTTCATTGACAGCAAAATCAAAATAAGGCTCTAGTGCGGCTACTTGTTCTACATCATTTTTTAACCCAACGGCCAAGCCTCTATCATGGGCTGATTGTGCTAAAAAGGTGTTGTAATCAATCTGATCGTTTGCGGTCAGTCCAAAGCCGTTGCTGTTATCATACCCATCCACATTATCGGGTTCAATACCATCACACCCTTTGCTTTTGGCCAGATCCATGCGCGCTGCCATAATGGAGCGCACTGTTGCATGACGAATATCAATCCAGCGCTCATCCCAGCCATCCATTTTGCTTCCTAGTGCTTCTGTAGGAAAATCACCTGCATCATCGCGCCATGCTTCATACGATCCTGCCGAGAAGTAGCAGATCACTTTACGGCCTTGCGCATGGAGCGAATTAATTTTACTTGCAGGGGTATCAAACAGATCAATGTTATAAACATCAACATCGTAGCTATCGTTAATGGTACCTTGAAGTTGCCACTGCCATGTGGTATCAATACTTGGTTGGTATCGTGTGGTGGCAGGTACATCACCAGTATCGCTATCAGAACTTTGGCATCCATTTGAATCTCCCAGTATGACGCGATTAAGCCAATAAGCTACATATTTAAACGAAACATTTTTTTTGCCATCTTCATCCACAAGATAGTCATCATACGATGTTGCAAATCCCAGATGATAGATGCCGTTAGCAAGCGTATTAATTACATTGGTACCAAAAGCGTTACCCAAGGCACCGTCATTTTGTATGCGGTGATAACCGCTCTCTTCATTGGTGCCATCATTGCCGTGAAGCTCAATCCACTCAGTCATGTAATAACTGCTCAAATAGCGATTTAACTCTTGTACATCTTCAGGCGAATAGCATCCATCATCAGCTACATTGGTGGCATCAATAGCCTCAACAATTAGCGCATTCATACGATTAGCGCTACGTGCCGCTTCGCGAATATCATCCATAGATACTTTACGCACCAAGCCCGGTTCGTTGTACATGTAAGGAATAATATAATCAAATGCTGTATTGGTTGTCCCCTGCACCTCTTTATATTTAGGATTATCTAAAACACCGGCAGCCATATTGGATTTAAGCATCGTATCAAGCCACCACGCCACTTTTTCAAAACGGGCGTTATCATTGCCATCTTCATTTTTGAGCTTGTCCTCATTATTGGTGTAAAATCCAAGATGATAGATACCATCAGCAACAGTATTTATGGCACTATCGGCAAACATACGATCGTAGGCGCCATTGTTTTGCACCAGATGAAATCCACTTTCTGCACCCGTTTCATCGTCTCCATGCAATGTGGCCCACTGCTCGACATGATGTTCAACCAGATAGCGATTAATAGTACGTACATCAGCCGGCGTAATAACTGCATCATTTGCCAAACCTTCAGCTTTGATGGCTTCAACAATCAGATGATTCATGGCATCAGCAGCGGCTGCACCCAGACGCAAGTTAGATGTAGATACATAACGTAGCAGCCCTTCATCATGCATAATGATGTCGATAATACCATCAAGTGCCGTAGCCGTGCTGCCTGTCACTGTTGGAATATTGGGATTGTTTAGCGCACCCGATGCTACTTCATTTTTCATCATTTCTTGTAGTTTCCAACCAACAGAAGTGATACTACGCCCTTTATTGCCATTGACATCGGCTAATGTATCTTTGTTATATGCTAAAAATCCAAGATTATAAACATCACCCCAAACGCTTACAGCTTTACTACCAAGCGCTCCAGTAGAAGAAACTACAGACTCAACCCAGCCATATCCTAGCGAGTTTTCTCCATTAGCAAGACCTCTAAGACCTGCCCACTCATTTGCGTGATGCGTTGTTAAGTAGGTATTGACATCCCGTGTATCGGCAATAGAGATATCCCCGTCATTGGCTAAGCCCTGTTGATAGATTGCTTCACGAATCAAACGGTTCATCTGCTGCGCTGATGTGATTGCAATCTGGAGTTTATCGGCGGCAACACGTTTATTAAGTTTTTCATCTTTTTGTATGACCGATACAATCTGATCAATTGAATCGATCTCAATAAGCTCATCATATGCAAATGACATTGATGGCAACGCAACGGCTAACACAATTAATGTTTTTATAAAAGGTTTCATAATCAATCCTTTGAATGTGTAGATACATAAGAACCAACATCAAACAAAGTAGGAAAGAAGCGATGAAGAATCATCAATGGCAACCTGGCAATCTTTACATGTAAAGACCCATGGCTTTCCGTCCCTGCTTCGCAACAAGTTTGGCACAACATTGAGATGTGATAGAACATGTGGTGTTTAACACCTAAAAACAATTGTACACCCTCATATACTAATAAATTGTTAATACTAGTATGAATAGTAAAGTTTTTTCTAAGAACTCTATTTTATGTATCAGATTGTTATGCATAAAAAAAAGCTACTATACCTTTATGATTTCACAAGACTCCATTGAAGCACTTAAAGCACGTCTCGACATTGTTGATGTGGTAGGAAATTACATTGAGCTTAAAAAAATAGGCGGTAATTTCAAAGCTCCTTGCCCCTTTCATGATGAGAAGACTCCCAGTTTTGTTGTAAGCCCCCAAAAGCAGATCTATCACTGCTTTGGCTGTGGCGCGGGGGGCGATGCTATCCGTTTTGTTATGGAGTATGAAAAGCTCAGCTATCCCGAAGCGATTGAAAAACTCGCGCAAACTTATAATTTTTCTTTGCATTACGATAACAGCGGCACTCCCAAACAAGAGCGCTCCATGCTAATGGAAAAGCTCAACGACTATTATGGTGCGCTGCTTGAAAAAACGCCATCTGCACGGCAATATCTTAAAGAGCGCGGGATTTTTGAATCAAGCATCGAACGTTTTGGCATCGGATACGCTCCAACATCGCCTATGACGCTAACATTCATTAAACAGCAGATGTTTAACATTACCGAAGCCATTGAGTTTGGAGTGGTCGGAGAGGGTGAAAATAGCCTCTATGCCCGCTTTATTGAACGGATTACGTTTCCTATTTACACCGCTAACGGTATGTTAGTTGGATTTGGAGGACGCACCATCACCGGCCACCAGGCCAAATATATTAACTCTCCCGAAACGCGCTTCTTTCACAAATCACGGCTGCTCTATGCCTATCATCTGGCCAAAAAAAGTATTTATGATAAAAAAGAAATGATTGTTACTGAAGGGTATCTGGATGTTGTCATGCTGCATCAAGCAGGTTTTACTCAGGCCGTAGCTACACTTGGAACCGCGCTTACCCCAGAGCATTTGCCGCTGCTGCGCAAAGGTGATGCCCGCATTATCATGGCGTATGATGGTGACAATGCCGGACGCGCTGCCGCGCTTAAAGCATCTAAACTGCTAAGTGCTTCAGGCTTTAACGGCGGTGTCATACTCTTTGATGGCGGTCTGGATCCTGCCGATATGGTCAAATCCGGGCAGATCGAAACACTCAAATCGCTTTTTCGTACGCCCAAACCTTTTATTGATTTTGTACTCGAAGAGATTATTAGCGGCTTTGATATCAAAGATCCCAAAGCTAAAGAAGCCGCGCTGCATGAAAGTATTGGTTTTCTCAAATCCCTTTCACCGCTGCTCCAAGAAGAGTACCGTCCGTTTTTGGCATCGCGCCTTGGTATTAGCCCGTCTCTTATTAAAACAGGTACGTACAAAAACACTTCTGTTTCCAAAACGGCACTGCACAACAGCCCGCATGATTTATGGGAACAGAGTCTTATAAAAACCGTGCTGGAATACCCGCTTTTTACCGATCAGATTCTTGATTTTATTGATCCTTCAATGCTACAGCACCACCGCGAAGAGTTTGAACTGGCACTCTCAAATCACACGGACGATCCGCGTTTGATGGCGCTAAGTCTTAACGACGATGTCATTGCATTTCACACCCATGAAGCACTCAAAGCCGAGCTGCTCACTTTTTTGGGAAACTACTACAACCGTGAACTCAAAAAAGTAATGACTCAAAATACGGTAAAATTCGAAAAAAAGGCGTTTTTAATTCGCTCTTACCGTGAAAAAATCGCCAAACTCAAACGGGGTGAACTGGTCGGCATCAATAGCTAAATACGCTTACATGTAACCGATTCTTGTGCCCTACCAAGGAACTATTATGAAAGCACTCGCACTTTTTAGCGGCGGTCTGGATTCAACACTGGCCATGAAACTTGTCATTGATCAGGGTATTGATGTCACCGCTATTAATATCAACACCGGCTTTGGTGCCACTAAAGATCGCTATGAACACATGAAAAGCATGTGCGATCAGGTGGGGGCGGAACTGAAAATTGTTGATATTCAAAACGAATACTTGCAAGAGATTCTCTTTAACCCCAAACATGGTTATGGCAAGCACTTTAATCCCTGTATTGACTGCCATGCCAAGATGTTTGCCGTAGCCAAACGAATGATGGAATCTGAAGGTGCCAGTTTTTTAATTAGCGGCGAAGTGCTTGGACAGCGCCCCATGAGCCAAAATGCCGATGCCCTTACCAAAGTCCTGAATGAAGGCAATGTCAACGGTCTGCTGCTGCGTCCCATGAGCGCGCAACGCCTTGCTCCAACGCTTGCTGAGGAAAACGGCTGGATTGATCGTGACAAACTCGAAGGTATTGTAGGACGCAACCGCGACCGCCAAATGGAATTGGCCAAGCAGTTTGGACTTAAAGATTATGAGAGTCCCGGTGGGGGCTGCTTGCTAACGGATGAAAATTTTGCCCGTAAAATGCGTGATTTTATTGCTTATGACACCTTTGAAGTGCGCGACATTCCCGTGGTAAAATATGGCCGACAACTACGCCTGCCAGAAGGTGCCAAGCTGGTGGTTGGGCGTCATCAAGAAGATAATGCCCGCATCAAAGAGATTGATAATGACAAATACATTCACATTAGCACCAGTGGCATACCCGGTCCCCATTCGCTGCTTTCACGAAATGCCAGCATCTCGGATCGTGATTTAGCCGCACGTGTGATTTTGACCTATTGTAAAACGTCTGCTGATGTTTTGTATTCTCTGGATTTTGAAGGAGAAAGCATTCAAGCCACACCATTTGAAACGAAATCTGGATTTGAACGTTATTTTATTTAAACTGTTGCTGCCTTAAAGACTTTTTAACAATGCCACAAGTACAATCATTCTCAATACCTTTTAACATAAGGAAGTTATATGGCTGGCATCCACTTTTCATTTATGGAGTTTCCAAGTCTCATTCAGCTCAACATGGGCATTTCCGAACGACTTGATGAAAACCGCTCTGAGAGTTTTACCATTCTTTTTTGCGATTTTAGTGATGTTGAAGCTGAGGTGATTCACGAATCGCTCCAACATATTTTACGCGCATCAGATACCATTGTGCATTATGACAAATACTATTTCTTTGTCCTTCCCTACACCGATAAATACGGTGCGACCATTGTTAAAAATATGTTTGAAGAGTTTTTTACCGTCTATATCCGCGCTGCTTCGGCATCTTATCCTGCCGATGGTGAGAATGTCAGCGAACTGCTTGCGGCCATACAGACTCGAAGTCAACAAGAGCATGGTATCTATCTGGAGTGTCTTGATATTGTTGAAGGCGTTAGTGCTAAACTCAACTAGTGCTTATCAAAGCGGTAATATCCTGAATTTTTAAAATACTCAATGGCTTGCTCCATCTGCGCACGGTGCAAGGCTTTAGGATCTTCAACCACCACACACGGTGCGCAAACCTGCTTCTCTTGAAGGGAGCTGTTTGTATCATCAATAGTCTCATGCAGTTTCAAAGCAATATGCTCATTCTCATGAGTCTCAGGCCAAATACGTACAAATGCATCCATGGGCACACACTTTAATATTCGCTTTACATGTAACGCCTCTGCTCGTGTTTTAAAACGTCCTAAAACAAGTTTGTTATAACCGTTTTCTTCAAAAATACGATACTCCAAACCACTTCGCTGCACCTTTTGCTTCAAATCAGATGGCAAGGCATCTTCTTTTTTATAACTCATCAATTGAATGGTGTAATAAGGCGCCGCTAGCAATACACTACATGTAATGAAAAAGAGAACAATTTTTTGCATGAGAACTACATCGACCATTAGCAAATTCTATGAAACTTTAAGAATTGAATGACTATAATTTCTGCCTTCAAACCTTTTTAAGGGCCCTTAGCTCAGCTGGGAGAGCGCTTCGCTGGCAGTATTGTAAAATACTGGGATTTGAGATAAGAATTGTTAATAATGGGGGCCATAGCTCAGCTGGGAGAGCGATACGCTGGCAGCGTATAGGTCAGGGGTTCGAGCCCCCTTGGCTCCACCATTTTTAAACTCACTTTAAGAAATACAAGATTCATCTATCTGTCCCCTTTGGTGTCCCCTTCAATCAAATCACCGTCAATTACTATCAACTGAAATCATCGTATTTCCAGTACTCCAAATTTTGTTGCATGGTAGTTTCCATCCAGTTCAATGTCCCGTCCAAGCCGTTCATAATCGATATATGACTTCAGCTTGTCATCGATTTCACCCATCCAGCCTTCATCGACAAACCATTCTGCCATATCTTCCATCGTGTGGTCATCATAGAGAACGACTTCATCCGATTCCATCAGCTCCAGCGCTTCGTTGATATCCGTATACACCTCCGAAGCTGCTTGCAGAGTTCTCAGTAGTGGTTCCGATGAGCAGACATCCTGAATTCGGTTTGCCAGTTTGTTGAGCGTATCCAAGCTCTCATACCCATACAGGCGATAGGAGCTGAATATATTATGCTCATCTTCTACATCGACTATCTCGTAGTCGTGTTCTATCCACTCCTCACCGAATACTTTGGTCAGCTCTTCGATGTACCGCTCGCTTGGCAGTTCGATACGGGCTTCTTTATAGTTGTTGAGTTCTCGCACGACAATCTCGAAAGTAATCATTGAAATATCCTTTGCATTTGAACTGATTATATGGATTGAAAAGAATTCACGCTCTAAAATCCGTTTTTTTGTAGATGGTTGCACCGTCTTTGCGGATTTCGAGTTCGACCAGCTCTCTCTTGTCCTTGACGATACTGTTGTCATTATCGTTGCGTTGGACGATACGCTTGGATTTGTGCGTACTGGATTCGATGATGAAGAGTGGATTTTCGCACCGAAGCGGTTGCTTGGTTGTCTCCAAAGATGCGTCACCCTCATTGACAGGTGTGTCGGTGATTTTGCCATTGATGGCAACATGACGGTTTAAAAAGATATTTTTCTCATAGACCTTTCGTTTGATGCTCACAACCTTGGAGAGTTCCGTCATCAAATTGGTCTTGTTTGCGGTAGCCCGAGCAATCAGTCTGGATTTTTCCTCTTTGCCAAGTGCGTGATAGAGTTTTTGGTACTCGATGACGTTGAACGGCACTCTTGAGGTGCTGTAGTGTCGGATGCGATTGGTGGTCTTCCAACCGTAGAGAAAGTAAATCGTGCTGTTCTGTCCGTATCCATCGGCTTTTGACATACTCAACGTTTTTTGGATGTACTTCATCATGTACTGGCTGAGCGAGCGTCCGTCGTCGTTGACCCTTTTAAAATCATTGGTTTTACGAAGGGGATGGCGGTTATAGTTGAAGTCTTCACGCTTGAGGATTTCGTAGAACTTCTCCCGTGCCCACGTTCCGAGACCGATAACACGACCGTTGCGCTTATTCAGATGCACTTTGATGTTGACTGGCAGAAAAATCATCATATGCTGATGCACGATAAAGCTGTCGTGAAACTCGTTGACCTTCACAAACATCAGTTGCTCATCCCTGCCAAGCCCACGAAGACGCTCTTTGAGTGATTTATAGAACAGTCTGGAAATGCTCTCAACCGCTTTATAGGATGCTTCCACCGCCTCTTTGATGGTGTCGAACCCAAAGTTCCTGTTGAGAATCTTCTTATCGTTTTGCATTCGAAACGGATGATATTGCGACGGAGCTGTGATGGTCAGGAAAAAGACCTCACTCAACTCCTGCTGTTTTGCCAGATGATGAATGTAGCCGATGCGTTGCTCCAGCATTGAATGTTGCTCGATGAGCTTCTTTTGAAGCGTATGGCTCATGCGAAACACTTCACCCGTTTTTTGATTCGTTATCTCTATCTGATTGACAAAGCTGTGCTGTTTACGCTCTTTATCCATCGCCGTTTCAATGTATTCGTCATAAAGCGCATCGTGCTCATCCAAGAGCTGTTGTAATCGTGATTGACTCATAGCTATCCTTTGCAGGTTTACTATGAGTATAAAAATTTATAAGTATTTTTTATTTTTTACACGACATTTGATATAAAGTACTTCAAGAAGAGCCACTGCGTGCCTCTTGCAGACCTGACACTGCCAACGTTGCTGCGCCGTTGGCATCGCTCAGTCTGTCTGTAACTGATTGATGAGGAATGCATATAGGGATGCATCTCCGCTGTTTTTAATGAGCATCATTACCGAGCGGAGGTAACGCTTCGTTTCGTTGGAATACGGCGAGTTTTTGATACGCTCGAACAGGGCAGTGATTTCATCGGCACTCAGCGATACGATTTCATCACGCCGGTGGCATTCATCGTACTTTACCTTGAGTTGCCGAAGGGCCGATTCGAGTCGCTGATTGCGCTCTTGAAGCATATCAATTTGTTCTTGCACTACTCCGCACTTCTCACACGATTTGGAGCCGAAAAGTCCCATTTAAAGGACCGTGATTTCCGAGCAGGTACGCATGAAGACGGAGTTGTCAACGATGCCGTCAACGTGTTCGACCACCCCTTCGCACAAGACGCTCTGAAGCTCCAGCTCCCTGTAGTCGGTATACGGCGGCGCGGTAATCGTCACCGCGTTTGCGTTTTGTGCAACAAGCTCAATGTAGACCGTGCCGTTACGATTGTAGGCGTTTTGTACATAACCTGCCAAGTGAAACTGGCTGGGATTAGTATATGAGGGGTAAGTCTGCAACCCTTCCTTGAGCATGAACCGCCTGTGTGCGGAGCTGTAAAACTCTTTTAAATGTTTAAGATATTGCTTTTCGATTGCTTCTTTGAGCCACATAGTCATCCTTTATTTTTTAGAAGTGCATCCACTTCATCCAGTAGGTCATCGTTTGATGACAACGCCATATCCTCAATATCATCGAAACTGTCGTAGAAGGTCTTTTTGCCGCTATTGGCAAGAAGCTCCAGCTCCTCTTTTTGCGCCTGTATTGCCTTTAATGCCGCATCCCTGTTTTTCACCACTTCGTCATGCACCACCTGTGTCTCTTTATCAAAGCACAGGCCATTTAATCTGTCTACATCCACGGAAACGTCGGGATAGATGGTAAGTCCCCGCTTAAGCTCATTGCGCAAGGTATCGAGATAGATGAACTGCCCCTGTGTAAGTTCAAGTGGGCGAATGTTTTCACGCTCCAGAATCTCCGAATTTATAACCAGCGATGCCGATACATTGGTTTCCTGTTTCATCATCAAACGGTTTCGAAGATTCTGTCTGAAGGCGCTTGATGGCAGTGAGGCAACATCCGCTTTTTGCAATATCACCATCAGCGAAATATTCGAAGCCCTTGCTTTGCTTCCCAGCTGCTCGATGATGGACAGACACTCCTGAATGGAGTTACGCTCAACCTTGTGAAGCCCCTTGGAATCAAGCAGTTCAGTAAGCGTTTGAATCTCGTCGATAATGACGATGCTCTGGTAGGCCGTGAAGTTGTCCAGCGAATTCTTGGAGTTGTAGAGATATTTGTTGAACATATTGAGCTGTATCTGTTTGAGCAATTTCAACGAATCCTTAATGTCCTCGGCGTAATGCACCTTGTCCAGAGGCTTCAAGAAGTTGTAATCGCTGGATTTTTTGTAGTTGACGATGAAGATATCGTCGATGAAACGATAGTTCTCTGGGGACAGGAAGTTCAGGCACAGACTCTTCATTGATACCGATTTCCCCGCACCGCTGGCTCCCACCACAAGCCAATGCCCATTGAGCAAGCCCCGACCCTCCTCTTTTTGCGGAGCGTAGACGATATCACCGCTTTTGGAAGTGATACCCAGTACCAGTTTGTCGGGTACGAGCACATTTGAGAGCGACGGTTTTTTTGCCGAAAGCTTTACGGTTTCAATATCGATAAGCGGCTCTTTAAATCGCACCCTGACCATATTGCTCTTGTAGCGCTGATATTCGATGTCCCCCTCTTCGAACAGCTGCTTGAGGTTATCAAACTGGTGGATGAAGGTCTCATATCCCATGCGATGCCCCTTCAAAAGCCTGAAGAAAAATATTTTATTTTTACGCTCAGCGCGGTAGAGGTAGTAGTGCTCCAGCCCGACGGATGCGAGGTTGGCCTGTATACGAGCTTTTGCAAAGACCCGTCTGAGAAAAAAGTAGACGGGAATTGATGGAATGAGCAATGTCGTAGCCAGAACGCCCCTGTCCGTTGGAGTCAACATCTCAAGTCCGTAGCTCCGAACGTCCCGGAATCGGTGCGCCATGTAGTGACCCACTTCTTGCAAGAACACGCCATAGTGCTCAAAAATCAGTGTGGGAGCTACCGTGAAATGGTAGAGTGCCGCCTCAAGGTTGAACAGTGCGAAAGCGGTAGCACCGTACAGAAGCAGTACCACTTGCGAGACGTTTTGACGATGGAGCTGTCCCTTACGATTGTAAAAGGGAAACTCGAAGAGTCTGTCAGTTGTCTTTTCAGGTTCAACCGTTTTTGAAGGCGGGATGTACGGCATCTTTAAGGCTCCTCAAGATTACTCTTTTGGAGGCTGTTTTTGGACTACTTGCGGTCTGGCTTCAGTAATGTACGATGTTTTACTGAGCGGCTTGCACTGCTCGATAACGACCTCTTTGTGAAGCAGTGATTTTGCCGTTGCTTCATCCAGTTTTATGATTTTCACCGTGTAGATGGTTTCGGCATCGTCAATGGTTTCGACGAAGTAAAGGGTATGCCCCTGAACCTGCTCGCCTTCGAAGCGCTCCACCCCTTCAACCGCACCGCTGATGATGGTGTTGATAACCGGCTTGTCGATGGATTCTTTGATTTCAACAGGTTTTTGAAACGTACTCCAGTATGATGGTGCATACTCTTGGTCGGGTTTGAAGACGCTGCACTGCTCCAGTTGAACCGTTTTTCCCTTGAGGACTTTTGCATCCGCAAGCTCGAAAACCTTGATTTCAAATTGACCAAGGCCACCCTCCTCACGGTTGAATCGTGACTGGATTTTTGTGCCTGATGGCTTCTTTTCCGTTGCTTTAAAGGCTTTAAAGCCAGAGACTCTGAGTTTGACAATTGTATTTATATTCATGAATATCCTTTGATTGGTATCATGAATGATTATAATAATAAAAAGAGAGATGAAATTTTTTTTAGAAATTTTTGTCGGGTATTACCAAACCCACCAAAGCTACCATAGCTTTGAGGTCTGATAATGGAGAGAGGGAGACGCCTATTTTTCGCTCAGGCGCTTTCGGTCATTGCAGCCATTCGGGTTACCTGCTATACAGGCGGTATCGTAATAGCTAAAAGCCTTATTCAAATCTATTTTCACATCCTGCCCCCGCTCATACATAGAGCCAAGAAAGTGACATGAACCACCGTAACCCAAATTGCAAGCTTCATTATAGAGCTCTATGGCTTTTCCGGCGTCTTTTTTCATCCCTTTGCCAAAGAGATACATTCCCGCGAGTGCATGACACGCTTTTGCATTGGGCCCTTCACAAGCCATAGTAAACAACTCTTTCGCTTTTGCATATTGCTTGGCTTGGTAATATTTCGCCCCCTGTTTGTATTCGCGCTCATTGAAATCAGCCATAAGGGATGCAGGCCATACCGTGAGCATTGATACCATCAAAAAAAGCACTCTAATCGGATTTGATACTATTTTTTTCATTTCTTACCTTCTTTCATCTTGTTGTACATATTTTCCAAATTCTGATGACCACCATCTTGCCAAGCCCCTGACTCCTTAGGTTCTCCAGCCGCCTTAAATTCATAATAGGCATCCTCAATAATTACATCTCCTCTAAAATCTATTGACATAACGTATGTATCCAATGACTTAATAATAGAGTTATGAGTACCCCATTCTTTTTTTAGAAAATTTGTTTTTGCATTTTTGGAGTCGCAAACAACCGTTACAAAACCTTGCTGTTTATCTTCTGTCCATGTTGCACTATCACAATTTTTTTTGCTTGCAAAGATTTGTCCAATGGTCGCATCCTCGGCATATCGGTAGTTTTTTACTTTTAAAACTAAAGATTGCTCTTCTGCGGCCTTTGCATTTTCCTCTGAAGCCTTGGAAGAACTCTCGCATCCAGAGTTCAACAGTACAAACAAAGCAATGGCAAATACTGAATATTTCATCACTTCAGCCTACTTAACTCGTGTCAATTCAATACTTTTACAGCCAACTTCTCTAACACGACCACTTAGTTTGTTATAACCATTCAGGTTGGCCGCCCATTCAATGGAGCCAAATTTCTGTTTTGGCTCAACAGTCCAAAAGTCAATAGATTTGCTTTGCGGCGTAAACACGACTTTTTTGCTATCGTAATTGACCCGCCCAATGATGGTGCCGTCAAACTTTCCCCATTTCTGGGATGACGTTGGCGTATCGTAGAAGCGCATTTGTGCCGTATTGTCTGCATTGATGGTTACATCGGTCATTATCATAACCTTGCGACATTCATACTGACCTTTCCACTCTCCCGCAAAAGGTGATTGTTTCACTGGTTTGGCAACCGTCTGATGGCTTGAACAACCTGCCATGAAGATTACTGTAGCCATTGCTACTGCTGCTGTGATTTTTTTAGTCATTTTTTTTCCTTATTTATTTTCCAAGTAAGTTTTGACTTTCTGATAAGCGCTTTCATTCAGTAGCAGTGTCATATAGTATGACAAGCCACCCTCATTTTTAGCGAAAAATTGTCCTGTATCCTCGCCATCAAAATTGATATCTACACCCATTTCAGCATACATACTTTTGAGTGTAGCTGCATCAATCGGTAAAGAAAACTGTGCTCTGTTGGCGGTTTGGTCATATTTGATGCCGTATCCAGCCTGTGTGATGTCAGAGCTGCTGGAACTTAAAATGCCATCGTAGCTGTTGCTGTAACTCGTTTGAGTCAAAGTGGTTTGACCGAACTGATAAATGGTGTAGTTGATTGTATTGTCGTATTTGTTCATGCCTTCTACACTTGGGTTGCCCGCGATGCTGTACAATGTATCTGCTATGCGTGGAGCAAGTTCCATCGCACTATATAATTGTGCCATTTCGGTTATTTTGCTCTTAGAGTAATCAAGGTATTGAAACAGAAGCGTGTTTTCAGCCAGTGACAGTAGCAAAGGTTTAAACTCTGATGTATATGCCTCAAACGTTAAAGTGCTGCTGTCCACAGTTTCATCGCCCGTAGAATTATCGTCTGTGCTATTATCATCGGATGGAGTTCCGTCAGGAAACGTCACCACCTGAACACAACTACCCGTTCCACTTGCGCCGCCGGGGATATTGGAGAAGTCCTGTTCCTGACAAAATGCCGCAACACTATATTCAGAACAGCTCTTGGACCCATTGAAGTAATCAAGACTGACACTACCACCTGCACTAAGAAAATCGGCGAAATCAGTATATCCCTCATAGCTTTGCGTGTACGGGTCTTGCGATTGGCATACAGATTCGGCAACATGATTCATCACCACTACCAAGGAATTACTATTGACCGCTCCGGCACCGTTTTCAACATTCTGAATCGTCAATTCCATATGTGCGTTTGCTGATGTCTCATCAACCAGCGTTACACCGATATATGAAGTCATTGCACTGTCAAAGTCCACCTGTCCCAAAGCAACCTGTGCACTGGCAAGAGCCTGATAGGCTTGAGACTGCATATCGATAGTGATGCCATTGTTCGGATTGCCATCACTGTCAAGGGTTTGAAGCAACTGCGCCACATCTGTGGCTTTAGCAGAATCATTAGGATAGAGGGTTTTGGGAGTAATGACCGTACCAGCTTGGGCTGAACCTATCTCAAAGCCGTTAATGCTAAAGGTTACGGTGTCACCTGCATTACATGTAAATTCACCATTGGCATTTGTTGTACCACTACCGCCAGATGAGCAAATGTAGCTGAGACCCTGTACCGCAGAGTCGAGGAACTGACCTGTAATGCTTGTTGGTTCAGAAGAGCTTGAGCCGCCTCCGCCGCAACCTGTGAATGTAAAAAGTCCTAAAATAAGAGGTGCCGTGAGCATTTTAATGTGCATTATTATCCTTCGTATTTCTATAGGAATGATTCCTATTGATGATTGTGAAAAAATACTACCGGAACTATTCTTATTGGTAACTTACCTATAGGAATGAATATGTTACAAATACCGGAGATTGCAACCGAAGAAGAGATAAAAGCATTTCTGAATACAGTTTCCAACAACGTCAAACGCATCCGCAACGAAAAGAATATGAGTCAGCTTGAAGTGGCGCTCTCAATTGGGCAAAAATCATCAGGATTTTATGCAAATATGGAGAATCATGCTCATGGAAAGCATTTCAATTTGGTTCACCTATTTAAGCTTGCCAAACTGTTTGATGTTGGTGTAGAAGAATTTTTTGTTGCTAAATAGAGTGTATGAAAGCTACGCCGAGATGGACAATGGTACATCTGGTAGCTCTGGCTCTTCTATAGGAAAATAGTAGGAGGCATTATTCTCTTTGGGGCGTTTTTCAACCTGCCAGAATTCCCCTGTATATCTTTTCAGGTATTTTCGTGCCGTTTTATCATCGTTACTCGTTCCAAGGCGTCCGAGTAAATCAGATTGTTTCACTCCGTCATCACCGTAAAATACAAGCCACTCCCGTACCTTTTGTACAAAATCTGCTTCGTGCTTACTCATGGAGGCCAGTTGCAGGTTTTCTGATTGCAACTGCATTGTCGTGGTATCCAGTTCAAAAGCGCAGCTTTCAACACTGATACGGTCTTTATAAGCCATGAGCTGATAGTTCAATGTGTTGTGCGAACGTTTCGACGTGAGGGCGTATCCGACATCTACAGAATCAACGAATGATGTACTCCCCTTGAAGAGCGTACCGTCTGACTCCTTGGTGGTATGATGAAGGAAAATGATGGTTGCTCCCGCCTCTCGAAGCTCTTTGAGTTGCGCCATAAGAGGCAGTATGTCTTTATCAGAATTCATATCACGCCCACCCATGAAGTCCCGGATACTGTCAAAGATGAAAAGCACGCCTTTGAATGCATCGCTGAATTTGCGAGCATCAGAGGCAAGTTTGTCAATAATGCCACTGGGATTCTCTTGAATTTTTGAACTATGGATGTACGTCAATTCCGAATGTTCAATAAGCAACTTGTCAATATTTCTATTTTTCAAGGCCGCTTTGGAATTATCCATATCAAGATATACGCATCGTTCGATTTTTTTGTTCTCAATAAGATGCAACGCTAACCCCAGCATCAAGAAAGACTTACCCTGACCCGCTTTGGCAAAAAAGACATTGAGAGAACTCTTTACCAAAAAGTTCTCGATGAGATATTCGACTTCCTCATTGAGGTCTTCAGCCGTGAGCTGATTTGCCATCAAGTAATTTAGACTTGGGATAGTAGTTGTGATATTCATTGTGTTCCTTTTGTAAAATATTTTCTTTATATTGTCTGTGCTGTGGCTTAGTCGCCATAATATAGGTACTTAATGTCCGTCGATAAGTCTTCGACAAACAGATACGAACTGAACACATTGATTTTGCAGTTCCTAAAAGTAAACTGCCCCATATTTATAAAATCAGTGTCATCGCCATTATCGCTAAAGACGATACGACTATCATTGATGGAAAAGTCACACTCCCGTATATAGTCGCACAAATTGTAGTTGTTTTCCATACTGTCTTTCAAAAATTCCACCAATGAAAGGTTTCTATCCATTTCAGCTTTTTCACAATAGTCTGCGAACACAAGCTCATAAGCTCTTAGTAAACTTTTTGATGAGTCAAAATACTCAGAATTGTAGTTGTAAACTACGATTGGATACCCTCGAAAAGAGTAGATATCATCACTTGGTATCATGACAGACGACTTATTATTTTGACGTTTTATTTTTCTTGTAAAATTACTCATATTTTTATATCCCTTTATTTTCATATTATTAGCTTTTAAAAGCATCGCCGACCAAGATTGCAATCTCCGTTGAACCCTCACGAGGACGGCTCAAAGAAAACAGCAAGAACCTTATTTAAAGGCTCAATTCTGAATGTCTAATCTGCAAAATACTCATCTATATATTCTTTGCCGAATAATTCTCTTGCAAGATGACTATCACAGATGTCATGCTCAACTCTTATAAGTTTTCCATTCTCAAATACGGTGACACCACAAAAGTCGCATCCACTTTCAAAATAAGTTAAGGTAAAAGTTAATTCACTGAACTTTTTAGAAGCTGTATTAAAAAATGCCAATGGTGGACTCCAAGCCGTATAAAATGACACTTCATCACCATCAAAACAACTCTCTATACCTCCATCCCATTTAGTTCCATAATTGGCAATAGACCAGTGATACAAGTCATCTATATCACTTGGCATAGGAACTATATTTTTGAAACATACTTCATTGTTTTCATCCTTCAATAAATTCATAAACTCTTCAATCTTTTCCCATTTTCCTTCTATTGATAAATGGTTTTCACAATAATTTGGCATTTGTTATCCTTTTGTTGTTATGTGCGAAATGCACTATTCAAAGCACCGAAATGCTCTCAATGGTGAATCGATTTAAAAGTCAAGCAGCTCTCCAGCCTTCAAACCAAGCATCAAGCTCAGCGACTGGATATAAAACGACCTTCGCGCCGCCGGGGCGGACATAAGGAATCTCCTTATTCATTCGGAGTTTCGCCTGCAAGGCTTCAGTTAAGCCATAAATGCTTGCCACCTCCTCCTTTGTCAGATATTTTTTTGTCAAGGCACCTTTTTGGTCCATCAGGGACTCAACTGCCTCGACCAGCGGCAGAAGATAGGCTTCAAATTGCATCATCATTTCGTTTGTCATGTCCATCCTTGTTTCTGTTTTCATGCCGTCAGTTTAAAGCAACTCTTATGAGCCGAGCAATTAAAAGAGCATAGTTAAAAGATGAACGTGCTACAATTGAAAAAATTTGCGAAAGTCAGTAATCCGTGTCAAAAAGAGACAAGAAGCCCCGAAGATATACCACGGTTAGGCAAAAACGCCATATCATCAGGTCGCTAAGTGATTTTTCTAAAATATACAGCTCTGCGTTTATCGAAGATGCCGCTATGACTGAATCCAACCAAATCAGCTTGGAGCAACCCCTAAAAATTTATTTCGAGGAGACAGACCTTTATAAGCTGGGTATTTTCAAACATGGAAGCGGAATGATTTATCATAAAGAGGTCGCAGACAATGACCTGCGCGACTACAAGCTTCTTGTGCAAGAAGTTGATGACATCATCAGCATCAATCGTAAACAGCACTACAAGCAGGCTCTCAAAGATATCATTGGGCACTTTTGTCATAAAGCAGTCACCAAAGACGAAGCGTTCAGTAGATTTTTTACTGCAAGTGCGCAAGAAGAAGTCTGCAACATGATTCAGGAGCGCACCGGAGCTTCAGCTGCGTTTGCCAAGCGTATTTACACCCAACTATACAATCGCATTCGATTCAGACATGCAGGAATCTACACCACCAACAGTGATGCTAAAAAGTTACGTCCGAAATTTTTGTCTTCATATGATGTGTTGCGTAGCAAGATAGAGTTTGTTAACCGCAGAAAACGATGGTTCGATGATGATTTTCTATGGCCCTTGCAAGCAAAACTGCAATCGTTAAAGAGCGATTTTGAAGAAGAGTACGTTACGGATGAGGCGCTTGAACCGCTCTCTTTATATTTTGACATTGCCTTGTACGAGGTCGAAGACAAGGCGTATCAAGATGCCATTGAAATCTTAAAATACTTCTATTTTGAAGAGATGAACGAAGACAGCAAATACCCCAATCCTGACTACAGACCCTATGAATACAGCCTCCATAATGAAGATACGCCTATCAACAGACAAAAAACACTTCACTACATTCAAGAATACAATAAATCAATCCCGACTGACCCTGAAAATACAGATGAAGAGCAAGCGTATTTTCATCCCATTGAAGAAGACGTTTATCACGATGAATCTCTAAAAGATGAAGTTCGCTTGTCAGCGATGGCTACAGAACTCCAATTTGATAAGTTCTATGACGACCTGTTGGATGAAGTTCTCTTCAACCCTGACGACACTGTATTTTGCATGGTGAAAAAGTATGTGATGGAACTGATAGAGATGTATGAAGAGTTGAAAACGAATAATGTTTTCCTTGGAAATGGCAACATTAACGAATACAGCAGCTATTTGTCTGATTATCGAAAAGCGGTACGAACAGCGTTAGCCAAAGCATCATCCCCTAATGAGTCGATAGACAGGATACTCTCTGAAGTTTTACGGGAGAAAAAACGGGAGTGGAAGTTACTTTACAGCGAAATCAATAAGGATGACTTTTATTACGATGTGGTGGAGTTTGATTGTCATGACATGAAATTTCATGCTCCGCAAATTCCATATTAGCATTACATTGAAAAATATTGCTAAATATTATGAGAACATATTCTTAACTTTATCATACCCATTAGATATAATAAGACCAATCAAGAAAGAGGCTCAATGAACCATAAAGTCCATAACCAAACCGTCAATCTTATCTGGAGCATCGCCGACGATGTGCTAAGGGACGTATACACGCGGGGAAAATACCGCGACATCATCTTGCCGTTTACCGTACTGCGTCGTCTCGACGTGCTTTTGGTGCCTACCAAAGAGGAAGCATTGAAGACCTACAAGTTCCTGCAAGACAACGGAATCGACAACAAATCAGCATTGACAGGGGTTACGAAGCTGCCGTTTTACAACTACTCGAAATTCACCTTCGAAACCCTGCTTAACGACCCGTCAAATATTGTGGCGAATCTGGAAAACTATCTCGACGGCTTCAGCGACAACGTGCAGGAAATCATCTCCAAGTTCAAGCTGCGCAATCAGCTTCAGACAATGGAAGAGGCGGGTATCACCTTTGCGCTCATCGAAAAGTACTGTTCCAAAGACATCAACCTAAGCCCTAATGAAAGCAAAAATTCCAAAGGTGAAAAGCTTCCGGGGCTTTCCAATCTGGGCATGGGCTACGTTTTTGAAGAGCTGATTCGCAAGTTTAACGAAGAGAACAACGAAGAGGCGGGAGAACACTTCACCCCGCGTGAAATCATCAAGCTGATGACTCATATTATGTTCATCCCTATCGCCGACAAGCTCAAAGATGCCTCGTACCTTATCTACGACCCTGCCTGCGGAAGCGGCGGGATGCTGACCGAAGCGGAGCTTTATGCCCAAGAGCTGACCGGCGGAAAGGCGAAGTTCGAACTCTTCGGACAGGAGGTCAACCCTGAAACCTACGCCGTCTGTACCTCCGATATGCTTATCAAGGGCGACAACCCTGAAAACATCGCATACGGTTCTACGCTGGGCAATGATGGATTCGGCGACAAGAAGTTCGACTTTATGCTCTCCAATCCTCCTTATGGTAAAAGCTGGAAAATCGATTACGATGCCATCGTAGGAGAAAAAAAAGTTATTCTTGACCACCGTTTCAGTGTCGGCGTTCCGCGTAGTTCAGACGGACAGCTGCTGTTTCTGATGAACATGGTCTCCAAGATGAAAAACTCTACGGAGCTTGGAAGTCGTATCGCCACCGTTCACAATGGTTCGGCACTCTTTACGGGTGACGCAGGAAGCGGGGAAAGCGAAATCCGCCGCTATATCATCGAAAACGACTACCTTGAAGCCATCATCGGCTTACCGAAAAATATGTTCTACAACACGGGTATCAATACCTATATCTGGATTTTGAGCAATCGCAAACCCGAACACCGCAAGGGCAAAGTTCAGCTTATCGATGCCAGTGAGCACTATGACAAGATGCGTAAATCGCTCGGAGCCAAGTCGTATGAGCTAAAGCCAGAGCACATCGACCTCATTACCGATATCTACACCGAGTTCCAAGAGAGCGACAAAAGCAAAATCTTCGACAACAGTGACTTCGGCTACAACAAAATCACCGTTGAGCGGCCTTTGCGACTCAGGGTTCAGTTTACTCCGGAAGCTATTCACAACGTATTATTCCTCGATGCCATCCAAGATGAGATGCAGTGGTGTCTGGAACGTTTCGGAGATGACGTATACACCGACATCAAACAGCATAAGGAACTGATAGAAAAGCATTTTGAGATGCACGACATCAGCATTACCTCTGCCAATAAAAAGAAGCTGCTTGACATAGCCGTATGGAAAAAGCAACGCGAGCTGTATGAAGTGGCGCTCAAACTGCTGGAGTATTTCGGCGATACCGTCTTTATGGACTTCAACCGTTTCTCTAAAGAGCTGGACAAAACGCTCAAAGCCTTGGACATCAAGCTCTCGGCACCGGAGAAAAAGCAGATTATTAACGCCGTCAGTGCGCGCGACGAAAACGCAGAGAAGGTCATCAAGAAAAAAGAGAAAGATGGCTCCGTCTCCTATGAACCCGATAGCGAACTGCGCGACACCGAAAGCGTTCCACTAAAAGATGACATCCAGACGTATTTTGAGGCAGAAGTCCTGCCCTATGTTGAAGACGCTTGGATAGACCACTCCAAAACTACCATTGGCTATGAAATCAGCTTTACAAAATACTTTTACACGTTCACCCCGCTTCGTGAACTTGATGCGATTGCCAGCGATATCAAGAAGTTGATGGGCGAAACGCAGACGCAGTTGAATGAGATTTTGTAATGACGTACCAGCCATACGACACCTACAAAGATAGCGCTCAGACGTGGTTGGGTGACATCCCAGAACATTGGGATACACGAAGAATCAAATTTCTATTCAAAATCAAAAAGAGAATTGCGGGAACAACCGACTGGGACGTATTGTCCATTACTCAAAGCGGTATAAAGGTCAAGGACATCACCAGTGGCGAAGGGCAACTCGCTATGGATTACTCCAAATACCAACTTGTCGAGAAAAACGATTTTGCCATGAACCACATGGACTTACTGACGGGCTATGTCGATATTTCCAAATACGATGGCGTAACAAGCCCCGATTACAGAGTATTTACCCTGACTGATGATACTCAGGTGAAAGAGTATTACCTGCACCTCTTTCAAACGGGGTATAAAAATAAAATTTTCTTTGCTTTTGGACAAGGGAGTTCGCAGCTTGGAAGATGGCGCTTACCCGCTGATGAGTTCAATAACTTTGTTGTACCGGTTCCACCTCCTAAAGAGCAAAAAGCCATTGCAGAATTCATCGATAAAAAGACCTCCCAAATCGATGCCCACATTGTCAAACAGGAGAAACTCATTGAGTTACTAAAAGAGCGTCGTACCGCCACCATCAACAAAGCCGTCACCCGTGGCTTGGATGAGTGCGTTACATGTAAAGATAGCGGTATCGAATGGCTCGGCGAAGTTCCTGAGCATTGGGAGAAAAAGCAAATACGGCGAATTGTGAAAAATCATAAACAAGGTTTCTACAGCACAGACGCATATGTTGACTTTGGCACAAAGCTTGTCCGAATAACTGATATTGCTTCAAATTCAAGCATAGACTATTCTCAAATGCCATATGTAAAAATAAAGAATAATGAATTAGACGTTTTTTCAATTCAAGAAGGCGATTTTTTATTTGCAAGAACAGGTGGTGTTGGATTGTTCGGCGTTGTTGAAGCAAACTTCGAAAAAGCTGTTTTTGCATCATATTTGATACGATTCCGCTTTGATGAAACAGTCAATCGTGACTATTTGAAATATTTTTTTCTTTCAGAAGCTTTTTTGTATGGCTTGCGTAACTTTACTCATGGTGGAGTTAATCAGAATGTACACGCACAAAATATTAAAGAACAGTATATTTTGATTCCACCCTCCAAAGAACAACAAAAAATTATTGACTTTCTTGACAATGAAAACACCAAAATTGATAATGCCATTGATACCATTAAGGACGAGATAGCCTCCCTTCGAGAGTACCGCCAAAGCCTGATATCGAATGCGGTGACGGGAAAAATCAAAGTCGTAGATAATATATGATATAATTCACCTAAAGGGTGAAGAAAAAGAGTCGATATTGGAAATAAGCTTTCGGACAAAGAAACTTCAGAAACAGTATGAGAACAGCAGCGAAGCGGTGAAAGCTTACGGCTCGCAGATTGCCCGAAAGTTCATTATGCGGGTCAACACACTCAAAACGGCTAAGAATTTCGACGAACTTTACTCTTTGCCGGGGTGGGACTTCCACCCGTTGACAGGAGACCGAAAAGGAGAATACGCCATCAAGCTTACAGGCTT
Source organism: Sulfurimonadaceae bacterium (assembly GCA_050290965.1). Classification (GTDB taxonomy): domain Bacteria; phylum Campylobacterota; class Campylobacteria; order Campylobacterales; family Sulfurimonadaceae; genus JAFGUB01. The sequence goes on from JBNKJB010000021.1 coordinate 38,150, forward strand.
TTGGCGTTTGATTATTACCAACGACGGCGACACATTCGATATCGCCAAAATCGAGGAAGTGAGTAAGCACTATGGAGACTAATACCTATCAATCAGATTTAGCCATACACCCCGGCGAATATCTCGAAGAGGTGCTGGAAGAGGTTGGTATGAGTCAGGCTGAACTCGCCAAAAGGCTTGGCAGACCAACACAGGCCATTAATGAAATCATTAAGGGCAAAAAGAGCATTATGCCAGCTACGGCGATAGAGCTGGAGGATGTACTAAGAGTTCCCGCCCATATCTGGGTAGGGTTGGAAGCCGAGTACCAAATGGTACTGGCAAAACAGGAAGAGCTGAGAGTCATGGAAACAGAGAGTGCTCTGCTTTCAAAGTTCCCGTATGCGGAACTGGCAAAGTATGGGTTCGTCAAAGCGACCAGAAACGTGATAGAGCGGGTGGACGAGCTGAGACGCTTCTTTGCGGTGGCACAGCTCTCGCGTTTAGAGCACGTCGGAGCCTATCAGAGCGCCTTCCGTGTCACTAATCATAAAAATATTTTTCATGAGAGCATCGCATCGTGGGTGCAGGCTGGCAGACTTGCGGCAGAGTCGATTGAAACTGAGCCATTCAATAAAGCAAAGTTCAAAAAAATCCTGCCAGTACTTCGAGCATCCATGAACAGGGAAATCAACGAAGCGATTGCAGAGTGTAAAACACTGCTGGCTTCATGCGGTGTGGCATTCGTGATGCTGCCGCACTTTAAAAACAGTGGTGTCAACGGAGCAACCTTTTGGATAGAAAACCGCGACAAAGCCGTCGTCATGATGAGCCTCAAAGGTAAGACTTCGGACATCTTCTGGTTCAGCTTCTTTCACGAGCTTGGGCATATCCTTTTGCACAACAAGCGTGAGATGTTCCTTGAAGATGGCTACAACACGCCGGAACTTCAACAGCAAGAACGCGAGGCCGACGCATTTGCGCGGGACTTTCTAATTCCGATGAAGGAGTTCGAAGCATTTGCCATGAGCGGAAGCTTTACCAAAGCGACGGTAACCGCATTTGCCGAGTCCTTGGGCATTAAACCATCCATCGTGATAGGACGGCTTTCGCACGACGGGCTTATCCCGTACAACCACTATCTGAGAAGAGAGCTGGACAAATATGAGTTCAAACAATAATAATTCCGACCTCAAACAGGTAGATTATTACGGGAGTATTCTATCCGCATACTTTGATGCGACCCCAAAAAAGGTGTGGGAAAAAGCTCAGACCTATTCAGAGATGAAGAAAACAGCAGCTCTTTTTTTAGCCATCGGTTTATTTATTATCATCTTTTTCCAAAGCAGCACTGCCAATTGGTCTTTGATTGCTACTGGCTTGGCCTTCGCAATTATATTTTTTCGCCTTATGAAGAAAACATCCAGACAGTTCATATCCCAGTACGGAATTCAGCGTGACGGCTTTTTCGAGGCGAACAGGCTTTATTGGTCTGGAGAACGCTTTGTCTTGTTTGCATCGGCACTCAACAAAGTCGATAATATCAAGAATGCCAACTGGGAATCCATTGAAAAGCTTATCGACAACGAGATTGAACTCAAGAAATTCGAACTTCTAAAAGAGCCATTCTTTCTTTTTATGATTCCCATCATCGGCTTTTTGTTCAAAGAACTCTTTTCACGAGTTTCGGACTTATGGTTTATCTTGATTTTTATCACCATAATCTTAACCACAATGTTTGCAGCCCAGCTGATATTGGCCTTCAGAAATCGTGAAAGCAAAATGAAAGAGCTGAAGCTCTTTGTGCAGTGGTATCAACAACTTGGAGATGATATAAAGGACTAAAATGAGCACAATCTATCTGCATAAAGGTCAAAAAGACACGTTGAAGTCAGCGGAGGATAAAGACAAGATAGAAGAAATCAGACAAGAGCTACTGAAGACATTTGACGTTCACAACCTCTCCTTCCTACTTGGTTCTGGATGTTCATCTCATATGAAAGACAGTGCTGAAGTGGGTATACCTACGATGGCACCAATGGCAACAGAATACTATGCTGCTCTCGATAAAGATGACCAGACCTACCTAAAAGACACCATTCAAATTGATATTACTCATGACGATTACTCAAAAAACTTGGAAAAGTTTATGGAGGTACTTTTCAGCTTCAAATATTTACTTGAAAGCAGGGGTGACAAAAGCGGGCTTGCTACGCTTGAAACCTTCATTAACAAGACAAAAAAATTTATTTTTGACAAATGTATCAATCAAGAGCAAGAGGTCATCGACATCTACAGAGCATTTTATAAGAAGCTCGTATATCGAGATAACAATTTAGCCAAGGCCAATATTTTTACAACCAATTACGACCTCTTCAATGAACGCGCACTTGACCAACTTGGCATCATCTACTCCAACGGATTTTCAGGGAATATTGAGCGCTACTTCAATCCGGCAGTCTTCAACTATGCATTCGCAGAGCAGATGGAGCTTAGCAGCGGTAAATGGAATGTAATCGACAACTTTGTCTACCTTTACAAGCTTCATGGTTCAGTAAGCTGGGTAGAGGATGAAGAATCAAAACACCTCTTCAAGATTAAAGAACTTCAACGACCAAGGTCACGAAAAAATGTCATGATATATCCGACCCCAATCAAGCAGAATGCCAGCTTTGGTTCACCTTACTCTGACCTCTTCAGAGAATTCCAGAAAAAGCTCATGAAAGCCAACAACGTGCTGGTAACCGCTGGGTATAGCTTTAGTGACGAGCATATTAACAACCTCATTTTTCAGGCATTGACAATACCGACCTTCCGACTTATCATCATCGGTGGTGCGACGGAAAAAAATATTAAGAAGCTAATTGAACTGGACGACCCACGCATATGGGTTATTGGCGGGGGCGGTGAATGGGATAGTAGTACAAGCCAGTGGACAGAGACACCAATACACTACTTTAAACGGATGGTTGATGAACTCTTGCCGGCTATCGACGACCAAGGTGAGATTGAGAAAAGTGTAGAAGCAATACGAACTCTCTTTTCAGAGACTTCACAGGTGGGTGGTTCATGATTATCGATGACAAAAAGCGGGTTATCGGAAAGATTATTTCGATAAATTCAGACCGCTTTACGGTTGAGCTTCTTAGTGGCATCAAGAACTTCAATGTAAATGGCTACGATGATATTCATTATTTTGCACAAATCAATAGCTATATCATCGTCCCTTATCAGGACTACTACATCGTTTCTGAAGTAGTCAGTGTGCGAGAAAAAGATAGCCAAATCAATTCGAACAACCAAAAAGAGCAAGAGCTTAACAAAATGTACTCCACGAAGTATCTGGAAGTTCTGCCAATAGGAATCATCAAGCAAGATGAATTTCATTTTGGTGTGTCTGTTTATCCAACACTCTATAGTGATGTGCTGTACATCAAAGACAAGGAACTTGACACGATTTTCAAAGTAAGCAATCTTGAAGCGCCCGTAGAAGGTGAGGAAGGTAAAACGCGATTGCAAGCACTTGAAATTGGGAAATCCGCAATTTTCCAAGATTACGATATCAAGCTCAATGTTGATAAGTTTTTTGGAGGACATTCTGCCGTATTAGGAAATACTGGCAGTGGCAAGTCTTGTACCATCTCCTCAATGGTTCAAACACTGTTCAAGAAAAAAGATTTTTCTGCCGTGGGTGCCAGTTTTGTATTCTTCGATGTCAATGGAGAATATAAACAGGCATTTGAGACATTGAATATTGATAATGCAGATGTGTCAGTACACTATACCAGTCTTGACGATGGTTTTACACTTCCACAGCACTTGCTCAATGTTGAAGAATGGGAACTATTGCTAAATGCAAGCGAAAAAGCTCAACTACCCATCCTGAGAAATGCTCTTAACATCGCAAGTCTATTGAGTAAAAGCGAAGAAGATGGTGATGCAAAAAAGATTTTGAATCATATTAAAGCTGTGTGCATCGACTTGGTACTGAAAGGTGAAGGGAATGACACTGCTAAGAATACAAAAATATCCACTATTCTTAGAGCATTCCATACCGATGACTTTGACTTTTCTACAACACATGCAGGCAAACAGGTTGGAAGATGTATTGCTCTAAGTTATGGAAAAATGTCTGATATCGAGGGGCTTCAAACAATCCTTGCAAACAAAGGATATATCCAAGAAGATATCAAGCTATTTGAAAGCACCAAGCTTGAAGCATTCCATTTCAATACTCTGGGAGAGGCATTAGAACTTGCAATCCTGTATGAAGAAGCACATGGCAACAATCAAATAAGAAACTATTGCGCATCGCTCGTCACTCGATTTAAGAGTCTTCAAAACAGGGAGGATTTTGACTTTATCAAAGAAAAAGAAGAGATTACAAGCATAGAGTATGTCAAAAATATTCTGGGCGTAGAAGAAGCCAAGAAAAAAACTCAAATCACCATTATTGACCTCAATTCATCTGAAGATGAGATTGTGGAAATAGTCTCTGCAGTACTGGCACGTTTAGTATTTGACTTTTTGCGAAACGCGAACCCACGTAACACGTTCCCTGTAAATTTGGTATTGGAAGAAGCCCACCGATATATCGCATATGATAGCAAGCGCACCTTCTTAAGGGCGAACCAGATTTTTGACCGCGTAGCCAAAGAAGGACGTAAATACGGCCTGTTTTTTTTGATATCTTCACAAAGGCCAAGCGAGCTATCCAAAACCGTGCTCTCTCAATGTAATAACTTCATAGTCCATCGTATTCAAAACCCTGACGACCTGTCACATATACGGCAAATTACGCCACATATCTCAGAGACAACATTGAAAAAACTACCATCGATTCCAACCCAACATGCACTGATTTTTGGTAGTGCCGTAAATATTCCGACACTATTTAAAGTTAATGATGCGAAGCCACTGCCAAATAGTGACAACAACCGTATTAGCGAGAACTGGTTCATCGATAGAGAATCGACCATAGAAATTTTCGAAGGAGAGTAAATGACATATGCTGACACAAGTGAAAAAGGCTTCCAGAAACTCATTATTCAAGAGCTGACTGACAGCGGCGATTATGTTCAGAGCTTTTCAACCGACTTCGAAAAAGAGTTTGCCATCAACAAAGCTCAACTCATCTCTTTCCTGAGGGAAACCCAATCTGAAACACTGGCAACGATTCAAAGCAAGGGCGAGCGGGCATTTCTGGTCAGACTCGATAAAAAAATTCGCAACGATGGCATCGTCGAAACCCTACGAAAAGGTGTGAAGTACTTCGACAAGACCGTACAGCTCTTCTATCCTGAACCGGTCAGCACCCTAAACGCGGCCAGCAAGAAAAACTATGATGCCAATATCTTCAGCGTCACGGAAGAGTTGGTATACAGCGATGCCCATGCAAACCGTATCGACCTCGTGATTTTCATCAATGGCCTCCCAGTTGTTACGATGGAGCTGAAGAATGCCTTCACGGGGCAGGCAGTCAAACATGCCATCAGGCAGTATCAGAATGACCGCGACCCCAAAGACCTGTTGCTCAGTTTTGGTAGATGTTTGGTACATTTTGCCGCCGATACCGACAACGTGTTTATGACCACCGAACTCAGGGGCAAAAAAACTTTTTTTCTCCCCTTCAACAAAGGGCAGAATGAAGGCAGACCGTATCCGCCATACGGAGCGGGGAATCCGGTCAATCCAAGTGGCATCAAGACCGATTATCTCTACAAAGAGGTACTTACCAAATCATCACTCTCAAACATCATCGAGAAGTTTGCCCAGCTTCTGGTTGAAAAAGACCCCGATACAGGTAAAACCAAAAAGAAGATGATATTCCCACGGTATCATCAGCTAACCGCCGTGCGGCAACTGCTTTCGGATGTAAAGCAAAAAGGAGTGGGGAATCGTTATCTCATTCAGCATTCCGCCGGGTCGGGCAAGTCCAATAGCATCACATGGCTTGCACATCAGCTCGTAGGCCAGCATGACAATGGTGACAAGGCGATTTTCGACAGTATTATTGTCGTAACGGACAGAACAGTACTGGACAAGCAGATACGTGACAATATCAAGGCATTTGCACAGGTCAAGAATGTCGTCGAGGCTATCACCGGCAAGTCCGATACCAAGCGCGGTCAACTGGGTTCGGCACTTGCGAACAGAAAAAAAATTATTATTACCACGGTGCAGACGTTCCCTTTTGTGCTGCAAGAAATTGGCGTGCTTGCCGATGCCAACTTTGCCATCATCATCGATGAGGCTCACAGCTCCCAAAGCGGTGACACCGCAGCGAAAATGAACGCGGTACTCGCAAACAAAGATATCGAAGAGTTGCGAGACGAAGAGGGCAACATCGATACGGAGAGCTTTATCGACTATCTTGTCGAATCCCGCCAGATGCTCACCAACGCCAGCTACTTTGCTTTTACCGCGACACCAAAAAACAAAACGCTCGAAACCTTTGGTCGCAAGGGTGATGACGGGCGATATTACCCCTTCCATCTCTATTCGATGAAGCAGGCCATCGAAGAGGAATTTATTCTTGACGTACTGAAAAACTATACGACCTATAACTCCTATTACAAGCTGGTCAAGGCGGTTGAGGGCAACCCGGATTTCGAAACGAAACAGGCGCAGAAGAAGCTCCGTGCATACGTTGAGGGTCACGAGTTCTCCATAAGTCAGAAAGCCCGTGTAATGATTGACCACTTTCACATAGACGTGAAGCATCTTATTGACGGAAAAGCAAAGGCGATGGTGGTGACCAAGAGCATCGAGAGTGCCATCAAGTACAAGCAGGCGTTTGATGATTATCTGAAGGAAATCAACTCGCCTTACAAAGCCATCGTTGCGTTTTCAGGAACGAAGAATTACAAGGGTATCGATTACACCGAAGTCGGTATGAACCATTTTGAAGATGGCATCAACGATATCCCCAAGCAGTTCAAAAAGAACGAGTACCGCTTCTTGATTGTTGCCAACAAGTACCAGACGGGATTTGACGAACCCCTGCTGCATACGATGTATGTTGATAAAAAGCTGGCAGACGTTCAGGCCGTTCAGACGCTTTCACGACTCAACCGTGCTTACAAGCCAGCCAAGCAGGATACGTTTGTGCTGGATTTCTATAACACCAGTGAAGAAATCAAAGAGGCATTCGATGATTATTACACGACTACGATTCTAAGCGAGGGAACAGACCCGAACAAGCTCAACGACCTTCAGGAAGGACTGGAGCATTATCAGGTCTACGGCGAAGAGGAGCTGGACGCACTCTTCATCAAATACTACGAAAAAGAGAGTAACCGGGCTGAAATTGATGCCATCATCGATAGAGGCGTAGCGATTTTCGACAACGAACTCAGTGAAGAAAATAAGATTGATTTCAAGGTCAAGGCAAAAGCGTTTGTACGTACCTACAGCTATCTCTCCAAGATTCTCGACTTCAAAATGCCGGTATGGGAAAAAATGTGGCTCTATCTGAAACTGCTTGTACCGAAGTTGCGCATCGAAAACGATAACGAAGACGAGAACATCATCGAAGCAGTCAATATGGACAGCTACCGACTTAGCCGCGATAAGAAAACGGATATCGGTTTGAGCGATGAGGATGGAGTCGTTGACCCCATTTCCGTTGAAACGGGCGGAGGGAAAGGCGAAGACGAGCGCGACACGCTGGAGAGTATCCTCAAAGCGTTTAATGACCGTTTTGGCGATATCGACTGGGCAGACCCGGACAAGGTAAATCAGATACTTACCCAAGAGATTCCCCAGTCTTTGCAGGCCGACGGCGATATGCTCAATACCATGAAAAATTCCGATAGACAGAATGCCAAGATAGCGCTGGATAAAAAGCTACAGGAGGTAATGCAGAACCTGATGTTTACGCATACCGAAATTTTCAAGAAGTTTGTCGATGACGACAGCTTTCAGAAACGCTACCAAGAATTTATTTTTGATGTGATGTGGGAGCATCAAAAACGCTCAGCGGTATAAAGGTATAATTTTTAACTTTTAAAAACGAAAGGATAGGCATGGGAGTTACAACATATAACGTGGATATAGAGACTGGACAGCCTCTGGAAATTGATACTTTATATTTCGACGAGGACGGAAACACTTTTATTCGTAAAAATTGGGAAGAGACAAATCTATTCTTGATGTTCGAAAGAATGAAAAACTCCTATAAGGAAATCGTAAAATATTTGGAATTTAATCATGTTCCGAGAGATGAAGATGCGCCTATCGTTATTGGTGGAGATGAAGAGAGCAAAGATTACTCATACATCATTCAAGAAATGAAAGAAAGAGTTGATGACTGCGCGTTTTATCAGGAAAATTTAGCTGAAAACGCCACAAAAGGTGGTTTCCCGCAATTTATAATGGGAGAGCTTACAAAATATAAATCCCATTCAAACACTGCTGTAGATTTTGTACTAACGCCAAGATAGCAGTTGTGAACCAATCAAGGGTGTTGCCCATAGCATCAAGTTTCGGTCATGCCCTTTTTCCCAGACATTATGTCATGCACTTTTCGAACAGTCTTGTCGGCGGTTTTTTCACGTATTTTTGCGTAACGCTTGGCAATTGTTTGGCTTGACTGACCAAGCACATAACTCACTTCCTCATAAGTTGCACCATTATTGACAGCAGTATTCCCTATCCAGTGACGTATATCGTGAACACGGATATTTTCATCAATATCAAGGCTCCTTAAAAGAGCGACCCATCTTTTTCTAAAATCAATGATTTTCCCGCCTTTTTTCCCGCCGTTTGCCATCGTCTTATTGCCATTTTTAAAGACGTATCCAATTTTCGGGCCTTCGAATGTTTCCAAGAGACTTTTGAGGTGTTCCGGCAATACAAATGTCCGATTTTTTTGTGACTTATTTTGAGTATATTGAAACCAATATCGATTATTCTCCAAATCAACTCTATCCCACGTCAGAGCAAGTACTTCGTCTTTTCTCCGACCTTCGAGTAAGAACATGAAGATTCCCCTATATTTAGGGCTATAGTAGTTCATCATCGCCTTATAGAGCTTGGCTGATTTCTCCTCGGACAGTGTAAAGTCACGGATGTTGTCGTACTTTGGAATGACCACATCCTCCATTGGAGAGGATTCGATATATTTTTTCTTAACGGCATTTTTAAAGACGACGCCGAACACCTTTTTAATTTGGTCTGCTGATGACGGCGCATAACCATCTTTAAGCATTTTATTTATGACACCTTGCAGGTCAGCTGTTTCTATCTCATTGATTTTTTTATTTTTGACAACCGGTTTCAGGTGCTTATTGAAAAGGTAATCATTATTTTTTTGATAGTCGGTTTTCATATTTCGCGTTGCAATTTGCAATTCAGTATGCTCATTCCAAAGCTCTTCAAACGTAGGGTATATCGTTTCAAAAGGTTTGCCCTGCTTCAGCTCAGCTATTAACTGTCGTGCTGCGATATCAGCTTCACTGATTACCGTCTTCATATCCTTGCCCACGGCGTAAAATGGCGGCAGTTCTCGTCGATGCTTTTTATTATTCACTTTCACGCTAACAACAAAATTCAAAACCTTTTCCTTTTTGAATTTCTTGTAGTCCTCAGGGGTGAGTTCTTTTGCGTCCAATCCTACATTATTCTTGATATAGAGGTTCTTGTAATCAATGATTTTCAGAGTATTGTCGAGAGAAGCCATAATGTTGCCTTTTTAGGCCACCTGTCCCTTTTGGTGTCCCTTTATATGGCTATATTGTAGTACACTGTCGATTGATATAAAATTAAATTTGGCCTAAAATGGCCTATTTGTGGGGATATAAATCAGTATCGATTACTGTCAATTCATTATTTACATTACTGGCAGCGAAGAGGTCAGCGGTTCGATCCCGCTAGGGTCCACCATAAAAATGCCCTTATTTAGGCACTTCCAGACGATTTTCCCTTTTCATCATCTACATTTTCATCCTGTGTGCCCGTATTGTGCCCAAAGGGATCCGTATCGACATTGATCTGTCAACCCTCTATAGTACAAAGAAATCAAGCATTTCTTAGCATCTGATGCTGATGCCACCATTGTAGCTCTTTTTCGATTGGCGATTTGTAGTTATTGTACGAATGCAATCTGGTTCGATTGTAAAAATTGAT
>JBNKJB010000022.1:0-116185 GCA_050290965.1 Sulfurimonadaceae bacterium
GTGCCACAGCGGCTAGCGTAGGACTTTGGGCTTTGCCCAAAGTGCGTTCAAAACAAAAAGAGCAAGCTTTAGTGCCACAGCGGCTAGCGTAGGACTTTGGGCTTTGCTCAAAGTGCGTTTAAATGAGAATTTTGCAAGAAATTTAATGTATATTGGGAAGACTATGACCAACCTTACACACCGTAAAGCTCGAGCTCTTCACGTGACATATGTGTATGGTTCGTCATAGCATGAATGTAAGCTTATGATGATAAATCTGTAACTGCATTGTAGCATATCTTTATTTTTATACAAGATTATTGTTAGCAGGTTTAAGACACCCGACACCCACTTTTGAGTATAATGCGCAAAATTTTGGCGCTCTTACGCGTTTATTTAAGGAAATGTCGATGGCATTGAACGTTTATTACGATAAAGATTGCAATATTGAGCTGATCAAATCCAAAAAAGTAGCAATGATTGGTTTTGGATCTCAAGGACATGCTCACGCTGAGAATCTCCGTGACAGCGGTGTGGAAGTTATTATCGGCTTGCGCAAAGGCGGTTCAAGTTGGGCCAAAGCAGAAGCGAAAAACTTTAGCGTTATGACAGTTGCTGATGCAACTGCTGCTGCTGATGTTGTCATGATTTTGCTGCCGGATGAAAATCAGGCAGAAATCTATAACAATGAGATTGCTCCTAATCTTAAATCAGGTGCTACCATCGCATTTGGACATGGATTTAACATTCATTATGGCCGTATTCAACCTGCATCAAACATTAATGTTATGATGGTAGCGCCTAAAGCACCGGGACATACCGTTCGCAGCGAATTTGTTAAAGGTGGCGGTATTCCAGATCTGATCGCCATTCATGCTGATCCAAGCGGCATCACCAAAGAGTTGTCATTATCGTATGCATCTGCTATTGGCGGGGGTCGTACGGGTATTATTGAAACAACATTCAAAGATGAAACCGAAACGGATCTTTTTGGAGAGCAAGCCGTATTGTGCGGTGGCGTATCTGCATTGATTCAAGCCGGTTTTGAGACATTGACAGAAGCAGGATATCCTGAAGAGATGGCATATTTTGAGTGTCTTCATGAGATGAAACTGATTGTTGATCTCATCTTTGAGGGTGGCATTAAAGATATGCGCTACTCTATCTCTAACACAGCTGAATATGGGGATATGGTTAGTGGTCCTCGTGTGATTAATGCAGAGAGTAAAAAAGCCATGAAAGAGGTTTTAACAGAGATTCAAAACGGTAAATTTGCTAAAGATTTTATTCTTGAAGGACAATCAGGTTATCCTCGTATGAATGCGGAACGCAAAAACCTTGCGGCACATCCTGTGGAAATTACGGGCGAGCGTCTTCGTGGTATGATGCCGTGGATTAAAGCCAACAAAATCGTTGACACTTCCAAAAACTAAGTAATGCAGTAATTTGCTGCATTGCACTCTCTTTACTTAATCCCTACATAGGGTTGCCTTAGTATAATGTCTCCATCTATTACATGTAAAAGTTTTTATGAGCAGAAAAAAAGTATCCCGTAAACCAAAAATAGAAGCAAAACCTGAGCGCATGCATAACATTGTTAAGTATGCCAGCATCGTTGCTATTGTACTCTTGGCACTTACGATTACTGCGGTAGCGGGGTACTATTTTGGATATAACAGCAGTCAAAAAGAGTTTTCGGCACGTTATGCCAAAGCGCAGCAAAAAACACAAGAACTGCTGCTACAACTGCAACAAGCCACGACGCTCAAAGAGGAAAAAACCCGTAAAGAGCGTTTGGAAGAGCTGCTAAAAAAGCATCAAGATGTAACCGCCGCGCATGAATATGAACAAGAGCCTCCTAACGGGCCAGATCGTGAAGCGGTGAAAACGCCCAACAAACCAAAATTGGCAATTATTTTTGATGATGTCTCATTTAAACGTGATGTTAACGCCATTAAATCTCTTGGTTTGGTAGTTACCATGTCATTTTTGCCGCCTAGCAAACGCCATCCTAATTCGGCCAAATTGGCAGAAAAAGAGCCTTTTTATATGGTGCATCTACCGCTTGAAGCAATGCGTTTTAATGCCGAAGAGTCCGAAACACTTTACACGAACGACTCACAACAGCGTATATCAGAAGAACTACAGCATATTAAAACGCAGTTCCCAAAAGTTAAATATATCAACAACCATACCGGTAGCAAATTTACGGCGGATGAGTTGGCGATGAACCGTTTGATGTTTGCACTTCGTAAAGAGGGAATAACGTTTATAGACAGCCGGACTACGGCAGAAACCAAAGTACCGCGTGTGATGGAAAATTATGGACTTCCTTATATTGCACGTGACGTTTTTTTGGATCATGTTGCTGATGTGAAAGAGATTCGAAAACAGCTAAAACGTGCTATTGGCATTGCTAAAAAAAGTGGGAGTGCGATTGCGATTTGCCATCCGCGTAGCGACACTATTGAGGCATTACGCCGTTCTAATGATCTGCTGAAGGAAGTAAAACTTGTCACGATTGAGCAACTCCTCTAAACCCATTTATACGGTTGATCCCGCATCCATTGACGCATTGCGTGCCATGAAACGTTTACCCGATGCACTGTATTATCAAGGTGATCTTGAGTTATTGCAACGTCCAAAAATTGCTATTGTGGGATCACGCAAACCCAGTGCGTATACCCGCCAGATGACAGCACTCTTGGCCGCGTCACTTTCCAGACGAGGTATTTGTATTGTTAGCGGTGCGGCCATGGGTGTGGATGCCATTGCACATAAGAATGCGGGCCCTCATAACACCATAGCCGTTATGGCTAATGGTCTTGATATACGCTATCCGGCGATTAATGCTTCTTTGATTGAACGTATTGAAAACGAGGGATTGGTGCTCAGTCGTTTTGCAGAAAAAGAGGCGGCGCGTCCGTGGAGTTTTGTGGTACGAAATGAAATGGTGGTAGCCTTGGGTGATGTGTTGATTGTAACACAGGCCGAACGCGATAGCGGTACAATGCGCAGCGTTGAATACGCGCAGGCAATGGGAAAACCCATATACGTGCTAGCGCATCGTATTGGTGAGAGTGAGGGAAGCAATACCTTACTGCGTCACGCTAAAGCGCAAGCAATCTATGATATTGAAGCATTTTGTGACACTTTAGCTCCTATGCCACAGCAGATTGAGGATGCATTGTTGCAGTATTGTCAAAGTGCACCCGATTACGAAGAGGCTTATCGCCGTTTTGGAGCGCAGCTTTTTGAGTATGAGCTTGAAGGTAAAATCCGCATTGAAAATTCTAAAGTGTATGTATCTTAGGTTCGTTATTCTCTCGTGGTGAAACTTAGATAATCAGCATGGCATCGCCATAGCTAAAAAAGCGATAACGCGCATCAATGGCTGTTTTATAAAGTTTTAGAGCTTCATCAAGACCGGTGAAGCCCGCTACTAGCATTAGCAAGGTTGAGCGGGGCAGATGAAAATTAGTAAGTAAATGATTAACCCGTTGGGGTGGATTGTGCGGGTGTAAAAAGAGATTGGCACTGCCTAGGGTTTCTTTGGTACGGGCATAATACTCAATAGTACGGGTTGATGTGGTGCCAAATGCAACAATGGGTTGTGGTGAATCAAGCAACATCTTAGCCTGATGTGAGATTGAAAAGTATTCCGAATGCATGGGGTGATCTGTAATGATCTCGCTCTCTACGGGCTTAAAGGTTCCTGCTCCTACATGTAGAGTTACATAAGCGTGTTCATGATTGTTGCATACGGCTTTAAAAAGGGCTTCACTAAAATGCAGTGAAGCGGTGGGTGCGGCTACGGCACCTTCATAGCGGGCAAAAACGCTTTGATATTCGATAGCATCCTCTTGGGTATCTTCACGTTGAAGATAGGGCGGCAAGGGGATATGCCCAATCTTCTCAAGCAGCGGTAACAGCATTTCAAAACGGAGAGGTTCACCTTTACATGTAAAGCGAACATCACGACTACCATCTTGATGGAGCGTGATGACAGTGGCCACAAGATCCGCATCAAAAAGAAGCTGGGTGTGCACTTTGATTCGTCCGCGGATATAGACATTAATGGTGTGCGCATCAAGCGGACGGTTAATAAGCAGTTCAATTGTTCCACCACTCTTTTTCTTGCCAAAGAGTCGGGCTTTGATTACTTTGGTATCATTAAAGATCAGTGCGGATTCTTTGGGTAAGAACGCATCAATTTCATAAAAACGGGCGTGTGTAATGGTTTGGTTGTGACGGTGATACACCAAAAGACGCGCATCTTCACGCGGCGATGCGGGATGGGTGGCAATAAGTTCTTTGGGAAGATCGTAGTCGTAACTACGTGTTAGCAACGGATCCATCACGCTCCGGTGTTTCTTGGGTTTCTTCCTCAATATCTTCTTCATCTTCTGCGGGGTTGACCATTTTAACAATCAAAATAGAAACACCATAGAGTAAAATGAGCGGCATGGCCATTAAGAGCTGCGTAATAACGTCTGGCGGTGTCAGTAGCGCTGCGAGAATGAAAATAATAACAATCGCGTATTTAAAAAAAGCAATCATTGAACGATCGGTAATGAGTCCTAAAAGGGCTAGAAAGTAGGCAAAAACCGGAAGTTCAAATGCTATGGCAAAACCAAACATGATTTTAGAGAAAAAACCGACATAATCTTCAATGGTAATGAGCGCAACGTAATTGGCGTTGTAGCCAAAGGTAATGAGAAATTCAAATCCATAGGGCACAACAATATAATAAGCAAAGAGCACGCCAATGGTAAACATAATGCTGCCACCCAGCACAAAAGGAATTACCATCTTTTTTTCATTGGCATAAAGTCCTGGAGCAATAAAAGCCCAAAGTTGCCACAAAATGACCGGTATGGCAAAAAGAAGCCCTGCCAAAAATGCAACTTTAAAGGTTACAAACATAACGCCACCGACTTGTGTGGTGATGAGTTTACCATCAGTAGGAATTCCGTTTTTTTCCGATACCGTTTTTAAAATTTCTTGAAGCGGTGCTTCCATCCAGTGCATAATGGGATCACTGAAAATAAAAGCAACTACAAACATAATACCTAAAGCGGCAACGCTGTAGGCGAGGCGGCGGCGCAGTTCGGAGAGGTGGGGTTTGATGTCTTCAAACATTAGTGACTACTCTTTGAATCAGGTTGAGGGGTTTTGTGCTCTTTTTTAAAAGTAACCACTTCGGGTTTTACTGAAGCAGAGGGTGCTGTTTTGGGCTCTTGCAGTGTGGCACCTATATCAACCCGACTCTCTTTTTTGATGTCATTGATTTCGTTTTTAATGTCGTCCATGGATGCCAGACGGTTTAACTCGCTGCTAGCAGAGGTGAGTTCGTTTTTGTAGTCATTCATATTTTTACGCATTTCCGTAACGTGCAGTTCATTTTCAATCGAGCTTTTGGCGCTGTTGATGGTACGTTTAATATTGCGGAAAAATTTGACAATTTCTACCATTGTCTCCGGCAACTTATCAGGGCCGATAAATAAAATAGCAATAATGCCAATAAGAAGGATTTCCGTAAAGCCCATACCAAACATGAGAGTGTTCCTGCTTATGGGCATCTCTAAAAACCCTAGCCATGCTAGATTGGGGGTTTTTAAAGGTGCCCTATATGTAAATATGTGAGATTCTATCTAAAGATTAATTATGCAGTGATAAAAAGTGCGATTTCGTCACTTAGTAAAAAATCGAGGTTGTAACAACGTGACCCATTTTGTGAGAGTTTATTCTCGGTGACAAGCATTTGTATGCGCTCTTGCATGGATGGCGTTAGTGTATGCGGATTCAAACCCACATTACTGCGAAGTCCTAGCAGTATCATCTCCTGCATACGGGCGTATTCATCAAGCAGCTCTGTTTCATGATGCCGGGGATCGTCAATATAGGCTTCTACATGTAAAGAGGGATAAAAACGTTTATCTGTTAAAAATCCAACCGCTCCGCTGCCAAGACCAATATAATCTTTATACTCCCAATATCCTTTATTATGGCGTGATTGGTAGGTGCCAAAATTGGAGATTTCATATTGGGTAAAGCCATGGGCGTGAATCTGCTCAAACAGCCAACGGGTCAGGTGCAGTTTTTCATCCGCCATTTGCGGGCGTGCCGCAAAAGCGGTGTGTTCTTCGATGGTGAGGGCATAGGCACTAAGGTGATTGATGGGCAAAGAGAAAGCGGTGTCAAGGTCGTGTTGCAGTAGTGATTTGGTATCGCCTTGAACCGCGTAAATGAGATCCAGTGAAAGATTTTTAAAACCGATCTCATGGGCATGATGGATGGCGTTTATGGCATCACTGCTTTTGTGTGCGCGGTTAAGCGCTTTAAGCTTGGCATCGTTAAAACTCTGCACACCAAAACTGATGCGGTTGACTCCTAGTGCCTGCATTCCTTGCAACCAAGAATAAGTAGCGCTATTGGGATTGGCTTCGGATGTAATTTCGGCATCTTTGGCTAAATAAGGTGCCAGTTTTTCAAAAAGCGGCGCATAGAGTTGGGGTGATACTGTCGAGGGAGTGCCGCCGCCAATAAAAACGGTTTCAATGCTTTGTTTGGTGGCTTGAAAGCGTTGTAACTCAAAATCAAGCTGTGTTATAAGCGCTTGCATGTAAGCGGTTTTAAGATGAAATTTATCCACATAAGAGTGAAAAGCGCAGTAAGAACACTTGGAATCACAAAAAGGGATGTGCAGGTATAAAAGCATCTGGTATTATACTCACTTTAACTCGCCTTGGATATAATACGACCCATTAAAAATGAGTGAGATTTATGGCCAATTCCAAAAATATTTATCGTCCCAATGTTGCTGCTATTGTGGTTTCGAGTGCCTACCCAAAACGCATTGAAATTTTAGTGGCTGAGCGGAGTGATATGCCGGGTGTCTGGCAATTTCCTCAAGGCGGCATTGATGAGGGTGAAAAACCTAAAGAGGCACTGTTTCGTGAGCTTTTAGAAGAGATCGGTACGGATAAGGTGGAAGTTATTGCAAAGTATCCTAACTGGATCAGCTACGATTTTCCCGCTCATGTAGCACACAATATGAAACCTTTTTCCGGACAGCGACAGCGCTATTTTTTGGTACGTCTTAAAAAGAAGGCGATTATTGATCTTAATGCATACAAGCATCAAGAGTTTACACAGTATCGTTTTGCTTCGCTAGATGAGGTAATGGGTCTGGTTTCAGATTTTAAACGACCGGTTTATGAAGAGGCCGTTGCGTATTTTAAAAAGAAAGGGCATCTGTGAGATGGTAATCGTACAGAAATTTGGCGGTACTAGTGTTGGGGATCTTGAACGGATTCAAAATGTTGCCAATCGGGTATCCAAAACACTAAAAGAGGGGCATCAGGTTGTTGTTGTGGTTTCGGCTATGAGTGGCGAGACCAATAAATTGATCGGGTATGCGGAACATTTTTCGCAAAACCCGCAACGCGAAGAGGTTGATATGCTTTTGAGCTCCGGCGAGCGTGTAACGGCCTCGTTGCTTTCGATTGCACTTAATGCAATGGGGCACAAAGCAACTTCCATGAGTGGCCGTCGTGCGGGAATTGTGACAGATGCAATGCATACGAAAGCGCGAATTGAGCATATTGATCCTAGCGTGATGCAAAAAGCCCTTGATGAGGGTAATGTTGTGGTAGTCGCCGGTTTTCAGGGTGTGAACGAAGAGGGACGTGTTACGACGCTTGGGCGTGGCGGTTCAGACCTCTCGGCTGTGGCTGTGGCTGGGGCGCTTCAAGCAGATTTATGTGAGATTTATACCGATGTTGACGGTATTTATACAACCGATCCACGCATTGAGCCCAAAGCCAAAAAGATGGATCGGATTTCGTATGACGAAATGCTGGAACTTGCTTCTTTAGGCGCAAAAGTGTTACAAAATCGTTCGGTCGAATTGGCTAAAAAACTTAACGTTAATCTGGTTACCCGCTCAAGCTTTAGCGATGCGGAAGGAACGCTTATTACAAAGGAAGAGAATATTATGGAACAACCGGTAGTCAGTGGTATTGCACTGGATAAAAATCAAGCACGGGTATCAATGCGCGGTGTAGCAGATCGTCCGGGTATTGCTTCGGAAATTTTTGGTGCTTTGGCACGCAAAAACATCAATGTGGATATGATCATTCAAACCGTAGGGCATGATGGGGAGACGAACCTTGGTTTTACCGTTCCTAAAACAGAACTGCTTGATGCCAAAGAGATGGTGCAGATGTTTGTTGATAAGCTTGATGTGCGTGAGGCCGAATATGATGATTCGATTTGTAAGGTATCCATTGTTGGCGTGGGTATGAAATCGCATACGGGTGTTGCAGCCAAAGCATTTCGTTCTATGGCGGATGAAAACATTAATATTATGATGATTTCTACTTCCGAGATTAAGATTTCGATGGTAATCATTGAAAAATATGCGGAACTGGCCGTACGTGCGCTGCATAGTGCTTATGAGCTGGAGAAATAAAGCAACGTGAATCGATTTGAAAGCTGGACGCTTGAAGATATCCGTTCACAAGGTCAGAGTCTTAGCTGGCTTGAAGAGTTGCGTTTTGAGTGGCTCCCCTCGACTCAAAGTGCGATTGGCCAGATTCTTGAGGCGCGCGCTATTGTGCTCATTACCGATGATGAGCACAAGTGGTTTGAACACTATATTTTAGCTTCGCTAAACAAGCCGATTTTGCAACGTCCGCTGATTCCTGTAGTACCGCTAGAGCAAGTTTATCCGCAGTTTAATGCTATCAGCGGCGAGACCATCGACATGGTTATTGATATGCTCACACTGGCATATAAAAACGATTTTTTCTTTTGGTATATCGGAAAAGGCGATTCCAGACGCGCCGATATTGCCAAACGCAGTGACCGCAGCAACTATTTGTGGATTATGGATGAAAACTCCTCTTTTGTACCGCTCTCATCGTATGATGAAACGATTGATATCAAACTGTTGCAGTTGTATCAACTGTTTGATCGTTCGCTTAGCGCCGTGCTGTTTGGGGAGACCAATCTTGAATCGTGAGCTTCCTCAAAGCCACATCCGCATTATTGAATCCATCGAAGAGTATGCGTTAGCGCTGCAAAATAGCCTCAAGCCTAATCGTGTTCTTACTTATATTAAAGACGACTTTTTAATTGAAGATGCCAGAGCTGTTATTGCCGAGGCTTACATCAGTGAAGAGCGTGAAAAGTTTTTGATTCTGGGCGCTAAAAGTTTTAATACCGTGTCACAAAATGCGCTACTAAAAATTTTAGAAGAGCCACCGCGTCATATTGTTTTTATCATTTTAGCCCCCTCAAAATCTGTATTATTACCAACCATTCGCTCCCGTTTGCCTATAAAAAAAGAGACCATGCAAAAAACGCATGAGCCTTTGGGAATCTCTTTTAAACATCTAGAACTTCAAAACCTTTTTGATTTTGTCAAAGAGTATGAGCGGTTTAAAAAACATGAGTTACGTCTTTTGATTGAACGGATTATGCATCAAGCGTGTCACATTGATGGTATGGTGTTAAGCCAGCCGCAGCTTGAAGCCTTTGATTTGGCGTATCGTCTGAGTGAACTTAATGGCCGTGCCCAGAGTATTTTAACCATGCTGCTGATGCATCTGCTCCCGGAGTCACGGCGTGCAGATTGAGAAGCTTTCAAAAAATTACTTGGCCAAAGCAGCGCTGGAGCGTCTGGGTGTTGAGGGTGGCGGCATTGCGATTTTGGCTTCTAAAATGGCGTTGCACACCTTTTATATTCGTGCTTTACATGTAGGCGCTGCAAATATTCTTAAACAAGATGCGCTCTCTATCGGAGCAGATTTAGCCGTGCCAAAGGGAACGGTCATTGCGCGTGAAAACTATGTTGATGCGATCTTGATAGCTACGACCAAGCAGCTACAGATTTTGAGCAAAAAAGAGCTGGCACAACCTTTTGGGCTTAAAGAGCTTGCTCAGGAGCTAAAACGTTTTATTGCATCACATCAACCGCAATCTGCACAGGTTATGGGCATCATTAATGCCAATGATGATAGCTTCTATGAGGGCAGCCGTTTTCAAGGTGCTGATGCTTTACATGTAATGGAAACAATGATAAGTGATGGTGCCCATATTATTGATCTTGGCGGGGTATCATCACGTCCGGGTAGTGTGGCGGTGGAGGCTGCCAAAGAGCTTGAACGGGTACGTCCTATCATTGATTTGGCCTATGAGCAAAAACTTTATGAGCGTGTGCGTTTGAGCATTGATAGTTATGAGCCTGAGGTGGTGCGCTATGCACTGGATCACGGTTTTACGATTGTCAATGATATTACCGGTCTTGCTAATGATGCCATCTGCCATTTATGTGCCCAATACAAGGCAACCGCGGTGATAATGCATATGCAAGGCACGCCACAAGATATGCAGCAGCATCCCTCTTATGATGCGGTTATTAGCGAGGTGGAAACGTTTTTTCAAAGGCGTATTGACAACGCTAAGGCGTTGGGAGTTGAGGATCTTATTTTGGATGTGGGGATCGGTTTTGGCAAACGGCTTGAAGATAACATTGCTTTGATTGCACAGCTTGAGCACTTTTTAAAACTGGGGTATCCTTTGTTGGTGGGAGCAAGCCGAAAATCGATGATTGATGCGATTACTCCTGCGGCTGTACAAGAGCGTTTAGGCGGTACGTTGGCGCTGCATCTTAGGGCTATTGACAATGGCGCTGAGATTGTGAGGGTGCATGATGTTAAAGAGCATGTGCAGGCAATCAAAGTGCATGAGGCGCTTGGCCAATAATTATCCAAACTTTCCGGTGATATACTCTTCTGTTAAGCGCTCTTTTGGCGTAATAAACAGCTCTTCGGTTTTGCCTAGCTCAATCAGTTCGCCAAGATACATAAATCCGGTGTAATCACTCACCCGCGCGGCTTGCTGCATATTGTGCGTAACAATGATAATGCTCACTCGCTCTTTTAGCTCAATCACCAGCTTTTCAATGCCTTGCGTCGAGATAGGATCCAGCGCAGAAGTAGGTTCATCAAAAAGCAGTACTTCAGGCTCTACGGCAATAGCGCGGGCAATACAGAGACGTTGCTGCTGCCCACCGGAGAGTCCATTAGCATCATTTTTGAGACGTTGATTCACTTCGTTCCATATTGCTGCATCTTGCAGCGCTTTTTCTACGCGGTCATCCAGCTCACTTTTGGCTTTAATGCCTTGGAGTCGCATTCCATAAGCAACATTGTCATAAATGCTCATAGGAAACGCGGTTGGTTTTTGAAAGATCATGCCAATGCGTGTACGCAATTGGATCAAATCCTCTTTGGCATCAAGGATATTGCGTCCTTCAAATTCAATACTGCCATTATAGGTGTTGCCGGGATACAGATCATGCATACGGTTAAAAGAGCGTAAAAGGGTGGTTTTACCGCAGCCGGAGGGGCCGATAAGTGCCGTTACCGAATTTTTGGCAATGGGCATGGAAACTTTTTTAAGACTCGGTTCAGGAGCGCCCGCATAAGTAAATTCAAATGTCTTGACTTCAAGTGCCTTGGGTTCGGTAATATCAACAATGGTTGCCATTATTTTTTGCCTTTGCGTTTCATGATTAAGAGTCTTCCAATAATATTAAGTGTTAAAATGAACATCGAGAGGATAAACGCTGCCGCCCACCCGATGCTTTGCCAATCCTCGTAAGGGCTGGTGGCGTAGTTATACATGGTGACGGTAAGTGATGCCATCGGTTCATTCAGATTGGTATTTAAAAAATTGTCATTAAATGAGGTAAAGAGCAGCGGTGCCGTTTCGCCGGCCACACGTGCAATTCCTAAAATAATACCCGTAAGTACGCCTGCTTTTGCTCCGCGATAGACCACATCTATAATCACTTTGTATTTGGGTGCTCCCAGTGCAAAAGCTGCTTCACGCAGCGTTGAGGGAACTAGTTGCAGCATGTCATCGGTGGTGCGCAAGATAATGGGAATCATAATAATGGTTAATGCGATAATGCCTGCCCAGCCGCTAAAATGTCCCATAGGCATGACCACAACGGCATAGACAAATGAGCCAATAACAATACTTGGAGCACTCATCATAATGTCGGAAATATCGCGGATAGCATGAGCCAGACGCGAGTTTTTACCGTATTCACTCAAATAGGTACCGCCTAATATTCCAAGCGGTACTCCAAGAAGTGTGGCCATACCTACAATAATAAGCTGGCCTAACAGAGCATGCTTTAGTCCGCTCTCTTCATACCCCGGAGGTGCGCCTTCAAAGGCAACAATTTCCCAATTAATGGCTTCGACACCATTCATAATTAAAACGCCCAGAATCCAGAATAAAAAAGCAATACCAATCAGCGCCGAGAGGGTTGAAAGGAATAAAATGATGTTGTTTGTTAGGCGGCGTTTGTCAACAGCGTTCATCGTGCGCTCCGTACTTTTCTAAGAAAATAAAACTTTGAGATGGCGATAATACTAAAGCTGATCACCAATAAAATAAATGAAAGTTCAAAAAGGCTTGAAAAGTAAAGCGTGCTATCGGCTTCGGTAAATTCGTTGGCCAGAGTCACTGGAATTGATGTGGCAGGTGCTGTGATATCGGTGGAGAGTTTGTGGACATTACCCATAACAAAAGTAACAGCCATCGTTTCGCCAATAGCCCGTCCTAGTGCTAAAATAATCGAACCGATAATGCCTGCTTTGGCATAAGGGATAATGACATCTTTAATGACATCCCATTTGGTTGCCCCCAGAGCATAGGCGGATTCTTTTAAGATATCAGGAGTAGTGTTCATAGCGTCGCGCGTTACGGCTGCCATAAAGGGTAATACCATAATAGAAAGCACAATACCCGCTGTAAGCATCCCAATACCCAAGCCTCCAAAGAGATCACGGATAATAGGCACAAAATAGAACAAACCCCACATTCCGTAAATAACTGAAGGAATCGCAGCAAGCAATTCAATAGAGGTACCTACAGGTGTTTTGAGTTTGGCGGGAGCGATTTCACTTAGAAAAATGGCTACGCCTATAGCTATGGGAATGGCCATTATCATGGCCAAAAATGTTGAAAGTACCGAACCGACAATAGCTGGGAGCGCTCCAAATTTTTCAAGGTTAGGCGCCCATTTGGTATCGGTAATAAAACTAAAACCAAAAGCATCAATGGATGCAAGGGCATTTTGAAACAGCACCGTAAAGATCCAGGCTACAATAAGTAGTACAGACAGAGCAATCAGGCGTGTGGCGTGTTCAAAAAGAAAATCGATACTATTTCGCATAAGTCGGCTTATTCATAAATTTGGATTTCGCCACCTTTTTCGGCGAAAACCAGTAGTTTTGCAATATTGACCGAGCGATCACAAGAGCGTTCAAGCTTTCGGATGGTGCCAAGGATCTTGACGTATTCAATCGAGATGTCATCGCCGCGTGTAATTTGCTGCATAATATCTTTTTCCAAAACGGCAAAGATATCGTCATTTTTAGACTCTTCAACCATTACTTTGCGATACATTTCATTGGTGTCACACACTCTAATTTCATGGAAACATTTTAAGATGTGCTCCAGAGAGTTAATGGTGCTTTTATGCAACATGATGATTGAAGGACGCAAAGGTGTAAGGTCAAGTTCGCTTTTGCAGTGTTCGAACATGCGGTGGGTATATTTTACTACGCCCTCACCAATACGAACGACTTCGCCATTCATTTTTAAATAGGCCACCAGCAAGCGCAATTCATGAGCTTCTGGACCAAACAAGGCAAAAGTTTTGATAATCTCATTATCTAGCGTATTCGCTTGTTGTTGGAGTGTATTAAGTTGTATTTTAGCCTTATTGAAGTGCTCTTCATTGCAGTTTTCAAAAGCATCTAGGGTTAATTGGCTTGATTGGGCGATCTGCTCGATGATAGTAATAATCATTTGGCGAATTTCGCTTATCTTGTTCTGATATTTTGGCAGCATGGGCAACCTTGAATTTGTAAAAATATGCGAAAGTCTAACGCTTGAAAATTACAACGAGGTTACGATTTTTGTAACCTACATGTAATCAATATTCCCTACCATTTCCAGTGAAATTCATCTATGCAAAAATGCTTTGGCGTTTTATATTATAGATATACAAGGGATTATTTATCATGCTTAAACAGATTGTTTCTACACTGCTTTTTATGGCGCTTGGCACATCAGGAGTGCAAGCTGCAGACCGTTTGAACGGTGCTGGTGCGTCATTTCCGGCTCCGCTTTATTATGATTGGGCGTATCAGTACCAAAAAGATACTCACAACAAAATCAACTACCAGTCTATAGGCTCTGGTGGCGGTATTAAACAAATTAGTAATCGTATTGTCGATTTTGGAGCATCGGATAAACCGCTTGATACCAAAACACTTACAAAAAGCAAACTGCTTCAGTTTCCGGCTGTGATCGGCTCTATAGTGATTGCTTATAACATTCCCGGTATTGCTGATGAAGCTCTCAAACTTAAAAACAGCGTTGTTGCGGATATTTTTGCCGGAAAAATTACCCACTGGAATGATGCCGCTATTAAGGCCGATAATCCGCAACTTAAACTTCCTGATGAGAAAATTATTGTTGTACATCGTTCTGATGGCTCAGGAACAACTTATAACTTTGCATATTATCTTAATGGCAGTTCGACCTATTGGAAAGAGAATTACGGTGTGGGCAAAACGATTGACTGGGCAACGGGCATTGGCGGTAAAGGTAATGAAGGTGTCGCCAATTTAATAAAGCAAACCCCTTATGCTATTGGTTATATCGAAAATGCCTATAAAGAGAAAAATCATCTCTCTGCGGCAACGCTTCAGAGTGCTAGTGGAAAATGGGTAAGTGCGCGTGAAGAAAATTTTCAGGCAGCGGCAAAGTTTGCATCGTGGAGCAAAGAAGAGCACTTTTATGCCATGCTTTCATTGCAACCGGGAGATAGTTCTTATCCTATCGTAGCAGCTACGTTTATTTTACTGCCGATTGAAAAAGCTGATATGAATAAAAAAGTGATTGCTTTTTTTGATTATGCTTTTAACAATGGTGATGCAAGTGCCAAAAAACTTGGCTATATTGCACTGCCGGAGGCTACTAAAAAGATGATTCGCGAATACTGGGCGCTACACATTAAATAATTGATGTTGTGTACGTTATGAGAAAAATTCATAACGTACAATCCTCTAAAACTACCCGTATCTTTCCTGACGTGCCATAGAACTTTTTATCATTACATGTAAGAGCATTTGTAGTCAAAAAAGCGTTGTAATGATTTTGTAACCTTGATGTAATTAAACTGTTTTAGACTGCCGCTAATAAAAACAGGAGAAATCTCAATGAACAAAATTGTATTATCAGCAGGTGTGACCTTGATGCTAAGCAGTGCCGCGTTTGCTGAAACGATGACACTCTATACCGACCCTGCAACCGGACAGGTTTTTACTCAAGCAGGTGAAGGGCGTGTGGAAATGGGAGATTTTGTCAGTGCTAAAGAGGTTTATCTTGAGAATCAAGAACAAGATTCGGCACTTGCAGCAAAAGAGGCAAAGCGCAAAGATGTTGATGTCTATGCCAAAGCAAGTAAACTGGAGTTTTCAGGAACACACTATCTTGGTTATAAATACATTCAACCCTCTGATTCTGATGCGGATAGCTGGAGCGGTTTTGAGACGCGACGTAACTATTTTCAGATTAAAGCCTATTTTTTTGATAATCCCAAAAGTTATATGCGTGTCACGCTAGATACCTTTCAAAATAATACGGTTTTGATTGATGAGACCGGTACACAGTATGAAAAGCAGGGTGCCAATGACATTGGAAGTTGGGAGGTGCGTCTGAAATATGCTTACATCTATCTTGATAGCATATTGCCTTATACCGGGGTAGAGTTTGGTCAGGTGCATCGTCCGTGGATTGATTATGAAGAGCATCAAGGATGGTGGTATCGCTCGATCTCTAAAACATTCATAGAAGCATCCGAATCAGCCGATCTAAGCAACTCAGCGGATCTTGGGATTAACTTTAAAACAAAATTGCCTTATTTTACTTCAGAGATTGGTGTGTTTAACGGCGAAGGGTATCATCAACAGGAGATGGGGCAGGGTAACTCATTTGAATGGCGTGTGAGCGCGGCCCTCTTAGGAAATGGCGATACCAAACGTGTTACACTTAAAGATGCCTATTTTGACATCTCTTCATTTGGTCAGATTCAGGAAAAATCCAACAAAGTCGGAGCGCGAAACTCCAATGTGGCTGATGGATATGACTATCGTATTTACGGCTTTCATACCGTTTATAACCGTCCCTCTTTTTTACTTTCGGCACAATACATCACATCAGAATCGGATGCTCCAAATAATTACAAACAGGGCAAAGGCTACTCTGCAAACGGAACGTATCGTTTTGGCGATAATAAAGAGTATGATCTTTTTGGTCGTTATGACCGTTGGGATGATGACAAAAAAGATAGTGAAAAAGAGTACTGGATTGCAGGTGCCGGGTATCAATACAATAAAAATGTAAAATTTATTGCCAATGTTTTAAACACGGATGAGGACAAGAAAAGTGATAACAACGAGTTTATGAGTTATATGTTTAGTGCCGAAGTTCATTGGTAAAAGTTTTATAAGAGTTAGGGGCTACGGCAAAAACCGTAGCATCATTTAGTTACGATTAAAACCGTTGCCATTTCCAAAATGGTTGGTATTATTATTGTCGGCATGTATATTGCTTGTATTGAAATCGTTTAATACAGATATTGCAGCGATATCGTTGAGGCAGTATTCATCACCTAAAACGCAACATCCTTCTGTAACACCCATGTTTTTAAGCGCAGTATCAAAAGCATTATAGTGCGTGCCGCTGGCAGATTTAAGACTTTCAAAGACTGTTTTAAGATCAGCTGTATCGCTTAATTGAGCAAGATGTGTTTCAAGATCAGCAATATCTGTTACTTCGATCATACAACCCACTTCCAGTGCATCTTGTAGTGACTGTGATCCTTTGGCATATAGCGTATCATACAGTGCTGTAATATCATCAATGGAGTACGTGCCGCTGCCAT
This sequence comes from Sulfurimonadaceae bacterium, assembly GCA_050290965.1. Lineage (GTDB taxonomy): Bacteria > Campylobacterota > Campylobacteria > Campylobacterales > Sulfurimonadaceae > JAFGUB01. The sequence continues at coordinate 17,024 of JBNKJB010000022.1, forward strand.
AAGCCTCAAGTGCTTCGGCATCATAACCGCTGCTGTAATCTGTAGAAAGAATATCCAGATCATATTTTTCAATTAAGGCTTCAATCATCGCTTCATGTTGTGTCTCAGAGCGGTTTGCAATATTTGAAAGTGTATTAGAACCATAAAGAGCATCAAGTTGTGTATAAATATCTTTAGCCATTTTTTCTTCATTCCACATATACGCCAAGGCTTCTTTTTGGGTATCGTTCAGGTCGTATTCAGGAAGTGATGCAATAACATCTTCTTGTGTATGAGGCTTGTTGAAGTCGATGGAAAGAGTAGTACTCTCATCAAGTGTTGTCAGATTGAGTTCTTGGGTAATAAGCTGCTCTTCAAGTTCGGGTTGTGTCAATAGTGAACCTTTGTATTGATTGATACGTTCTTGAATACGATTTTGAAGTTCTTGCATCGCCGTAGTTGTGATAGTGGCAGGATCGCTCACATTATTTTCAACACAATATTTATAAATTTCATCACTAAGTGCCGCATTATCCATATCGGTGCTTGGGCGTTCGTTTAGGAGTTTGTCTGCACTAAGACCAAGTTCAAGCATGGCTTGATAAAGTTCACTGTTTTGTGCCATAGTAGTTGCCAATGTCATAACGTTACCCTCAGCAGTAGAGAGTTGTAGTTGAGACATATTCATATCACCTGCATCAATAGTACCGTTACGATTCACATCAATGAAACCGCCTAAACTCTGTATTGGATATTGCGGATTATAAAAACGGTAAATACCATTGCCTTGTTCTTCGCCTACAGTGCCATTACTATCAACAACTGTTGCACCAAGTACGGGACCGCGTTCTACCATAATATCGGTAGGATCAATTAGTGTGTCGGTATTGATACTGGTAGGGTTTTGAATCTCTTCATTAGCAGGGTTACTAGAGCTGTCTGAACCACATCCGCTTAATAGCAGAGTTGCCGCAAAAGAGAGTGAGAGAAGGTAAGTAGATTTCATTGTAGAGTCCTTTTTGATATTTTGAATATTCGTATCATGACATAATAATGTTAGCGCTATGTTAGCATTTGGTATCACCAACGCTTCGCATAAAAAAGCACTAAAAAATCATAAATATCGCTCAGAAAAAAGCGGCGGTTATCGCGCTCTTCAAAGTGCCCTACCTAGCCCGAGATAGGAAGGGAGAAACTCCTCACGATAAAAATCAATGTTTATTCAATGAGAACGATCATCTTGAGGTAGAGCCATGAAAAAGCTCATTTTTATTTTTTTTCTTATGAGATTAATGTATTCCACTTTCCGCACCCCATTTTTCCATTTTACGTTTCCCCCCCCGATAATAGCGCATAAACCCGCTTCCCAGCAGCTCCAGCAGACGTTTTTGGAATGGCTTCATACCCGTGATCTGTTCTTTTATTGTCAACGATCTCCCAATTATCGGCGCTTTTCTCCCCGACGGACTAGAAACCTTTTTGCAGAAGTTTGGCTGGCAGGCTCTGACTGATCTTTTTATTCCTACCCATGCACCTGACCTAAAAGGCCAAATTGAAAAATACAAATCCAGTATTGAAAATGGGCATAAAGTTTTGGTCGTAGCCCATTCTCAGGGGAACCTCTTTACCTATGAAGCGTATAACGGATTGCCGGGATGGATGCAAAACTACTTTGAAGCGGTCAGTGTGGCTTCACCGATGAGTGCAAATATAAAAGAGAATACTCCAAGAATAGCAAGACTTGGCGCATCTTTGGAAGTAAAAAACACAAAAACATAACAACCATTAACCAATCATTTAAGATCGCCTAAGCTAAAATCCACCATCAAAAACCACACAGGAACACAATCACAATGCGCTACCATGTAACCCTCTCACTCATACTCTTTACCCTTATTTCCGGCTGCTCAAAAACCGATAACCATGACACCAACAGCACGACACCCGCTCAGGAACAATCTGCCCTTCAGGCTCCCGTTGTTGAAAACGCTCCCGAGTCCACAACCAACAGCAGTGTCACCGTGACCGTGCGTACGTTGCCCAATTGCGAAGTGTATCTGGGCAATGAACAGGTAGCCACTTCCGACAGTGACGGTATTGCCTATGTCACACTCGAACTTAATGCAGTAGGAAGTGCACAAAGCTTCTCATTTAAAGTCAAAGAGAATAACCGCTTTAGCGATACGGTTGTCATTAGTATTCAAAGAGTGAGTGAAGAGAACAGCGTATCGTCGGCTTCATCTCAGAGCACTTCACAAACCCCTACAGAAAGTGAATCAAACAGCGCAGGAGTCTCTTCGGAAAGTTTACATGTAAGCAGTGCATCAAGCAGCAGTGCTGCGGTAGTTGTCGTTACCACGTCATCAAGTGCCGCAGTCGCTTCGCAGGGTTACCATGTAAGCTCAAGTGTTTCTGTTTCAAGCACAGCGGCGGTAAGTTCCGTTGCTTCAAGCTCACAAAGCAGCAGTATCGCCGCCGCTGCCAATCCACTTAAAACACTTACCCTCACCGCCGACACCTTAGAACTGCCAGAGGGTAATACTACAGCCTTACATGTAAGCGCTTTTTATGATAACAACAGCAGTCAAATTTTAAATGAATTCAACATTGCCATTGCCGATCCAACTGTGCTGGAGTTTGACGGTAACACCACACTCACAGCACTCAAAGAAGGAACAACAGCCTTACATGTAAGCCAGAACACCATTCAATCAAACCCTTTACATGTAACGGTCTATAAAGAGATAAGCGGCCACAGACTCCCACCAGAGCCGGATGAAACTCTCAATAATTCAACCCTGCTGGGAATCGACACCAACAACAACGGCGTACGCGATGATGTAGAACGTAAAATCTATCTACAATACTCCAGACCCATTGAGCAGGCAATGGCAATGTACTATGCAAAAAGTTATCAGTTCGAACTTTCACAGCCATTGGAACTGGCCAGGGAGAGTACAAAGTTTGGTGATAAAGTTTTCAGTTGCAAAATCTACCTCAGAGAATATTATCAAATCGATTTTTCCTATTCTCCAAGAGATCCTTCAAATTTTGTAAATTTTGCTCAATCGAAAACTTTGAATACCAAAAAGCGCATTAAATATTATTTCGAGTACGATCAAAGGCTCAGCGGCGGCGTGTATGGGTTAGTGCCAAAATCGCAATGGAGCGATGCGCTTTGTGATTTTAATATCACTCAAATGCTGCAGAAGGAGGAGTAATGAAACGATTGCTTGCTGCATTTTTTGTACTGATCCTATCTGTCTCGCTTTATGCCGAAGTTGAACCCGATGTCTATTTCGCCAATGGAATGATGCATCCATATAGTAAAGAAGACACATTAATAAACTGGAAAATTTACCTATTCCAACCCAACTACCTAAACGTCCAAGGCGGCACTCCACAAGTAGCTTATAACCGTAAAGAAGGGTTCTGGAGCGATGTGATGGAAGCTTATGCACAAGCACATGATGACGGGCAGTGGGATATTTTCATTGATTCAATCGGCATGTTTTTGTATCAGATCAGTAATCTTTTTAATTATCTTTTTGGCGACAGTGATTATGATGAAGCGCATAGCATTGATTTGAGTGAGCAACTTGCGCAGTATCGGGAGAGTATAGCACAGACGAAACCTGTTATTGTTGTGGCGCATTCTCAAGGTAACTATTTTACTAATGAAGCATACAAAATACTCCGCGAAGAGGATGGACTGTGTTTTTTTGATGATTTTAAAGTCATTGCCCTTGCGACACCGGCAAGTTATGTTGCCGGTAACGGGCCGCATTTCACTTATGATGATGATTGGCTTATCAAGCTAGTACCCTATGCCATGTCAGGCAATATGGAAAACACTGAGAGTCAGAATCCTTATGATCCGTTTGAATCCCATAATGATTGGTATCTATTTGAAACAACATCCCGATTTGCAATAGGTAGTACATTACAAAAGTATGTCATTGAAAAACATAAAAATGATTAACCAATCATTTAAGATCACTTCCGTTAAAATCCATAGAACTTAAAAAAACAAAAGGACACTATTAAAATGAATCACACGCTAACCCTCTCACTCATACTCTTTACCCTTATTTCCGGCTGCTCCAAAACCGATAACCATGACGCCAACAGCACAACGCCCGCTCAGGAACAATCAGCACTTCAAGCCCCTGTTGTTGAAAACGCTCCCGAGTCTACAACCAACAGCAGTGTCACCGTTACCGTGCGTACGCTTCCTAATTGTGAGGTTTATTTGCAAGAGCTTCACGTAGCGACTTCTGATAGTGAAGGAGTTGCTTATATCACGCTAGAACTGGGAGAAGCAGGAAGTACACAAACCTTTTCATTTAAAGTCAAAGCGAATAATCATTTTAGTGAAAGCGTCGTTGTTAACATCGCCAGACTCTCCGCTGAAAACAATAACACATCATCAGCGAGTAGTGTAACATCACAAAGCACTTCAAGCATAAATGCTCAGAGTTCACAAAGCAGCAGTGCTGCGGTAGTTGTCGTTACCACGTCATCAAGTGCCGCGGTCTCTTCGCAGGGTTACCATGTAAGCTCAAGCGCTTCAACATCAAGCACGACGACAACCGGCTCCGAAGCTTCAAGCAGCACACCTGCCGTACCTGCCAACCCGCTCACAACCCTTACCCTCACCGCCGATACACTGGAACTTGCAGAGGGCAACACGACAAGCTTACATGTAAAAGCAACCTACAAAGACACCACCACCAAACCACTCACCACAAACCTGCAATGGAGCAGTGACGACCCTGCCAAAGCAAGCATCACAGAGACCACCCTCAAAGCCCTCAAAGAGGGAGACATCACCTTACATGTAAGCCAGAACACCATTCAGTCAAACCCTTTACATGTAACCATCTACAAAGAGATAAACGGACACAGACTTCCACCAGAGCCGGATGAAACACTCAATAATTCAACCCTGCTTGGAATCGACTCAAATAACAACGGTGTAAGGGATGATGTGGAGCGGTGGATTTATGAAACCTACAAAGATAAACATCCGATTCATATTGATATTGCGATGCAGGAAGCAAGAGCTGACAAAAGAATTTTGGAAACTCCCGAGAAGGCGAAAGAGATTCATGATGAAGTTGATAAAGCAGTATATTGTCAACTATATTATAGATTGAATGCAAAATATTTTAATGAACCTATATTGCTAGAAGAAAATGTTGCTAATGAATATTTTAGGAGTAAAGTATATTTCAATACGCAAGAACGTATGGACGCTTACCTTCAATACGACAGTTTATTGAGTGGCGATAGTTACACGCTTCCTTCATTCGAAAAACGAAAAGCCGCATGTGATTTCAACACCAGCAAATATAGGGAGTAAGCAATGAAAAAACTTCTTCTTGTATTTTTACTTTTACTCAACCCTTTGCTTGTTTTTGCAGAAATTAATGAGTGTAAAACGGATGTTTATTTCGCTAATGGAATTTTGACAAAACAGAGAACTGCAATTGACAATGCAGGTCTTCTTGAAGATGCCATCATCGAAAAATTCGGAATAGCTTACTACACCCAAAAAATCGGCAAAGTCGATTACGCCTACAACCAAACCCAAGGCTTTCTCCCCGACGGACTAGAAACCTTTTTGCAGAAGTTTGGCTGGCAGGCTCTGGCTGACACAATTATTCCTACCCATGCACCTGACCTAAAAGGACAAATCGACAAATACAAAACCAGCATCGAAGCGGGACATAAAGTACTGGTCGTAGCCCACTCCCAAGGAAACCTCTTTACCTTCGAAGCCTATAACGCATTGCCGGGATGGATGCAAAACTACTTTGAGGCCGTCAGTGTGGCCTCTCCTATGAAAGCAGACATAAAACCAAACACCACTAGAATTAATTTAGATAATGACATCGTTCCTAGAATAGCCAGACTTGGCGCAAGTAGTGCCAATGATGTAAAAAACAATGTAAGAGCTGTTAAATGGTATAAGCCGTATGACCCTACAACGACAGACCATGGGGGAAACAAACCCGACGCGGGCTATGCGTATAAAGAACAACTGGGTCAAGTCAATGATGGCTTTACGGCTGAAGATGCTGGAATTGATTTCGCTAGTCAAGTTCATGCATTTACTTTCTATATGGGGCAACCACTAGGCATAGATGATGGAGCTGCTATTGGTAACATGTTTACAAATGAGATTCTCGTAAATACAACCACCAAGACTATGATAATGCAAGAGGTAGGCAATAAACTTGCAGTTTTAAATGAGAAACTCTCCCAATGGAAAACCAACTCAACCTGCCTCACAAACGACCACAACGCTACGCTCACCCATATCGCCGAAGCACTCCCGGCCATTGCAGGGGTGTATGTGGATGATGCAAACGGCAAACTCTTCAATGACGGCCAAGGGTATGTCAAAGCACCATGTGGTACTACGGTAGAACGCGAAGATGATAACGCCTCAGGCCCTGATCCAAAATCCGGCATCATCACCGTAGATTTGCAGTGGGAACATCATCAGGTTGATATGGAGCTTGTCTTTGATGCCGGGGAGAAAGATATAGCCGATGTCGAAGACGTAGCCCGTGAACACTACTACGTGGCTACCGAAAACGACATTTCACCGGGAACCTACACGGTCTCGGTGTACGGGTTTACCGACGTTCCGTTTATTGAAAAAGGTGCAGAGCAGTGCGGCATTGAAGAAGAGCCGATCATCATTGGCATCAAAGCGCCGGGAGCTAATGCCATATTGGCCATTGACGCCCGAAGCGCTTATGAGCTTAATGTCGGTGCGGTAGCAGAGATTAAGGTGAGCGAAAAAGGAACGGCTGCAATAAAGTCGTCTGGCGGGGGTGGCGTTCAGACGCTTTGTTTGAATGATTGTCCCAGTAGCGGCAGTGGAGGAGGAATCAGCGGTGTTTACTACTACTATAACTACTATAACTACTATTATGAGCTCACCGTGCTGCTTCCTAAAGCCGAGCTTGGGCCTCTTGTCGGCGCCGATATTAATATTTACCCGGCTCAAACATACGACGCCAACGCCACGCCGCTTATGACCGGAACAACGACTGAGGGTTCTACCATTTATACTTCAGGGCTTATTAATCTCCCCGGTGATCTGGTGGCACAACTCGAAGATGAACGTTATTATGTCGTAGCGGTGCATGGTGGCAGTGATGTCGATGCTAATGATGATAAGGTCTTAGATAACACACCTACGGTCAATCACGGTACTTTGCATGCCCTGTTGAGCGGAGCACAGATGAAAGCAAAAGGGTATAAAGTCAATATTTTGACCGAATTGGCCTATCAGTCGAGTAAACGATTGCTGGATGAACTTAACACATTTGAAGAGATCACAGAGATATTAGACGCAAGCGCACGGCGTTTGCTAAAAGAGGATATTAACAAAGATGATATTATCGATGCTAAAGATCTGTTTAAATGGATTCCATCTGAAGATAAAGAGAAACTTTCCATTGATTATAATACCTATATACACCCTCTCGTGCAAAAGATATATGCCGGAGAAGATATCGGCGATGATGCTTTTAATATGCTCTTTGGAATCGATTACACGACCACCACTTTTAATATTGCAGAAAACAACGACACCTCGTTTATAGGTAATCTTGGCCTTTTGCCTTCTCATCACGGTGTTACCTCTATAACGCTTTCGGGAAATGATGCCGGTTTATTCACTATTGATGAGAATGCGACACTCTCTTTTAAACAAAGTATTATTCCTGATTATGAAGTGAAATCCTTCTATGAAGTAGAAGTGAATGCATCAAACGGGTATTACACTGAAAGCCAAACGATTGTTGTGTCGGTGCAAAATATTCCCGAAACGGCTCCGGTATTACATGACCTTAATGTGAGTCTTTCGGCATATACAAATCCAAAAGAGATTGTTGGAAATATTCTTGTGGCAGCCGGTGATACGCCGATAGAATCAATAAATATAACGGGTACTTCTGATTTCAGGGTTGATAAAAAAGGCAATATTTATACAAATTACACTTTTGCGCAAAACGCCCAGACAACTTATGATTTTAGTGTTGTTTTTAACGATGTATTTGGAGAGAGCAACTCAGCACGTATTCATGTCGATGTGACTTATGAAAGAGTCGTTGGATCCATTGATATGCCTGCAGCCATAGCAGCCGTCACACCGATTGCCAACACGGATTTGGCCCTGGCATCCGTATCGTATTCAAAAACAGCGTTGATTACTATGGGCGACTCAAAAAATCCGGAAATCATCTCCTGGTTCGGAACGGATGATATGGCCCCGGCCGAGCTCATCAGTATGCCCGATAAGCACACCATACTCATAGGCGATCGGGGCAAAGGTCTGCTTATTTATGACATAAGCGATGTCGAACAACCTAACCTCGTCAGTGCTACTAAGATAAATGGATGGGCTGAGTATATGGCGGTTAGTAGTGATGGAAACTATGTATTTATCAGTTCGCAAGACTTAATAGGCGATACGGATAACGGACTGGAAATTATTGATATATCCGATCCAAAAGCACCACAGGTCGTCAGTTCTCTGGATGTGGATAACGGGCATGAGATTGCCTTGATGTCCGATGACAATACCCTTTTGTTCTTAGCGAACAATACGATGCAAATCCTTGACGTCACCGATAAAACGTCGCCACAAGTGATAGCGGAACCTCCTGCTCTTGCCACACCGATGCATTTGAGTCTCTCTAAAGATGAGAGCAGAGCTTATGTCGTCAGTCAAAACCATCTTTTTGTATTGGATATCAGCAACATATACGACCCTGTCATAATAGGTTCAGTCGGTATATCGCCATATCCTACAACCATGGCTTTAAGTGAAGATGGAACACGTATCTTTATAGGTTATGATACGAGTGCCATGCAGATTGTCGATGTCAGTCAGCCAAAAGCACCCAAGGTTATTGATAGCATTGAAGTTTTTGCTAATGAAATCAAGCTTTTACCCGAGCGTAATGAAGCTATTATTGGAAATAGCAAATCGCAATTTGCACTCATTACACTTGAAAAAACAGCTCCTGCGGCGTTGAGCGGGATTGCTCTTATTGCAGAAACAAATGCGGCTATTGGTCAAAGCATTGGCACTTTGATGTTTGATGATGCCGTTAAAGGAGCGTCATTTAAACTTGTTGGAGACGGTGCGGATGATTTTAGCATTGATGCAAACGGTTCTATTGTTGTGGCAGTGACACTGGATTATTCGCAACAAAACGTGTATCAGCTTAAAGCGGTTGCTACAAAAGGCGATTCATGGTGGGAAGCCAATGCGGATATCCGATTACATGGAACCCCGGAAATTCAGCCCTATCAGAGTGTGTTGCACAGCATGTCCCAACAAGGGACACCGGTAGGTACTTTGGACATGTGGATCGATAACGAAGATTCATTACATACGATGCAGACTATAGGTGCCGAGGGCAGCTATTTCAAAATTGAAAGCAATGGAAGTATTTATGTTGCACCCGGGACTGCGCTGCATCACTTTGAAAAATCTTCATACACGTTTGAAGTAATAGCTTCAAATGATCATGGTGAAAACAGCCCCACTCCGGTTCAAGTCGATATCAGCCCCTATATTACCACCTTAAAATACAAAGGTGATCAAACGGATATGCTCCTGTCTGATGATGGTAACTTGGCTTATGTAATAGCAGATGGCTATTTTTTGCAGTTTTTTGACATCTCGAATCCGATAACACCTAAACGCGTTAATAGTGTTCAACTTGAAAATGATGTTTCTGGCGTGGTGCGTCTGGATGAGACCCATATCATAGTATGGGGAAGGTATGGTTTTAGTATCGTAGATGTTAGTGATACTGAGCATCCAAGGATTCTTGGAAATTTATATACATTTGATTTTATCGAGTCTTTGACACTAACGCCTGACAAACGTACATTGCTTGTTGAAGATGCGTACCGGGGAATACAGGTTATTGATATCAGTAATACAGGCAACCCTCTTAAAATAGCTAAACTGGGGTTCATCAGTTCTATACGAAATATGCAAATATCTTCTGACGCTAAAACGGCTTACATGACAGGTGAGAAAGTAAAAATAGCTAATATCTCAAATCCATATAGCATAACAGAGTTAGCTACCGTAGACGCTTTAGATTCGACATACGATACGGCATTATCGACAGATAATACAACCTTGTTGGTAATAAACCGTTCATCCGACGATGAAAATCCTTTTTCATTTAATGTTATCGATGTATCAATACCGTCTGCACCAATACATTTGGGTCAGATTCCGCTTAACGGTACCGTTTATGATATGCAAGTGTCGTTTGATCAGAAAAAGGCGTATGTCGCTACTAAAACTAATGAAGCATACCAACTGAATGTTATAGATTTTTCAAACGCTTCATCACCCGTTATAGAGTTGTCATATCCATTGGATGGACACGTACATGATCTGACATTAGCAAAAGACGAAAAGACTCTTTTTGTAACGCACTATACGGAGGGTAATTATGGTTTGTATATTTATGATGTGACTCAGGCCAATACCTTGAAGCAAATATCTGAGATTCCGTTAAACGGTAATGCAACGAATTTAATCTTTAACTCTAATGGCACATTGGGCTATTTCTTAATCAATAGAACTCTACCTGACTATACAGGTTATTTAAGTACAGCGTATTTTAATGTCATAGATCTAATCGGTTTATGATCTTTCATACCTTTGTTTCTAGCAATGCGAAAGCATTTTATCACAGATACTAAAGGCCCTTTTGCAAGAGCTAGAAACGGTAGGTTACGCCCAAACCCAAAGTGTGTTCACTGCTGCTTGCACTAAGGCCCATGGCATAATAGGTTAAGAGTGAAATATCACTGCTCAGAGCATAAAACAGTTGTAGTGAGCCGCTTTGAAGAGCGGGTATATCGGTATAGATGGCATCACTATAACTGTAAGAGAGTAGCGTGCTTAGAGTGGGCGTCCATAAATATCCAGCAGCAAGACTAAAAGCCATGGTATTTTGAAATTTTTGGACATCGCTGTCATGGTCGTTGATCCAGGTGTATGTGAGGGTAGCGGCGAGGGTTAGGGCATTTATGTAGGCATCACACTCAAGTGTCATAAACATATCTGCTGCGCTTCCTTTAGAATCAGGCGTATATGTTGGCAAAATAACACCAGTAGTCCCAACAAGATCAACGGTTTGAAGCGGATGCAAACGATAAGAGAGAGCGATATAAGTATCGTTCATTCCCTCTTCTTCAGCCATATTATAATGGCTAAGAGATGTCCAAAATCCAAAATCGTGATACGTATAATCAAGAGATAAAATGGTATTGAGGATCTCTTTAGCTTTAAATGTGGCAGGATCAAGTTGTGCATAACTTAAGAGTAGTGTTGCTTGAAATTGGTGTGCAGATTCCAAAGAGCGGATGCTACAGCCTGTAGCATCAACAATGTCGGTAAACGGGGTAGCATTACAGGCGTCAAAACGATCTTCAACGCCATCCATATCATAGTCGCTATAGGCAAGTAAGAGTAAGGGAAGTGCTAGAATAAACGGTACACACCGTATCATTTTCCCCCCATAAATATTTGGGTGTGTGTTTGATCTATAACGCCTTTTGCATTTTCTTGCAGGGTTCTGCCTTGTTGTTGCATTTGATTGCGAAAACCCTCTGCCGCTGTTGCTCCGGGAATAGTCACTAAAGTAGAAGGGGTGTTATGTTGCTGGCGCAATTTTTGAATGGCTTCGGCACGCTGGGCACTATTCATAGTGCTAATACGTGTTTTGAGTGCATTCATCAATTGATAACGCTGCTGAGGCGGGGCATCACGCAGTGCGGCTATCTGTTCATCAATTGAAAGCTCGTCTGCACTTAGCCCAATCAACATGCATAACAATATGATTATGACACGCATTGTGGCCTCCTTAATAGGGTCATTATTCCCGAAGTATGACATGAATCCATTAGCACTATGTTAGCGCTTTTAGATTTAAAATAAATTCCGAACCCTGTTTTATTTTAGAGTGCGCTGAAATAGTAATGTGCATGGCATCGCAAAGCTTTTTAACAATATGGAGTCCAATACCGGAACCTCGCGATGTCTCAGTGTAAAAGCGTTTAAAAATTTTATGAGGTTCTTTGATACCGCTACCATCATCTTTGATTCGCAAAATGGGAGCGCTAGGGTCGATACTAATGCGTACGCTGCCATCAGGACGATTGTATTTGGAAGCATTATCAAGAAGATTGTCGATGATACGTGTGAGGGCATCACGATTACATGTAAGGTTGAGTTCGCGCGCATCAAGTGAAAAGTGAAGTTTAGGATAGAGCTTTTCAATTAAAGCGATGCGCTCATGTAGCAGTGTATGCAGCGGCACGGATTCGTACTGCATGGGATGCGAATCAAGATAGTTATGCAGATTCGATTGCAGCGCTAAAATAGTCGTAATTGCCTGATCTATTCTCACTACTTTGGAGTGTTGCGGAAACTCTTTTTGCAAAAGCGATGCATTTAAACGCAAGACCGAAAGCGGTGTATTAACATCATGCAAGATATCGCGTACAAATTCACGCATTAATATCAAGGCACTTCGAAGTGGATGGAGGGCATAAAATGAAAAAAGTGCTGAAAGCAGAGCGATGACCATTAATATGAGTGCAAAAGATTTAAGATGTTCATAGTGTAACTGTGTCAAACGCAGCGTATAGGCATCTGCCTCATAACGTAACTGTAGTGCATACTCATCACTTTGAGAAATGGAAAACTCGGCATAAAGACCATTGATATCATGTTGTAGCGTATTGAGTGTTTCATCTTTTTTTGGTACAAAATCAATAGAGAAATCGTTACATGTAAGGTTAAAACTGCACACGCGCATGGCAGAGAGAAGTTCTTGATTAAGGTTTTCTTGCGCTTTAAGATATTGCATCCAATAGAGTAATCCGGCCAAAATACCCATAGAGATGAAAAAAAGTAAAAAAGCTTTTATAAACGCTTCACGTGCTACCAAGCGCATTTACTGATCCGTAGTGCTGTCACAGTTTTCAAGCATATAGCCTTGCGTCCGAATATTGCGTACGTCCCATCCGGTGTTGGCGCGCAGTTTGTTTAAAGCAACTCGCAGTGCCGTATCTCCTGGAGTTTCAAGACACTCCAAGAGTTCATCTTTAGGTATTACAACACCAATGCGATGAATGAAAAGTTCAAAAAGTTGATGCTGCACATCACCAAAAGAGACAGCGGAACCATTGCGGTAGATGGTGCGGTTTTTAGGATCATAACTCATAGCCCCGCAAGATAATAGCAAAGCACTCTGTCCGATTTTGGCATTAATGCGGATGATGAGCTCTTCGGGATAAAAAGGTTTTTTGATGTAATCAAAAGCCCCTGATTGAAATCCTTGAGAAATAGATTCAAGATCAATTTGAGCACTAATAAAAAGTGTTGGGGTGTCATCACGGGCATCACGCAGTGCTTCAAGCAGTTCAAAACCGCTTAATATAGGGACATTAACGTCAAAAACGTAAAGATCAAAACGCCTCTCATAGGTAACTTCGGCAGCTGTTTCACCATCTTGAACCCACTCAACACGATACCCCTCATCTTCAAGCATCTCGCTAAGGGTTTGTCCCAATAGCATGTCATCTTCAAGTAAGAGTATATGTTTCATGGGTACTCAATCAAAGCATAATACCCCGGATTGTATAAAATAAAACGGCAGCTAAAACAGCAGCAACCGGAACAGTGATAAGCCAGGCGGCAATAATTTTTTTAATGGCATCACGTTTGACGTATTCTACTTTTTTGGCGCTTTTAATAATTTTTTTGGCCTCTTTGATTTTGTCTTCTTCAACTTCAATCATCTGGTAAAGCTCAACAATGCGCTCATAATCATCTTGGACTTTGTTGTTTTTGGCTTCTAGGGTTAGTAGCTCCTGTTTGAGTGCACGCATGAGTTTTTTCTCATCTTGCAAAATCGTACGTTCTTCGAGAATCAGTAATTTAGGCTCGCTAATATGAAGCCATTCGCGTAAAAAACCAACACCAAAAACACCTCCGACGGCAATGTGCGTAGAACTTACCGGAAGGCCTAACTGCGAAGCAAGAATAACGGTAATCGCAGCAGCCATAGCAATGGAAAAAGCGCGAATTTGATCGAGTTCGGTAATTTCACTTCCCACCGTTTTGATGAGCTTTGGACCATACAGCGCCAGCCCCAGAGAGATGCCAAGTGCTCCAACCGCCATAACCCACAAGGGAATCCCTGCTTTAGAAGAGATCGTACCGCTAGTAACGGCATCGTTAATGGCAGCAAGCGGCCCGATAGCATTGGCAACATCGTTGGCACCATGGGCAAAACTTAGTAATGCTGCGGCAAAAATAAGAGGGATGGTAAAAAGTTTGTTAACACTTTTTCGGCTGTTTTCAAGCATGTGAGTATTTTTATTAAGATGATATCTGACAACAAAAAAAACAACTACGGCAACAATAAAGCCTAACATGTATGCTGTTGAGAAAGAGGGCTTGTCCGTTACCGAAAGTTCAAGAGAAGAGTGAGCATTAATAAAATTTAAGATGTTAGGCCAAATATGTTTAAAGCCTTTGAGGGTTAAATAGGTAATAAACGACCATGCCATTATGGCAACAAAAAAAGGAACCCATCTTTTAGCAGCAGTGATACGGTCTTGTTGGAAAACAACAGATTTTTTGATCGTAAGAAGAAAGAGTGCTGCAATAATCCCGCCTAAAATAGGAGAAATAACCCATGAAGCAGCAATCTTTCCCATAGTTGACCAAGAAACAATACTAAAACCCGACGCCGCGATACCTGCTCCCATAACACCACCTACAATGGAGTGGGTGGTGGAAACGGGTGCTTTAAGTGCCGTGGCAAAATTGAGCCAGAGTGCTGCAGCAAGCAGTGCTGCCATCATCGCCCAGATAAAAGGATCGGTATTACCGCCAAATGCAGAGATATCAATAATTCCGTTTTTAATGGTTTTAACAACATCACCTCCGGCAATAAATGCCCCGGCTGCTTCAAAAATAGCGGCAATAATGATAGCACCGCCCAGTGTAAGTGCTTGAGAACCAACAGCAGGGCCTACATTGTTGGCAACATCATTGGCTCCGATGTTCATGGACATATAGGCACCAAAAACAGCGGCAATAGCCAAAAACATACTATTAGAAACGCCGCCGTTAGCAACAAAACTGTAGGTGAGTACAACGGCCATAAACATCAAAGCAAAACCAATTTTTACAAAATCACTATGACTCTTTTGAATGGCAGTTTTTTCCATTTTTTTAATGGTCTGTATTTCCACCGAAGTTCCTCTTATTTGGTGTGTACATTGAAAGATGAAATTGTAACCTAGCTGGCATCACAACAGACTTAACGCATAAATAAATCGCAAAGATACCAATAAAAGCATGGAGTAATTGTGATAATAAGATAAAAATAATTATTTTTTGATATACATCACTAAAGAAAACAGAATACAATTTTATTGGTATGTTTAAGTATTAAGTTGTTAATATTTCATTGATCTTTACTTAATAATCAAAACAGCTAGTGTTTTTTTAAAAAAAATACCGCTACCAATGTTGAAAATATTTAACTTCTTGCACACCTGCAAGAAGTCATCTGCCTCAAAGAGGCAAGCTTTAGTGCCACAGCGGCTAGCGTAGCATTTTGGGCTTTGCTCAAAGTGCGTTCAAAACAAAAAAAGAGGCAAGCTTTAGTGCCACAGCGGCTAGCGTAGCATTTTGGGCTTTGCTCAAAGTGCGTTCAAAACAAAAAAAGAGGCAAGCTTTAGTGCCACAGCGGCTAGTGTAGCATTTTGGGCTTTGCTCAAAGTGCGTTTAAATAGAGCTCTTGCAAGAACTCTACTATAAAAAATAGTGAAATTAGCGCGGTTGCGCCAATGGGAGAAATATGAAAATGATGAAATGGGTTTTATTAGCAGCAATCGGACTATTTGCGGGGTGTTCTCAAATGCAAATTGAGTCACCGTACGCTTTTCCTACCAAAAGTCCTTATGCAAAGATAGCTGTTTATGCACTGGATAACTATACTGATACACCTCAAGCAGGGATGCGTGCAGCCAATATTGCTGAAGGTGTTTTACTTGCAAGAGGCTTTAATGCAATCAATGCTATAAGTGAATCTTCTTCAGGGATGACATTAGATGACAAACTTCTTGAAGCACGTAAAAAAGGGATGCATTATATTCTAACTGGCGGCGTAAGCGAGTGGCGCTATAAAACAGGAATTGATGGAGAGCCGGCGGTTAGTTTGCAACTTAAGGTGATCAGCGTTGCAACGGGCAATGTGCTGTGGAGCACGACGGCTTCGGATCATGATTGGGGCAATGCGTCCATTGGTACAACTGCTCAGTCACTCATTGAAGAGATGCTCTCTAGTGAAGCCGCTGAAAGAAAAGCGAATCAAAATCAATCGGAATCTTGAAAACGTGATGCAAAGAAGGCAATGTTGCAAAGTGCTATTTTTGAATAGATATGAAATGCAAGGTATTTAAAACATAATGCTATTTACAAATAAACTACGCAGTGCCTTGTTTCGGTTCTCCTATTTTGAGACGATACTTATTGTTGCCGTGTATCTGGGAATAGGCTACGTGATTGAGCCTCATGACATTTGCATGTTAAAAAGCGATATGTCGTACCTAATAGTTATTCTTGCCATTATTACGTTTTTTCATGGTGTGGGTAATGGCTTGCTTGCTATTGCGCTGATTGGTATTGCTATCTATTTTGGGTATGAGAGTTTTGAATATAAAAAGTATCTTGAACTTTTGATTTTATTATTGATTTTTGGTGAGTTTCACTATTACTGGCAACGCATTATTGACAGGTATAAAACGGAAGCAAAATTTACCGAGAATAAACTCAATGAATTGAAAAAAGCATTTTATATGCTTAAGATTTCACATGACCAGCTTGAAAAAAATTATGTTACCAAGCCGATGAGTCTGCGTAATTCCATTCGTCATGTTAAAGAGAGTCTTCGTAGTGGAGAAGCGCATAAAGGGTATCAGGAGTTTTTGTCACTGCTACAAAAAACTTTGAATATTGAGATTGCACATCTTGGAATCTACGATGCCAAAGGACGTTTGAATGTGGTGGCAAACATTGGTCAAGGTAAGCCGTTTAACCCCAAAGATATGATGATTGATGTTGCTTATGAAAAAGCGATGCCCATCTATGTTAATGGCAGTGATTCTTACGGTAGTAAAGATTATATTGCGGCAATACCGGCAATTTCTCAAAAGCGTGTGATTGGTATGCTGGTGATAGAAAAGATGCCGTTTATGTCGTTTAACAAGGATAATTTAATTACCATGAATATCTTGCTGACCTATCTGTTTGAAGAGTTTAACAAGTTGGCGATTCTTGAAAAACTGACCAGTTTTTTACCAAGATTTCAAGAGAATTTTCGTTTTGAGATGCATCGTCTTTTAGAGCTTAATCGAAAATTTGGTATTCAGTCTTCGGTATTGGTATTTCGTTCCAAAAGTGATCTAGAGCATCATCTGCTGTTAGAGCATATTGCAAAAAATCTTCGTGCTTTGGACATCATGAGCCACTACAGTGATGCTAAGGTGAATTATGTCGCTGTTTTATTCCCTTTTGCCAACATTTCTTCCACTGTGGGATTTGTTAAACGGGTACTTTCACTCTTTGAATCGGATGTGAACTCAAAAGTGCATTATTCAACATTTGATATCTCAAAACAGGCGTTAATCGCCGAATATACAGGGCAATAATATGAGTATTTCAGAAATTTTGACACTCAATTCTGCGGGATCGTTTTATAGTGTACATATTTTTATTTCAAGTGTCATAGGCTTGGGTGCCGCATGGTTACTGCGAGAACGTTTTAGTGATAACCGTTATCTAGTCATGCTCTTTTTTGTTTTGTTTAATATTGCACTTCCGGTAATTGGTTATCTTTTTACAGTGTGGGTAGTCTATTACCTCTTACATGTAACTTATAAAGAGCGTCCTAATCATATCAATTATCTCAATATGGCCGAGTTTGAAACAGAGTTTCCTGAGATTAAAAGAATATTTGGTGAAGGTTCAATAGAAGATCTGCTTAGTAACGGTATTGCCCCAACATCTTTAAAAATGAAAGCCCTTGTTTCAATGTCGGATAATATTACTCGCAATAATTTAATGATGATAAAAAACAGCCTTTCAGACAAAGATGATGAAATACGTCTGTACAGTTTTGCCATTATTAACCGAATCGAGCAGGGTCTTAATAAGAGTATTCATGAAAAGTTGACTCAATTTCAAAGCGCGCCTGAAAATAAACATAAAGTGCAACTGGCTGAAGAGTTGGCATTTTTGTATTGGGATATGGTGTATTACGAACTTTCAGATGAAGACCTTAAACGCTATATTTTAAATGAAGTACGTACGTACGCGGCATATGTACTTGAGCATCATGCAACACACCCTAAAATCAATGTACTGCTTGGCAGAGTGTATCTGATGCTAGAGGAGTTTGATGAATCAGAAACGTGTTTTCGTACGGCAATGGCGCAAGAGAAGAATGCGTTATACATGTACCCTTATCTGGCAGAAATATCTTTTAATAAACGTTATTTTAATACCACCCAGACCCTATTAGAAAAGGCCAATTCACTGGAGTGTTATCATACACTACATCCTGTGATACAGCAGTGGAAGAGTGCATGAGTTTTTACGTTCGTCAAAGCGACCATGTTGATATCATGCTTTTTGGCGAGGGCACATACCCTTACATTCGGGGTGGGGTGTCGTCATGGATTCATCAGCTCATTACGGGCTTGAGCGATTTTACATTCGGTATTGTTTTTTTAGGCTCTATCCCTGAAGATTATGGCGATATCTTGTATGAATTGCCTGAAAACTTACTGCACCTTGAAGTGCACTATATGTTTGAAGTAGAGCAGCAAGATCATCATCAAAAAGAGATCAAAATCCCAAACGACGCTAACATGCGAAAAAAAATTTGGCAAGGGTGTGATGCATTTGATAATGTTGAAAAGCTTTATGAATCTTTCAAAAATCCAAGTATCACGATTCCTGACACTATGAAAAATATTAACTTTTATCTTGAAGAAGTGACCTATGAGCATTTTTTGCATTCAAAGCAGTCATGGAATTTCATTACGGATAAATATAAAAAAAACTGTCCCGATATTCCTTTTATTGATTATTTTTGGACGGTTAAAAATATCCATAAACCGGTTTGGCAACTGGCAAAAGTTGCTAGTACGATGCCTAATTGTAAACTCTTGCATAGTCCTTCAACCGGATATGCCGGATTTGTAGCAACCTTGGCATCGTATAATAAAAATGTTCCGTTTGTTTTGACGGAGCATGGTATTTATACAAGAGAACGAAAAATAGACATGCTCTCAGCCGATTGGATCGATTTTAAAAAACCGACATTGCTAAAACAACCTGAAGAGTTTAATTACATTAAAAAGATGTGGGTCTCATTTTTTGAGAAAATCGGACAATTTAGCTATACAAGAGCCAATCCGATTCTTTCGCTTTTTTCAGGTGCTAGAGATATTCAGGTACGCTTTGGTGCGGAAGCTTCCAAAACCCGTATTGTCCCTAACGGTGTTGATGTCGATGGACTGCACAAAGCGTATTTGGCGCGTCAGCAGGGCGTCCCAATGGTTATTACGCTGATTGGTCGGGTGGTTTCAATTAAAGATATTAAAACTTTTATTCGAGCCATACGTATTGTTGCTAATCAGATTCCTGAAATTCAGGCTTGGGTGGTCGGTCCTACCGATGAAGATAAAAATTATGCATCTGAGTGTCGCAATATGGTAGATACAATGGGGCTTGAGAAAAACTTTATTTTTAAAGGATTTCAAAATATCAAAGATATTCTTCCGCTGACAGGACTCTTGACCTTAACCTCTATTAGCGAGGGAATGCCACTGACGATTCTTGAGGGATTTGCAGCGGGAGTGCCGTGTGTTGCTACCGATGTGGGAAGCTGTCGGGATCTTATTTATGGCAGTATTGATGATGAAGATACGGCTATCGGTGCGGCCGGTGCGGTGACTTCCATTGCCAACCCAACCGCTCTTGCCGAAAATTATATTAAATTTCTTGGTGATGAAACCCTCTGGAAAGCCGCACAACAAAGCGGACTTACCCGAGTGAATCGCTATTATCGCCAAGAGCTTTTTTTAGAAACCTATCGTGATATTTATAACGAAGTGATTGATTCATGGCAGGAATAGGGTTTGAGCTTCGTAAAGCGCTTCGTCAAGACCGCTTGCTTTCCATTGCAAAGGTTTATGGCTATTCTGCGCTGCTAAGTTCAGGACCGTGGGTTATCTCGATCATCGCCATTATTGTGGTGGGGTTTATTAATGTTGCGACCATTGGCGGTAAAAGCAGTGTCGTGCAGTATCAGATCATTATCACCTATGCGATTGCCTTGGCATCAAGTATGATCATAACCGGCTTTGTACAGCTTCCCTTTACCCGTTATATTGCGGATTTGATTTTTTCCAAACGCGAAGATGAAGTACTCCCATCATATTATGGGGTACTATTAATGACATGGCTTTTGGGATTTTTATTTATTTTTCCCCTGACGCTTTTGCTTTTTCCAGATCAGAGTACCTTTTTTATTATCAATGTGATTTCTACGTTTTTAGCGCTTTCGGGAGTGTGGGTTTCTAATATCTTAGCAGCTAGTTTGAAGTACTATCATTCCGTATTGGTTGCCTATGGCATCTCTTATGGTCTCATTATTGTGCTTTCGCTGTTTTTTGGAAAGAATCTTGAAATATTAATTACCATCTTTTTTGCAGGCAATGCCCTTTTGTTGGTTATATTGATGACGCTCATTACCAAGAGTTATCGGGCAAGCCGCCTTATTAGTTTTGCATTTTTTGATCGTAACAGGTTTTATTGGAGTCTTGGTTTTGCGGGGCTGTTTTATAATCTTGGTGTTTGGGTGGATAAGTTTATATTTTGGTATCACCCTCTGACCGGATACAACGTGATTGGCGGCTTAAACGCATCGGTGGTCTATGATATGCCGATTTTTATTGCCTATTTGTCAATACTTCCTGGGATGTCTGTTTTCTTTTTTCGTCTTGAAGCGGATTTTGCGGAGAAATATGAACTCTTTTATGACGCGGTACGCAGTGGCGGCACTCTTGAAGTCATACAGCGCTATCGTGATGACATGATTGATATTATTCGTCACTCCATCCGCGAAATTCTACTCTTACAAGGCATTATTAATGCGCTGCTTTTTTTAAGCGCGCCGCTGCTGTTTGATTATTTGCATATTCCGCAGCTCTATCTTAGTCTTTTTTACATTTTAACAGTGGGAGCACAGCTACAGCTTGGTTTTATGTCGGTGATGGCACTACTGTATTATCTTGATCGTCGCGCACTTTCGATGAAACTCTCCATCTCTTTTTTTACGCTTAACGGCATTTTGACGTTTATTTCAATTTATATGGGACCAGTGATGTTTGGATATGGATACGCGGTATCGCTGTTAGTGGTATTTACAATAAGTTTACTGGTGATTCGCCGGGAAATGAAGGAGCTTACGTATGAAACGTTCATGTTGCGCTAGATTGTTGGTTGCTTTGTCCTTATGGGCTGTTTCGTTGCAAGCCGTACCGCCTGCTAAAAGTGCGGTGGTTTATTATGGTCCCAATACACCGTACGCGTTATTGGCAGGACATGATTATATTATTGTGCAGCCTGGCCATACCGATACGAATACCTCAGGTTTTAAATCAAATCAAGATCATATGTATGCTTATATCAGTGTTGGTGAAGCCGAAGCGGGCGCATGGTATTTTAAAGATATTAAGCATGAGTGGGTTTTAGGAGCCAATGGCTTATGGAGTTCGAAGGTGATGGACATCTCTAATCCTGAGTTTCATGCATTTATGCTTGATAGCGTCATTGGAGATTTGCGTAAAAAAGGATTTCGCCATTTCTTTTTTGATACGCTAGATTCTTACCAAATTATTGCCAAAGACGATAAAGAGCGTCAACGTATGAAAGCGGGGCTGATTCGTTTTGTTAAAGCATTTCATAAACAGTATCCTGATGCCAAACTGATTCTTAATCGAGGTTTTGAGATTATCGATGAGGTTCATGAGGCTATAGAAGCGGTATTGTTTGAATCGCTTTTTCTTGGCTTATCATCAAAAGATCTTGGTTATACAGAGATGACACCGCAGCAGCGAGAGTGGTTGATGATTCATGTTAACAGAATTAAAGCTTATGGCAAGCCGGTCATTGCGGTTGAATACGCCAAAGATACGCATTCAAAGAGTGCACATGATGTTTGTAAGCGTATTAAAGCACTAGGGATCATCCCCTATGTTGGCGATCGTGCACTTCAGCATGTTGGGCTCTCTTCAAAGAGTAAAGCGGAATGATCTTAAAGTTTAAAGACTTTTTGAAACATTTGTGGATGCGATATAACCCCTATTATGATGATGAAAACATTGAGGTGGTTACTTATGTTGAAGCATTCTCGATCTTTGTAGTATTTATGGTTATTTTAGTGATGCTCTATCCTAAAGATCGCTTGCGTGAACTTGTACTATCTGAAACTAGTAACTACGATTTAACCGAAACCTATCTTAGTAATATGCTAAGACTCGAACCTAACAACGTAGATCTGCTGATTCCTATGGCGCGAATAGGGCTTCAAACTAAAAAGTATGATCTTTCTCAAAAAATTATTGATGCACTTCGTGTGGTACCGAAAGATCATATTCAAGCCGTTGTAAATCGTGTACAGATGGATCTTTGGAATGCAAAATTTGAGCTTGTTGATGACAACGATACACAAAGACAGTACAAACAAGTCATTAATGCGTTTATAAACGAGGTGGCAAGAAAAGGTACATTTGATGAGAACGATGCATCCCGATGGTATGATGATGCCATTATGTTAAAACAAAAAGCGGCGGCTTTAAAATTTATTGAACCGTTTTATCGAAAAGAGCACGATCGTTTTTGGCTTGAGAAGTGTCTTTATTTAGCGACTGAAATTCAAAACAGCAGTGAAAAAAATTATTGTGTTAACAAACTGATTCAAATTGATGGCAACGAAACCGATCAATGGTTAAAAACAGCGTACACGTTTTCACTTGAGACAGATAACTATGAGGAAGCCTTAAAACTGACACGACAATTGATTCCGTTTGATCAAAGCTATCGTGATGAAGAGATAAGGGTATTGCTGTTAATGGGCCATTATAAAGAGGTTTCAGAGATTTACATGACGCGTTATCGTCAGAGTGAGGAGATGAAAGTGCATAATATCTATTTCATCAAAGCACTCTCGAGTTTACAAAGTGGTAATTTAATGAATGAGGCAGTCGCTTTGGCCAAAGCGCATGAAGATGAATTCCTTAGCAATCGTGATATCAGTAATAAGATCATTAAACTCTATCTTGCCGCCGGTAAACTCAACGAAGCAAAACGACTCTCTTTAAAAGTTTTAAAGGCGAAGGAGCAGCAGAAGTGAAACGTTGGGTATGGCTTGTATTTATGAGCGCATTGCAGTTGCACGGTGAATCCCAGTGTTATACCGTACAACTTTTTAGTGCTTCGGTTTCTTTGCCCCTTGAGCGTATTCCCGAGGTGCCTAAAGAGTGCATTTTAGAGCGCATTGGCGTTTATCGTGTTGCGCGTTGTGGTTGTTATGATGCTTATTCAAAAGCCGTTGAGAATAAGCGCTTTTATGTAGAGCGCTATCCACAATTAATGATTGAAACGGTGGATCGAAATTCTTTTGTAGAAGAAAATTCAACGTATGTTCTCACAACAGATAAAAAAGCGCAAGCACAAAGTGTCCCTACACTAACTCCGGCTAAAATTGCTATTGCAAAAAGTGCACTCAAAAAGTATACGCTTTCAGCACCTATTGATATTGATGATGAACAGTTACGGCTAATGTGTCAGGTATTTACATACTCATCGGATCTTGAAAATGCTTATACAACCGCGCAAAAAGCTCTTAAGAGTTATCCTAGATCGCTTTATTGGCATGCCAAAGTAGCTGAGATAGCGCAATGGCTTGAAAAACATTTTGAAGCCACTAAGCACCTGCTGTATATTTTTAATCAAACCCATGATGAAGAGCTTGAACAGGAGATTCTTGATTATGCTTTGGGAACCTTGCAATATGATGTTGCTTTGCCTATTGTGAGCAAACGTGCCCAAATAGATCCCAGCATCAAAAATCTTCAAGACTTGATGTTTTTGCATGAGCAAGTTGGTATCCCTGAAACAGGGCTGGCGCTGATGGAGGAGCTTCATAAACGTGATCCAGATAATTATGATTTAGTGCAAGAGCTACTGCGTATTTATACCGATCATGGAAAGATTGTAAAGGCTGAAGAACTTGTTGATGAGGTGCGCTCATCTAAGATGATCAATATCGACTTGGCCGTGCAATTGTCCTATTATTATTCAGCACGTCGGGATATTGCTGCATCGTATCAGGTGCTGCTTGATGCAAATACCTCTATAGCTGAGGGCAATGTAACGCAATATGATAGGCAAATCAGTGATTTGGGCTGGTTCTTAGAAGAGTTTAAAACTGCGGCGCAGGCCTCATTACGACTCTATAAGCGCCAAGAAGCACGTATGGTAGATTATGAACGCATTTCGATTTATTTCAATGATCCTAAGCTATTACAAGATGCGATTGCCAAAGGGTATCAAAAGTATCAAAATAAAGAGGTATTTATAACCTACCTTGGGTCACTTCAAAAAAATGAAGATTATAATAAATTGGCTTTGATATTTGCCCAGGTAAAAGAGAACGCTCAAGAGCAAATGTTTGAAAAAGAGACCGATTACTGGCTTATTAAAGCGCAGATGCATCACCATTTTAAAGAGCACTCGCAAGCATTAGGTGCTTTAGAGAATGCAATACGATATCAACCTAATGCTACGAAACCCCTTAGTGCCTATTTATGGTTTTTAATTGATAGTGACGATGTCAATGCGCTTAAAAACCTGATGGTCAAAATTGAACGACAGAAAAAAATAGTGCCTGAGTTATGGTTGCCTCTTGGTGTGGGGCATTTTAAATTGCAGCATACTGATAGGGCACTCTATTATATTGATAAACTGATGCGCTCAAAAGAAGCCACCATTGATACAAAATTTATGTATGCGTATATTATGCAAGCGCGGGGTGCCTATGATGCTTTTAGAGGTGTGATGAAAACTATTGATATGCAATTGCTAGCTCAGAGTCAAAAAGAGCCTGCATTACTGAAATCACCAACATTTCTTGAGCATTATCTTAAGGCGCGCATCGCTTTTGTATCCGTTGACACGTTTGAAAAACTGCTGTTTCAATCCAGATCGGTGCTTTCGTTTGAACAATATACGGAGATAGCACTGTTGTGGGCATTACAACATGATGCGAAAGAGCAGGCCCACTACCAGATGCAGCATCTAAAAAAAGCTGAACCGTGGATGCGCTTTGGAATGGCACTTGGTTTTGATGCACGTTCGCAGCAACTGGATCTGCTGTACCGTTATTATGAGCTTTTGCCGTATTCAGATCGTATTGAAGCCGCACTAAACACTGGACAGAGAGCTTTAGCGCAAACACTGGCGTTTGATGGCGCGTCTCACAACACCCAAAATGAGCTTTTATACAAGCAGTTGCATGATGTTGTTGAATCCGATGCCGACATGGCGCAGATGCAGGGGGGATATTATGACAGGGGAAGTGTGTCGCAATATTATGTCAATGTTAAAGATCGTCACTACCTTGGGGATGGATGGCGCTTTTTAGCAGATGCCTATTTTGCGGACAATACGCTGATTGATCATGATCAGCTATCAACGTTACCTTATTATGATCAATCATTCCAGATGGGTATGCAAAAAAACTTTATGCAAGGGAGTATCGAGATGAAAGTAGGTGTACGTGATGCCATGAAAACGCATTACATGTACACTCTACTTGCAACCTATCATCTAGGCGCTCACGTTAGCCTTCAAGCGGGTTATAATAAAGGAGATCGCTCACAAGAGAGCACCTATTTATTGTTTGGAGGCATGAAAGATTTTTTACATATAACAGCTGCATGGAACTATGTGCCTTCAAGTACTTTGTTGCTATATGTACAACAAGCAGAGTTTTACTCCCAAGATGAGGCCTATTTAGGCAACGGCACAAGTGCTAGGCTTATGTGGCGAAAGCTTTTGCGTAGTGCTTATCCCGATGTTGCTTGGGGAGCGTATTACGAAGTTGGTCATTATGAGCCAAGTCAAAATTATAAAGGTATTGTTGAGTATCTTCAGCCCATACGTGCTCAGGTCTTGCCTGAGGATTATTATAATATTGGAGCTTATCTCATGCTTGGAAGTGAATCCAAAGCACATTATTCAAGAACTTGGAAACCCTATTTGGAGTTTATTCCTTATTATAACGGGTATAAAGAGGCACTCAATTTTGCGCTCAATGCTGGAATTGGAGGGCCAAGCTTTGATAAAGATCAGATGGGCTTAGGTATCAATTATAATCAAGGTGTCAACGGTTCGCAAGAGAGTGTATTTGAATTTTATATGCGTTATCGCATGTTCTATTAGGAAAAACAGATGCGGCATTTACTGTATGGAATGATTTTATTGTTGCTGTTTGGATGCGGTGAGTATGATGTAGAGCATTTTAACGAACCTGAACGAATTGAAATTACAGCGCAAAGTGATTTTTTGGCCATAGGAAGCAGTGTTCAGTTTTCAGCAATAGGACATTACCAAGACAATACAACACAAGACCTTACAGCCAAAGTGTATTGGAGCAATGAAAACAAAGAGCAGGTTAGTGTCAGCGAGAATGGATTGGTGCATGGCATCTCTAAGGGTATGGCTACTATTAAAGTCTCATGGAACAAGCGCGTCTATGCATCACAAGATGTCGAGGTGAAGATGCTTGATCGTTTGGTGTTTGAGGTTCCTTATAAACGTATGTATAAAAACGAAAGTCATCAGGCTGTACTTAATGTGGTAACCGATGGCTTACATGTAGAGCGTTTAAATAATCCGTTTATAGCTACATGGAGTAGCAGTGATGAGCATATTGTCAGTGTTGATGCAGGCGGCTTAATGCATGCTCATCAAAGTGGTGAAGCTTATGTATCTGCTCGTATTGGCAATATAGAGCGGCGAATGCATATTGTTGTGGATGATGCTGTTTTGGATCATCTTGAAATTGTGCATGAAAATAGTGTGCTGGCAAAAGGTTTTCATGGACAATACCGCTTATTTGCTTATTACAGTGATGGAAAAAGCAAGGAAGTAACGTTTGAAGCAGCATGGGAAAGCAGTGATGGTGAGATCGCATCTATTGAAAGTGGAGGGTATATAACGGCGCTGCATGAGGGAAATGTTACGATGACCGCATATTATGGGACACAAGAGAGTGCTAGTAGCTTATTGGTAGATAACACATCGCTTGAAGCACTTGAAATGATTGGTGATGAGAACCTAGTTTCAATAGGCCAAAGTGAATATTATTATGTACGCGGTTTTTTTAAAGATGGTCGCACGCAGATACTGCGTTCTGATATTGTGTGGAGTTCGAGTGATGAAAATATTCTTACTCATGATGGAGCGGGCAATATCGAAGGTGTTGCAAAGGGTAAAAGCAAACTCATAGCTTCAGTGGGGGCACTTCAGGTATCAAAAGAGATCGAAGTTGTTGATATTCCTTTAGAGCGTATTGATATTGAACCTTCAAACTCGTATCTTGCCATAGGCTTGAGTGCTCCTTACCATGCCGTAGCTGTATGGAGTGATGGACGTAGCAGTTTTGTTACAGGTTTGTGGGATATAACTAATGATACCATTGCCACTATTGATGTTAACGGTTTGGTGTATGCTCATCAAGAGGGTGTGACGACAATGGAGTTTTTTTATAACGGCGCTATCTATAAAGAAGGAATGACAGTTACGCCATAACGAGGATAAAATATGAATCGATACATGCAGGTATTTTGGAATGTTTTAGTAATAGGGTTAGCACTGTTTTATACTCTAGGTTGTGGTACTCAAGAGCGCTCAACAGACAATAATGAGAGTGTGGCAACAAGTTCTCTTAGCATGTCATCATTTACAGCTTCAAGCAGTTCGGCTTCCTCTGTTATGAGTGATTTTGCACCATGGTATGAAACGATGCGCAATGATGTGATTACGATGTCGGTCCGTACCGTGATAGAGCCAGGTACCTGTACGGTTGATGATTACAGCGGTTGTACTTTGGAAGATGTTAATAATGATCTGGATGCGGATGATAATTTTGAACCTGAAATTAGAGTACATGTAAGTGCGGATGATCTGCCCGATGATGCACTTTTAAGTAATGCAACGTTACAAATTATGGGTACGTCAACACGATTAACAAAACAAAAATCGTATCGTATTAAACTGGATGATGACACTAAAGGTTGGCAGCAGCAACAGGTTATTCAGCTTCATAAACACCCTTATGATTTAAGTCGTTTGCGAAACTATTTGAGTTTTCAGCTTTTTAAGTCAATTGAGCATATCTCAAGTCTGCGTGTACAGTTGGTCCATCTGTATGTTGATGATGAAGATTACGGGCTTTTCACACACGTTGAGAATGTAGATAAAAGCTATCTGCAAAACCGTCACTTTAATGAAAATGACAATCTTTACAAAGCGCACGCATTTTTTTTCAACCTGTCAGCCGGACTTCAATTAGGCAGTGATGGAAGCAGTGCAAATCAAGAACTTCTTGATCTGGCAATAGAGCCAAAAAATGGAGATGAGTTGTTTCGGCTGGTAGAAATGGTGCATGCCATCAATAATGCCAATAATGACTTTAAGAGCGTTTTTGAAAAGTATTTTAATCGAGACAACTATTTAACATGGATGGCAATTAATATTTTGATGGATAACAAAGATACGATGGCTCAAAATTTTTATCTTTACAACCCAGCTGGAAGCAATACCTTTTATTTTATGCCATCAGATTATGATACGGCATGGGGTTTTTGGTTACAGCCGCAAAATCAAAATACCAATGTGCCGCTTTGGAAGGAAGGCATAGGTGCATGGTGGGGATCGCCACTGCATCAGAAATTTTTATCAGATCCAAAAAATCGTGAAGATTTAAAAAAAGCAGTTCATGACATACGTGAAAAATATTTAAGTGAATTGGCCGTTAATGAGTATTTAAAAGCTGCTAAAGAGCTTGTGTATCCTTTGATTGAAGCGAAACCAGACAGTGAAAATTTACCCATTCAGCTTGAGGATATTCACGAACGAATGGAAGCATGGGAAAAAGAAATATTAGAGCTTTATGCACGTTCTCTTATGAGCGAAGAGGGGTTTTACAAAAGCTTGCAACGGCCGCTTCCATTTTGGGTTGATGTAACCTATGAATCAAATCGTCTTATTGTTTCATGGAGTGTGTCGGTAGATTTACAAAAAGAGAGCGTGCATTATTCGCTTAAGGTAGGTACCAGTCCATCATTTGAAACAAAGACGCTGTTAATAGAAAAAGATGATATTACGGCAACGGCACTGTTTTCGCAAATGACACTTGAAAGTGGTACGTATTACGTCCAAGTGCTATCATATGACGCATCAGGAAATATGCAACAGGCGTTTGATAGCTATCGCGACGATGCTGGAGTGACTTATCCGGGTGTGTATGAATTTACAATTCCATGAGCCGCTGCGTCATGCTGTAAGCATGCGCATTATTTTACAGTGGCTTTAATGATTTTTTGAACATCCAGAGGCCGGTCTCCTCCTTTTCGTCCTGTTGTGGCGACACGATTAAGTTTGTTGAGTGTTCCCATACCGTCAATAACTTTGCCAAAAATAGTATGGTGTCCATTAAGCCAAGGTGTTGGGACTGTGGTAATAAAAAACTGGCTTCCGTTGGTATGTGCTCCGGCATTAGCCATGGCTAAAATACCAGCTTGGTCAAAAGCAAGCCCTGGCTTAAACTCATCTTTAAAGGGTTTGCCCCAAATCGATTCGCCGCCGCGTCCGGTTCCGGTAGGATCACCGCCTTGAATCATGAAATCTCTGATAATACGATGAAATGTAAGACCATTATAATAGCCTTGTTTAATATGCGTCGTAAAGTTTTCAACGGCTAGCGGAGCAACATCATCGAATAGTTCTAACGTGAGGACCCCCTGTGTCGTGTTAAGTTCAACAATAGAATGTTTAGGGGTTTGAGACGCCACTTCAGCGCCAAACAAGCTTAACGCTAGGTACAGGATGGTTAGCATAATGCGCATTTTAAAACTCCTTGTTAAGAAATGTTTTATTATGACAAATATATAAAATATATTCTGCTACAATTGTACGGTTTTTTATATAAATAAGGAGACATAATGAAAAAACACTTATTGTCTGTTGCAACAATGACACTTTTATTAGCAACAACAGCACAAGCTGATACTACTAAAATAGGTCTTGGGATTGATATTGTTAATCCAGCGGAATATGCGTTAAGAATGCCAATTGATTTACAGGACAACCTTCGTATTGAGCCAAAATTTGGGATCTCATATCACGATAACGATGATACTAAAGCAACTGGCTTTAAAATAGGTACTATTGTTGGACTACTTAATCCTGTTAGCAAAAATGTATCAATTTATTATGGCGGGTTTTTGGAAATTGGATATTCTGATACTGATTATGATAATGCAGCAGTTAAGGACAATAGTGCAACTGAATTTACCTTTGGTGGTGCATTTGGATTTGAATATTATTTGGATGCTCGTGTCTCAATTGGCGGAGAAGCCAGAGTGGGGATAGGTTTTGGTGATGCAACGGAATTTGGGACTGATGCTAGTGCGTTGATGCGCTATTATTTCTAGTCAGTTAAAGATGTCACCCGCTTAAACGGGGGTATCTGTTTTTATATCCTCTTGACTTTTTTCATTCTCTTCATCTTCAATGATATAAAGCGATTGCGATGCCCGTCCCAGGGCATGGCAAAAATGCAGCTGCGATATTTGAGTGCTTTGCACGACAATGACATGCTGGCGCTGTAAATGTGATAGCGAACCGGCTAGAGCAATTAAAATATGATCAAGTTGTTGTCCTAAAAGTCCGTCATCTGATTGATAAACTGCGGCAACTGCATCATAAAATCCATTAATCTCTTCTGTTAGCTTTTGGGCAAATGAAAAATAGGGCACAACAATCAAAATTTGCGAATGATCTACGGTTTTGAGTTCATTGCCAAGAATGAGCATAATATGCATATACGGGTTGCCGTTGCGAATATGAAGATGGTTGCTAGAGGGTGGTGTATCGCTGTTGCAGTAATTTAAAAAACTGTGAGGGGATCTAAAGGAGTGCTCTAGCTGGTATGTGGCCTCAGGATCATTATTAACAAGGCAAAGATGGGCTTGTTTTTGTTGATACTTCAAATATGAGATAAACTCTTCATCCATCAAATAAGCATCGTCAACCAAAATAATGTCGGCAACCTTATGGCGGTGTGAAAACATTTTCGGTGTCAGCTTTGCGAAAGTAAAGGCTTCTTTTTTATAGAGCTTTTGATAATGCTGGGTGATGACCTGCTGAGGTGTAATAATGACTATTGAAGTCAAATTGATATCAATAATAAAATATTCGATAATTTCAAGCATACGCTTTTTTAAGAGATCACATGCTGCGAGTGTGGGCATGATAATCATAATGTTTTGTGTTGGTTGGCGCAGCAGCTCATAAATAGCTTTTTGTAGCAAAAGGGTGCTTTTACCGCTACCATAAGGTCCACTCATGGTGCTAAATAATGGCAGATCATTGTTAATAAACTCTATTTGCGTTTTGGTTAAAAGATGGTAATCACTATTGAGATTATCAGGTAAAATCCCAATATGGAAGAACAAGGCACCAAGTAGCACGGTACGTTCTAGCGGTTTGTCGGTTTGAGGTAAAGCATCAGAGAGTTTGTTTTGGATATCTTGAATCGGTGTATCAGTAAAAATAATACGGCTTTTAGGCATGAGTTTGTGAAAACTTTCATCAAGTTGATCAAACTCAGACTCATTAAGATACTCCATCAGTGCAAAGTTACTAATGGCGCATCCATCGGTATGAAGAATTTCATTAAATTTACGACGCATAAAAGTATGACGTGCATCAAGAGCAAGATCACGCTCTTTTTTATCAGGTGTAGCAGCCATTACAGAAGCATTTTTTATCGTTTCAAAACGCCAGTTGACACGCTCAAAAAGGTAAATACCGTGATGGATATTAAATAAAAACAGGGCAACATCAATACGCTTTTGGCGGTGATAGAGTGTCATATTTTCATAAAGATCCAGCTTTTGTTCGTATGCCAATTTTTTCAGATTTTCATAAAGCGGCGAAGGTGGGGGTGTAGATATCTTTTGGGATGAAAAAAACGAAAGTAGTCCCATAATTTGACTGCCTTGAAAAATCTGTTGACTGATGTTGAAAATATAGAATTATGAAAGATTATATCGAAAAACAAAGAAAAGCCGCAAGGTGTTGCGGCTTGGAAAGATTATTTACCGGAAGCTACGCGATCTTTAAGACCTTTGCCCGCTTTGAATTTTGGAACCATTTTGTCTTTGGTTGTATATTTTTTGCTAGTACCAGGAACCGTACCGCTTTTGCCTTTTTGAAGTGCAGCAGAAAAACTACCAAAACCTACTAAAGAGATTTCATCTTTTGCTACCAGTGCGTCAGTAACTGCTTCTGTGAAAGCTTTGATAGCGTTTTCCGCTTCAACTTTTGTTTTGTAGTTTCCGTTTTTCTGAACCAATTCAACGAATTGTGCTTTATTCATTCCAGCGCCCTTGCGAATTTAAGATTTGCATGAGTTCATTTGTGCCTTTAAAGTCCCATAACTTCGAGTCCAAACGATTCATCTAGGCATACTTTAATATCTCTTAGCTTAAAAATTTCTTCTTTTTAGGATATTTAGGCTTAAAATAACCTATTTTAGGCATTTTTGTCACCTCTTTGAAAAATATGAAGGGTTGTTTTTGCATTGGTTGGCGATTTCGCTCCAACAACAAATCAACGCTTTTTTTAATGCGTTGTAACAATGTCTGTTCTCTTTTTGGAGTGATTGACCTAAATACTTCTTCGAGTCCCATACGTTCCTGATCGGTTAAACTGTTCACGATATGTTTCCTAGTTTATTGATTTTTCTTACGACTCTGACAATGTCCTCATCTTCTAATTTTCCTAACATGTTTATCACGGCTTTTGCGGCTTGAGGTTTGGCATTGCCAAGCCGCCAGTCTTGATACGTACGCATTGAAACACCAAGGGTTGTTGCCATCTCTTTTTGGGAAATTTTTTTACCGTTGTTTTGCGCTTCAACTGCGTTATGAAGAATATTAAAAAGATCCGCCAGTTCCATGGGTTAAAGTGTAAGTTAAAGTGCCTTAAAGTAAACAAAAAATCGTATATAAAATGAAGAAAAATAGTATAAAAATTAATAAAAAC
Source organism: Sulfurimonadaceae bacterium (assembly GCA_050290965.1). Lineage (GTDB taxonomy): Bacteria > Campylobacterota > Campylobacteria > Campylobacterales > Sulfurimonadaceae > JAFGUB01. The sequence continues at coordinate 50,559 of JBNKJB010000022.1, forward strand.
GTGTATCTATAGAATACAAATGAATATAAAGAACATTAAAATTATCTAAATATAAATTAAATATCATAAAATATACAGAAAACCGTATAATTATTTTAACACAATACAAATGACAATAGTAACGTATCCCCAAGAGGGGAGATTAAAAGGTGTTAGTGGTAAAAAGCAGGAGAATAAAGTAGGGTGTTAGTGTTCGAGAAGATCGCTATAATCGTATTTTGAAAAATCAAGATAAAAGGCGCCATTTTGCTGAATAATTCGGGCATCACTTCCATAAGCAATGGCAAAGCGTCGTTTGATTGTTTTGCGTGTTTCTGGTGGAATATGTAATGATTTAAGATAGTGTTTAAGCTCAACATAGCGTGTTCGCGGTAAATGGGTGTCACTCTCGTATGATTCATCACCTTGGTGGAGATGCACGTCGTGCACCGTTGAAAGTTGAGGCGACGTGCTAAGGAGTTTAGTATTTATAAGTTCCAAAATTGTTTTTAGTTGTTCGTCTTTATTGGTATAGACTTGTTCAATGCGATTGCGCTCATTAATCAGCATACGCTCTTTGTCGTCAATCAGTTTGTCAATTTTGGCTTCAAGTTCTCGAATACGTTGTTTGAGTTGACGGTTCTCTTTTTGATACAGGGCAATAATGGCACCTACTGTAGTCTTTCGAGGTTGAGTCACAGCACTGGCTTGGGGTTCAAAAGATTGCTCTGTTTGAGTCTCTTGAACTTTATTTTGGCGTTCATTGATTTTTTCTTCATGAATTTCACGCCGCGTCTCGGCATCTAATGAACTTCGAGGTACGATGATGTAGGTGACACCATCTTCTATAATATAGTTAAGACGTTTGTTCCGCATGCGTGAATGAATCATCTCTTTGGACATTTTAAAACGTTTAGAATATTCGTCAATACTAAAACGCATAGGGGCTCCTTTATGTCGATGTCAGGCTTGGCGGGTTAATAATGCCGCCTTGGCGCATCCAAATCAGATAGCCTGTATACTGATAATGGTGTTTGTCCGTAAATATAAACGGTGTGCTGTATTTAAACTCGCGCAGTAGCAACAGTCGATGAAAATCTCGATGGCGAATCAAAAAGCCCTCTAAAGCACTGTACGCTTTGTCTGAGATAATAACCGTACCAGGATGATCCTCTTGAGATGAGATATAACGTTGACATTCGTTTAGACCGTAACCTACATAATTATCTTGTCCCAAAATATCAGTAAAACGGTTGACTTCACCAGAATGTACTGCAATTCTGATCCCTTTAAAATAGGGGTATTTATGAGCGATCAGGTCAGAAAGATGACTAAACGAAAGTGCCAAAATAGCACCAAAGCCTTTGTATGCAGGATTAAGCACACAAAAAAAACCGTCTCCAGTTGGAATAATACCGGATAAAAATGCTTCTAATGTTAAATCGGAGTTGGCAAGCATCTTGTTGATAAGTTTTTTGTAACTTTTTGAGATATAGCTAATAATCTCAAGTTGTCTTTCAAGAGAAAGTTTTGAAAAACCAATAATATCAACAAGAACGATATCACTAAGCAATGATTCAGACACGTGCATCATTCCTTTTTTTGCATAGTGTACTTTGTTTCGGTTTAAAAATTGGATGAAGAGTACAAAAAGTGTTCTCTTGGCGTGTAAATATGGTACTATTGTTTGTAACACTTATCGAGTCATTTAGATAAGGAGGGACATTATGAGTGAGACTGAACACAAATTATTGACCCTATGCGGATATGGTATTAATACGCAAGCCTTGGCTCTCGAAGCACGTATTCGTAAGAATTATTCCCAATATGACGCGCTGCTTGAGGCACTTGAAGATTTGCTACCAATTTTGAAGCATAGTGATTTTTATTTGTCGCTACTGAGTGAACGGGATATGATCAAAATTAAAAATGACATGGTTGATCCTGAAGAGTTTATGGTGGTGGATACTGATATTATTGTTTGGGCTAATGAACATAATATTGAACTTGAAGAGGGTCTTGACGAAATCAGTATTTTGGGTTTTAAAAAAGATACCGAAACATGAAAACGACGCTACGGCTGTTTTGGATTGTATGGTTACATGTAAGTCTCTATACATCGGTATTTGCAGTTACAGAGAGTGAAAGCAACAATCAGTGCTGGCAGGCCGATCCGGTTTCGTTGGGCGATACGGTGACAGGAAGCCTTGATGGCTTCTGGTGGTTTGGTTTGGATACTTCAGATGTTTTTACTTTTCAAGGCAGCGGGCAGGTTAGTATTGTTATTACAGCCAGCAGCGTCATCTCTGCCAGACTCGACCAAGATTACTGTAATTCGTCCCTTTTGGATCAAGACACGGATTCAACCATAACGCTTAATGCAACACTAAGTGCGGGAACCAACTATTATCTTTCATTGGCGCCCGTGGCTGGCGGTCATATCACTTATGAAATTTCATTAGGTGCTCCATGTACCAACTTTAAAGTCGATGATGATAAAAATCAGTGCAGTGATGCGTGTTACACAACGATTACCGATGCTATTAATGCTGCAGGTGCCAATCAGGAAATTTTAATTTGTGATGGAACTTACAGTGAAAATCTTGTGGTGTCGAAAAATGGTTTAACATTAAAAGGGGAGAGTGGTAATCGCGCCAATGTAGTTATTCAAAACACTACGGCACTGCCTACGGTTGCACTTAATGGTGTTAACGGCGTAACACTTGATACGCTCAGTATTACAGATAGTACATCACGTAATGCCGTGCAAATTAATAACTATTCTCAAAATATTGTGCTTAGAAATCTGGCGCTTGTTTCAGGTAGAGATACGCTCTATACAAGTGGTGACAATGGACGCTTGGAGCTATACGATACGACATTGCAAGCAGGTGATGATGGCATAGATATCGGAGGTCAGATTAATGATGGATTGGTGCTCTCGGGTATTACTATCACTGCTATAGATCGGGGGTTGACGTCTAGCGGTAATCTTAATGGTGCTGTTGTTATTGCAAGCAGCGGCATAACGGCTGGAAGTGAAGGTGCTGTCTTCAATAATCCGGTCAATAATGGCATCAATATCAATAGCTTAAACGTCTCGGCACAAAATGAGGGCTTGTCTTTTAACGGCGAACTTAATGGAGGAACAACATTTAGCGGAGTTGATATTACGGCAGGATCTAATGCCCTTGCCATTTACAAAAAAATCAATGGTGGCATTAGCATCAATAGATTGAATATTGCAACACAAAATGTAGGCCTGCTGTTTAATGATGAACTCAGCGGTGCCATAACGCTTCAAAACATAACAATCAATGCCGCTTCGCAGGCCATCTTTTTTGCGCATAATATCAATGATAATCTCGCTATTTCGGATTCGATGTTGACTTCAACAAACAATAGGGGCATCTATGTGGGCGATAACGCTTATGGCACTTTTACGCTCTCCAATATAGCAGTTACGGCTAAAAATGAGGGATTGTATTTTCCTTATGACAAGCAGATATCTCCGGTTATTAGCGATTCAAACATTACCAGTAGCGATTCTGACGCTATTTTTACCCGAAGCACATCATGGACAACGTTTACGCTGCGCGATAGCTGTGTCAAGACGGAAAAAAGTGGGCAATACGGTCTCAATCACTATATCAACGGTACGAATTCCCATATCAACGGGAGCTGCTTTTATGCTACAGACACGGCGCAATTGGCCCGTGCTCAAAGTAGTGGTAATGATTTTTCAGGCAACTATTGGGATGGTGTCGGCGGTAACTATACGCAAAATAATATTAGTGATACCTCAGGATTGGGAAGTTGTCCTCATGGTTGTGGCGGTGCTTTATTGGTGGTACTTCTTGCGGATTGGCATTTGGATGAATGTATCTGGGATGGCAGCGCCGGTGAAGTGATGGATTCAAGTGGTAATGACTATAACGGACGCTCCAGATACAACGCTAATACTGACGACGATCATATTATTAACAGATCGGCCATATTTGATGGCAGCAGTTATGTAGAGATACCCGATTTTCCTGATGTGCTCAATGATTTTTCCATGACAGCATGGTTTAAAACATCCGATAGAACAAAACAAGGGCAGCGGGTTTTTGCTGATGATGAGAGTAATGAGGCCTCTCAAAGTGGTTATGCCATCAGTGTTGGAGACGGCGGAGCAGGACGCGTCCGTTTTTATGATCGTTCGCAAAGTAATAATGGCATTATCGACTCCGATGCGGTGGTACAAAACAATACCTGGTATTTTGCCGCAGCTATTAATGATGCTACCCATAACATACGGCATCTGTATGTGTATGACGCCAGCGGTAATCAGCTTGATCACAAAACACGCGCTATTGATGGGGTGCGCGGTAGCAATAGCGGTATGGCGTCTATTGGCGGTGAAACGGATAATGGAGAGGTCAATAACCGTTTTATCGGCCTGATTGATGAGGTGAAAATATTTGAATCGGCTTTGTCACAAACACATCTCGAAACGGTGTTAGCTCACGATCTTGGTGGTGAAAATTATGACGGTACAGCGCGCATGGCTTCATGTTGTTGTGTTCCTGAAAATGGAAATTTGATTGCCAACCCCAGTTTTGAACAACTTTGCGGTTCTTCAATTATTCAAACATGGACTAATGATGGCGGTACGGTGAATATGCGCAACAACATCTGCGGCTGGAGTATGAATGGCGCAGGTATGGAGACATGGGAGTACACAACGAGCGAACCTGCTTCGGATGGGAATATTTTTGTTGAAATAGATGGTTATTCAGGAACCGTTGATGCCATCTGGCAAACCTTGGCGACTGTGGCGGGGGAGTGCTACGAAGTGAGTGTGGATTATCAGGCTAGAGATGCTGCCTCCAAAGCAAATGGACTTCAAATTTTATGGAACGGCGATGAGGTTTACAGTACCGACAGTGAGCCTGAAATATGGGAAAAGGGGATTAGCGTTCAGGTGATTGGTACGGGAAGCGATGAGATTCGTTTTGCTGAAAGTGCCAGCTGGGATGATAGTTATGGCAGTTGGATTGATAATGTCCGCCTTGGAGTATGTACGACATCAACAACCAATTTTCGCTTTGATGCTTGGGATACTTTTAGAGACATTCATGACCGTAATATTTCCACTAAAATAGCCGCGCAGCCGTTTGAGCTGACGCTGGCATCATTAAATGAAACGAATGATGGCTATCAAGAGTTTAACGGTACCGTGTGCAGTCGTATTGTTGGAGCATCGCCGGAGGTATGGGTTAAAAGCAGTTTCATTGATGCCAATACAAGCACCGTAACCTATCAGGTTACCAATGCCATTCAAGAGAGCAGAATCGACATCCGCTGGTGGAAGGATACTGACGCGGCGAGTGTTACATGTAATGATGAAAGCGACGATAATCGCACACTAAGCAGTGATAACTTTTCGGTGCGTCCTGAACGCTTTACATGTAAGCTTGATAATTCGCCTTTAGTTGCCGAGCATCTCTATCCTATGACAATTACGGCAACGCAGTATCAGCAAGAGTTGGCTGTAGCGGATTACAACACTTCGGCTTTTAGCGTAAATACAACACGTTATATGAATAACGGCGAGCAGAACAATTCGCTAAGCGGCGTGTTGAATCGTACGGATCTTGATGGGTTTGAAGATGGCAATTGCAGCGGCAGTATTGCTTTTAACGATGTGGGTATTGTGGGCATTGATATTAATGATTCCGCATGGGCGCTGGTTGATGCTGATGATACACCGCTGTCGCAACGCGTGATTTACAATGAATGCAACCGTACTTTTGGCGCGCACCATTTTGATGTGCAGCTTACGCGTCCTGTCATAGAGAATAACACAACCTTTACCTACCTTTCTAATGATCTCAATATGAGTGCCTGGATACGTGATCTGAATGTGAGTTTTACGGCACAAGGTGAAGCGAATGGGACCTTGTTAAATTATCAAGAGCCCCAAACGCTCTATTTTGCCAAAAATGTTGATGTGACGCCGCAGCTCATCATTCCAGCAGCACCGCATGGCGCAGCCATTAGCATCAATACTCCGGTGGCTAAACTTGATACCAATCTCTCTTTTGTTGCAGGCAGAGCCGATATCAATTACACCGATGTGCGTTTTAATTATCCCCGCCATTTTGATCTGCCGCGTGATCCCTTCATTATTTTGGGCAGTGATGGCAACTTTAGCGTGAGTATCAACGAAACCGCATCTGCGGGGGTTAATGGCAGTGCTGATACCGATATGGATGCCAATGCCACATTCTATTTTGGCCGGTTGCATCCTAAGGATCTTAAATCTACCGATAATCCTGCAACAACAGCTATTGAGATTGAAGTGTATGATGATAGCGGTAGCAACTATGTCCAGAATTTTCGCCAAAATTCGCTGCATTGGTACCGCCATGCTAACCATAGTAGTGATGTGGCAGGAGATGCCAACTCAATCCATCCACGACGCTCAAGTATACTTGATGATACGGATTCGTTTAACATAAACGATATCACGATTGCCGATCCGGCACAAGGAACAATAGGCGTGAGCATTGTAAAAAATAATGGACGCCATTATCTACATGTAAAGACAGGGTCATGGTTGTGGTATGCCCCCTTGGGGTTTGGCGCGGATTACAACGACTCTACAGGCTCAAGCTGTTTACAACACCCCTGTTTTATCTATTTGTCGCAAGATCATGACAGCGGCAGTGATATAGCCACCGGAAATTTTGGCGGCAGTGATTTTAATGCCAGTGATCGAGGCGATTATACTCGCAAAGGGATGAAGGTATTTCGCTGATGCGTCGCGCGTTTACACTGATTGAGCTGATCTTTTCGATGCTAATCATTGCCATTGCTTTTAGCGTCATTCCCAAATTTATTCTAGCTTCTAATAAAACCATGCAATTGGGAATTAAAGAGGATGCACTTTTTAATGCTGTAAGCCAAATTGCCATGATCTCAAGATTGCCGTGGGATCAAAATACGATTGATACCAACGGTTCTATTTTACACGCCACAGGTGGCCTAGCATGCAATCAGTATCGCATCGGCGGTTTTAAAGGATCACGTAACTGCATTAACAGCGGCGGATTGGGGGCATCGGCAGTTTTGGGGCCAGAAGATGGCAATTTTAATGATTTGGATGATTATAACGCTCACCATGTGCTTACAAAAAACGGGCGCGTTGCCTATGCCATTGATACGATCGTAACGCAAAACGGTGATATCAAAAATGTTGTAGTTACGGTTAGCGCCAATAGTGAAAAACTTGGCGGCCAGTTTAGCAGCCATTTTTTTTATGATTCGGCCAATCTGGGACAGGTACAGATTAACAGGCGGTTTTGGTGAAACGCAGCGCTTTTACGCTTATTGAGATCATTTTTGCCGTGTTAATATCGGCACTGCTGGCGTTGGGCAGTTTTAAGGCATTTGAACAGCTTTATATTCGATCTGCCAAAGCCAAGGCATTCTCGACGCTTTCCTTGCAGTCGCAGATTGTGCTTGATCAGATTAGCCAGTTGCTTTACAACCGTATTCCCAACAGTGTGATTGGATATGATGGGCTTACATGTACCCCTATTGATGCACTGAGTAATGGTATGAATGTACTGGAGTGGATTGCAACCGATGATGCGCAGTTGCTTGATGGCATGTATGACGGTTTTGTCGATATGAATGCCAGTGCCCGTCCTAATCTGCGTGCGTTACATGTAAGAGGTGGTTTCAATACCACCCACCGCAATTTAGTCTTTGCCGGGGCTTTTGATGCCGGTGGCGAAGAGCTAAAAGCGTGCAGTGGTGCGTATGGTTGGCATGGTAATGATAGCAATCTCTCACATACTATTACTGCTGGGGTTGATCAGATCACTTTTAGCGCACTCGTGCCTAATGAAATTTATGAAAAGTATTACATTGCCAATGGTGCCTACGCCGTAACGCGGGGCGAAGATGTCAAAGATATTGGCAATTGCGGTTTGAGTGAGAGCGATTTTGCAGATTTTGACAATACACTTTTTCTCTTTTATAACTATTATCCTTATGAGGGAGAAACCTACTGTGGCGATGGTGGGGTGGGCAATGTAGCCATACTGGCCGAACATGTCAGCGGCTTTCGCGCTACCTACATTAATGATGCCATTCGCATTAGTATTGATATGAACCAGAGTATTAAAGGGTCGCTCTCACCCGTACATGTAAGCAAACAAAAGGCGGTATTGTAGTGCGTCGCGGTGTAGGGATCTGGCAAGCTATTATGGTACTTTTAATGATGAGCGGAATGCTTATGGTGATATTGAAATACAGCGCGGTGAGTACGCGCCACACGGTAGATACTTATGTGCGCGAACAAGCAGAACTTTATCTGCAAAGCGCCATTGAGCAGACGCTGCTTGCCATCAGTGCGCATGATCGCTCTAGTGGCGGATGTCTAAGCAGCTATACGCCGAATCCTGTTACGGTACGCGCTACAACGTATCGCGCTAGGGTTGATATTGTACGCTATTATCTGCTTAATGGTTCGGATGATTACAACGCTTGCGGTGGTGCAACCAACCCTATTGTAACGGCCATTCAAACCGAAGAGAGTCACGGTATGGTGATGTTACATGTAGAGGTTACTGCCACCGTTGATGGCGAGAACCGCGTACGCCTACTGCGAAGGAGTTTACAACACCCATGAAACCTGCCTTTTCGCTTTTGGAACTTATCTTTGTGGTGGTGCTTATAGGGATTCTTGCTGGCATTGGCGCTTCGGCATTTAAACCGCATTATCTGATTGATGATGTGAATGTGATTGTCTCAAAAATCAAACAAGCGCAGTATGAAGCCATTGGGTTTGAAACCCGCAATTTTGATGCAACGCAGATAGCAACAGATCGAGGGTGCGTCACACTAAGCAAAGCAGGATTTGAAGACGCTGCGGGATCACGTGATGGTGCGTATAGCTTACATGTAACGTTGGATAGTTCCGATTTTACAAGCACAAAGCTCTGTTTTGATACTCAAGGGGCACCTCATGAAGGAGATCATGTCAATAATCCCATTACGGTACGAAAAGTGCTAAAGGTATCGTATGGCAATGATGAAACTGATATTATAATTGAACCAAAAACAGGTTATGTTATAATCAAGTACTGATATAAATTGGGAAATGTGTAAGGAATTATGGAAGAGAACAAAATCGTTCTAGCCACAGCAGATGGTGAACTTAAACTTTTTGATGGTGACCATTTTGTTCCGCTTCCAGAAAAAAACGTATCCCAATATGTGAGTGCCGCTTCTTTAGGCACGGCAACACTGCTCACTCATGCCTTGCGGGTGCCTGAAAATATCAACCCCGAAAAGCTGGAAATCCAGTCTGAAATGAGTATGTATGAAGAGGCGGGGCTCAATCCTGATAGCGACTATAAAATTGCTTCGGTCACGATGCCTTTGGAGCGTGAGAATGAGCTCTTTGTTGAATCCTACGCCATAGAGCGCACGGCACTAGAGCAGCTTTTTCAAAAAGTCGTCTCCAAGCTGGGCCAAATTGATTATATCTTTCCCTCATTTTTACGTTATAGCGCCTTGTATGCGTATGAAAAGCTTGAAGCAAAAACGGATGTTTTTATCTATTTTGGAGCGGATGAAGCGTACGCTGCTACCTATAAGAATGGGCGTTACATTGCAAATCGCAGTATCATCAATCTTAATGAATTTGCGCAAAAATTGGGCATTGAACGCGAAGCGCTTAAAACATTGCTAAAAACCAAAGGCGTTCTTAACGAGAACTATACGTCGGATGAACTGATCGTCATGCAGATGATTCAAGAAGAGTTTTCCAAACTCTTAGAACGTATCGCTCATGCCATCAGCCATAAACGCGGTATTTTTGGTTTAGAGCGTATTGATCGCTTTTTTATTGATTTTGAGGGAAGTGGCATTCCTGGTTTTTTGGAAAATTTTGCCAATTACGGATATGAAAATGCCTCGTTTGAAGTGTTAAATGTTTTTGAAGATATTGACGCCACGTTACGAAGCGAAGCACTCTTTGGACTTTATGTGCTTGGGGCACTTTCAAAACGTTATGAAGCCCCCAATCTCAGTGTATTTAAGCGTAAACCTGCTTTTTATAAAATGCATTCAGGCATCTTTTTTATGGTGCTTGTGGCTGCGTTAGTGGCGGCATTGGTGTATCCTTTGTATGCCATGATGAGTCTTTCGCAACTTGAAGCAGAAAAAGCGCTTTTGCAAAAGAAATCCGATGCAATGAAAACCTTAAGCGACAAACTTCAGGCCAAACTCATTAGCGTGCGCAAAGAGCGTGAAGCGCTAAGCACTCAGAAAAAAGCATATGAGATGCGTATTGAAAGTTATGATCACTTGGTTGATACGCTTAAGCAGCAGCGTCTTTTTAAAAAGCAGCGCCAGCAGATGCTGCGTGATATCAATGAAGCGATGGCGCAGTATAAACTCTCCTCACGCAGTTTGGATCAAAACGGCACAACGGCGGTAAAAGTGCACATTATTAGCGAGTTTAGCAAGCGTGATGATATTGCCAAGTTTATGAAAGTACTCTTGCGCCGTGGATATGAGAGTGTGAATACGCATGAAATACGCCTTGAAGAGAATCTGTATGAGAGTGTTGTGGAGGTGCGTCCATGAACGAACAAATCGAACAGCTTGAAACACAGTTAACAGACCTTGGACGTACCAAAAGAGTGCTGGTGTATGCGGTACTTTTTCTTTCGATGGTCTATATGAGCTGGACGCTTTTTGGTGAAACGATGTATGATGAGATTGAAAGCGAACATGAACAGATCGCTTCGCTAGAGAGTAAACTGCAACGCAACTCCTCACGTTCGCTAGAGCAGGCGATTGAAAAAACAAAACGCGATAATTTGGAACTTCAAGATGCTATTAATCATTTGCATTTTGAGCAGCAGTTTGTCGAGACCAAGCTGCAAGGTATTGATTTTATTTTCTATTCCGAAGCGGGAAGTGCAGAGATTTTGGATGCCATATTAAAGTATTCGGTAGATCACTCCATTGCTTTAGAGCGGATTCAAAAAAGTACAATGAAGCTTGAGCGAGAAACGCTGCTTCAGCCACGAAGCCGACTTAGTGTTTCAGGCGAAGGATCATTTGCAAATATTGTCAAACTTTTAAACTACATTGAAAGTCTTAATGCCTTGTTGCTCACGGAAAACTTACATGTAGGGATTGATGAAAACAATGCAACCCGTTTTGAGCTTGATCTTTTGCATTACGGAGTAACACTATGAAAAGCGCTTTAGTTCTTCTCATAAGCGCTGTGACACTTTTTGGGGCTATGGATGTGCAAAAAATTGCGCAAAAAATTGAGCTTCTCTCCGCAGATCAAACGCTTGAAGCCAGCGTGGATTATTATGTTTATGATCCTTTTAAACGAGCCAAACCTCTTTTGGCAAAAATCAATGAAAAACCTAAAGATAAACGGCTTGAACCTATTAGAGTGGATACCATACTGAACAATAGAGCACTTGTTGATGGGAAATGGGTAAAGAGAGGCGCTGTAATTCATGGGGCACGGGTTATCGCTATCAAGAAAGATGCTATCATTGTACAGTATGATGAAAAAGAGGTTCTAATCCCCCAAAATAGGGCAAAAAGTATTATCTCGACAAGGGAGTTGCAAAAGTGAAATGGATCGCAATGGTGCTAGGGACTCTTTTTCTCACAACGGCACTTCATGCTAAAGGGTGTGAAGATACGCTCTTCTCATTTGACGTGAGTGAAAATGAGGACAGTGTCCGTATTATAGATATTCTTGAAAACGTGGCACATGAGTGTGGGTTTTCGGTAATTATCAGCGATAGTGATGCCAAAGAGCTGCTGCAACGCAAACTTTTTTTGGTGCATATTCAAGATTATACGCTTGAAAATCTTTTTGATTTTCTCTTTTCTCGCAACAATATGTTTTATCGTTTTGATAGTGAAAAATATCTGCTCACGCTCTCTTATCTGGAGACCCGTTCGTTTGTCATTGATTATGTCAATCTCAATGAGCAGGTAACGGAATCAACAAAAACAATTACGGTCGGCACGGCGTCTAACACGCAAAACAACTCTTATGGCGGCAACGGCGGATATGGTAACGCCATGACGGGAGGCGGCGATGCTAATAGCCAGCAAGGCGGCTCTAACAGCGATTACACTACGGTGAAATCAAATACAAAATTTGAATTTTGGGAAAAACTGACCAACGAGATTGATGTCATTTTATCACGTGATGAAGATCGCAGACAGATTAAAAGTAAGTCAATTATCAACCGTGATGCCGGTATTGTAACCATTACAGGCACCAAATCCCAGATTGAGCGTGTAAGCAGTTATCTGGAGCGTTTGCGTGACAGATTGCACAAACAGGTTTTGCTAGAGACTAAAATTTTTGAGCTGCGCTATAAAGATAGCAACTCTACCGGAGTGGATTGGTCGAAGTTTCAGCTAGAGCTTGGCGGCAAGGTGAGCAATTCGCTCTCGGGCGATAAATATGGTTCTTTTACCGCGCCAAGTTATACCTTTAACTACAATTTTTCTATGGAGGGTTTAATTGATTTTCTGGATCGTTACGGCGATGTTAATGTACTTTCAACACCAAAAATCCTGACACTAAATAACCAACCGGCGGTTATTAATGTGGGCAATCAGATTAATTACCGATATGAAAGTGGCAGTGTAAGTGCTACGAATGTAGGATCTTCAACAACCAATACCTATATTATGAGTTCGGTTTTTGTTGGATTGACCCTTAATATTGTTCCCGAGATTACGGATGACGGTTTTGTCATTTTGCGTATCAATCCCGTGGTAAGCGAAGAGCTTAATCAAGATGAAGGTTTAACCATCTCGACATCGGCAAAGACACTTGCAAGCGATAGTGTGCGCACGATGCCGCCTGATATCAAAATAAAGCAGCTTTCATCCATTGTAAAAGCCAAAGATGGCGCGCGCGTCCTTATTGGTGGGTTGGTCTCAACACGTAATTATCAAGAGAACTCCTCGGTTCCTATTTTGGGAGCTATTCCTATTTTGGGCGGATTGTTTCGTCATAGCGGCATCGAAACGGATAAAGTTGAGCTCATTATTGTTGTGACGCCAAAAATTATTCGCCATAATGAATTTCCTTCAATTGATACCGTTGAAAAACGTCTTGATGGAGCATTATAATGAGCAGTTTTGAAGAAGCGGCCAATATTTTTGAAACCACTTTTTCACGTGATGACTATTTTGATTCTATGAGTGCGGAGTTTGCCCAAAATGCACTGGAACATATTATTGAAGAGAATCGTGTAGGGATGCTGTTTTTGCTGGGTAATCCGGGCGTAGGTAAAACCTACATGTTGCATCGCCTCAAAGAGCGCTTTACATCAAAACGCCGGATTATTATGGCCGAAGAGCCTTTTGATACTCCCGAAGCGCTGTTGCATTTTTTGCTTAGCAAAAGCATGCAGGAGGAGCGTAGAGCGCTACAGCTTAGTGAACTCAAAGAACGTGCTATGACTCTTTATGGTGCAACGCCGCATCTTATCATGATTGATGAAGCGCAACTGCTTGGCGAGAGTGTTTTGGAATATATCCGTATTCTTAACGATAGCAATCAGTTTCGTTTTGTACTTTCAATGCATCAAAATGAAGGTGAAGCTATTTTGAAAAAACCCCATTTTGCTTCACGAGAGCATCGTGTTGTTATCTTGGGAGTGCTTAAATCCGATGAGATTAAAAACTATGTTGAATCGCAGTTATTGCGTCATCAGCTTGGTGATATTGGCAATCTTTTTATGGATAAGCAGTTGCAAGCAATTGCACATTACACACAGGGCAATTTTCGGATGGTAAAGCAGATGCTCAAACGGATCTTTATGTTAATGGATTATGCGAAAAAGCATGCTTACGATGCCTATGTTACCCCAAACCGATGTGTGGTCACGATGGCGGCTATTGATTTAGGTTGTATTGATGCATGATACCTTTGAATCGCTGCAAAAGCGCTGCAAAAGTTACCACCAAAAACGGATACTCAAATCCATTGGTTTTTCTGCATTAGGAGCTATGGTACTCGGGGGAACACTCTGGTTGGTATTGGCATCGAGCAGCGCACCTGAGCCATCATCATCTTTACATGTAGTCGTGGCATCTCAAGCGCCAGAAGCTGCCGATGATGTGCATACGCCAAAGCAGCCAAAGCCTCATGCAACAAGCTCTTCTGTGGCGCCTATGACGATGGCATCATCATCTGCGATGCGTAAAGATGTTGCTTATGAACTGAAAGTGGATGAGGATTATCTATCAAATTACCGCGCCAAAAAAACGCCGCAAGCCTTAGTATCTGATACGCCCACACCCAAAACAGTGCCGCTAAAGCCAGCCGCCGTAACTCCAAAAACAGATAAAACACCCTTACATGTAAACAACGATGAGAGTGCAAAAACCGTGAGGATGAATACCAAAAGAATGGATACGCTCGATTCGATGTTAACGCAATATACGCGCGAACCAAAATATGATTTGGCACTGAAAATTGCACAGTTTCAATATGATATTGGCGATTATCCCAAAGCCTCACTGTGGGCAAAAAAAGCAAACATGATTGATAAAGAGTTGGATGCGGCATGGATTATGTATGCCAAATCGGAATATGCGCGCGGCAATAAAAGACGTGCCAAAGAGATTTTGCAGCTTTATCTTGCCAATAAACACTCGCAAGCGGCCGAGGTACTCTTGATGACATGGCGTGAGGAGGAGTAGATGCGCGCTTTTATCATACTCTTGGGAGTGTTGTCCATGGTTTATGCAAATGATGATTATCAGGCTTTTGTAAAAGCCTATCAAAACGGGAGTTTTGAAGAGTACAAAAAAGCTTGTCATCTTGGAAAAGCACTTTTCTCACGCGGTGAAAAAGATGAAAAATTTATTTCGCTCATTGGCATGGCTTGTTTAAAAGCAGACTACATTGACATGCTTGGGTTAATACAAAGTCGTCTTTATACCACAGATGAAGGGCGTACGAATGCGGCACTTTTTACCTCAATCTTGTTGCAAAAACGTCTGATACTGCAGTACATGTATGATGATACCGATATCTCAACACTGGCACTACCGGTAGCAGATCATCCCCTAAGCATTGTTTTTAGTGCCATACGTGATGGCCATTATAAAGAAGTTTCGAATCATCCAAAAGAGATAATAATAGAGCAAGATCACACGCGCTATCGGGTTTATATTGATAAAGAGAAAAAAAATAAACTTGCCATCGATATTACTACGGATGCGGGGATATTACAAGAGCACAGGTACCGATAATGATTAAACAAAACGTCAGACTTGGAGATTTGCTGGTAGAAAAAGGGGTGATTGACAACGATCAGTTGATGCATGCGCTGAAACTGCAAAAAGAGTCCAACTTTTCTAAAAAACTGGGTGAAGTGCTGATTGCCGAAGGCTACGTTACTTATAAAGAGATTGCACGGGAACTTTCTGCGCAGATGAATATCGAGTTTATTGATATTTACGGTCAGGAACTCGACTTTAAACTGATAGGACGCTACCCTTTTCATTTGCTAGAGAGTGCCGAAGCGATTCCGCTGCGCGAAGACAACGAATACATTTATATGGCCACATCCAATCCTTTAAATTATGATGCACTCGAAGCGCTAGAGCGTATTACAATCTCCAAGCCTGTTAAACTCTATTTGGCGCTGGATGAAGATGTGCGCAATATTTTCCAGCGTATTCAGATTATTCAAAATACCAAAACGATTGCCGAAGAGGTTAAACGCGAAATTTCCGAAGAGGGGTATAAAAGCGATAGCGACGAAAGCGCGGTGATGCGGCTGATTCGTTTGATTGTTCAAGATGCCATTGTGCGTAATGCCAGTGACATCCATATTGAACCTGATGCACATGAGGTCTCGGTGCGATGTCGTGTGGATGGGGTTTTACATGAGATTTTTGTATTTGAACTGATGATCTACAATGCATTAGCCTCGCGGATTAAAATTCTTGGGAATCTTGATATTTCCGAACGTCGCAAGGCTCAAGACGGACGTTTTGAAATGGAGATCAACAAAGGTAAATATGATTTTCGTCTCTCTACAACCCCAACACTGTATGGCGAATCGATAGTCATGCGTATTTTGGATCAGCAAAAGATCCTTTTAAAATTGAACGATCTTGGATTGGAAAATAATAATCTTGCCGTATTTGAATCCATTATTCAAGCACCCTTTGGCATCATCTTGATTACCGGACCAACGGGAAGCGGTAAAACGACAACGCTTTATGCGGCGCTTAACGAAATTAAGAGTCTTGAAAATAAAGTGCTGACCGTAGAAGATCCTATTGAGTATCAATTGCCACTGGTACAGCAAGTTCAGGTGAATGAAAAGGTGGGATTTGGATTTTATGAAGCACTCAAATCTTTTTTGCGTCAGGATCCCGATATTATCATGGTTGGCGAAATTCGTGACAAAGAGACACTTGGCGCTGCTGCACAAGCATCACTAACAGGGCACTTGGTTTTTTCCACACTCCATACCAACGATGCGCCCAGCGCAATTAGCCGTATGGTACAGATGGGGCTAGAACCTTATCTTATTTCCGATGCGTTATTGGCAATTGTTGCGCAGCGTCTGGTGCGCCGCAACTGCGCACACTGCTCAAGTGAGTATAAGCCACATCAAAATCTTTTGAAACAAGTTGAAGAGTATTTACCCGAAAATCCACTCTTTTTTAAAGGTAAAGGGTGTCCAAAATGTAATATGACAGGTTTTTCGGGACGTATTATGATTGTTGAGATTTTACAAGTCAACGACAAAATTTCTCAGATGATTTCCAATAATGCTAACAAGTTTGAAGTGGCTAAAGCGGCTCAGGAAGCAGGAGTTTTTACTCCAATGGTGCGTGATGGATTAAGCAAAGCGCTTAAGGGTATTATTCCACTTGAAGAGGTTCTGCGCGTTACCCGCGCATAATGTCATGAAATTTTTTGAAGTGCATTATCGTCGAGGAGAATACAAACGAACGACCGTTATCGAGGCGGAAAACAAACTCGATGCAATGAAAGGCTTTAATAAATTAGAGCTGGGCATTGCCATGCGTTTTAAAGAGGTGCCACAACCTTTTAAACTCAAAGTTAAAAAGATGATTGAGCGCCATAACGATCCCATTAAACGTAAACGGGCAAACATCGAAAATTATGTCTCTGTGTTGCGTCAGCTCTCGGTAATGCTTGATGCGGGAATGCCCATTAATGTGTGCCTTTCTGAGGTGATCCGATCAACACATGATGCCATGCTAAATGCGATTATGAGTTCGGTTCTTGAAGATATTGAAGGGGGGCAGTCGCTCACCAATGCGTTTAAGCCGTATCGGTATCAGCTTGGTGATTTGAGCTTATCAATGATCTACTTGGGAGAGCAAACGGGAACGCTTGCCGAGTCCATTACTAAACTCGCCGATATCTTGCAAGCGATTCATGACAATCGTGTCAAACTCAAAAAAGCGACACGCTATCCCCTTTTTACAATTATAGCCATGGCGTTTGCCTTTGGTGTTGTTATTACCTTTGTGGTGCCGCAGTTTAAAGAAATTTTTGCTCAAAGCGGAGCCGAACTGCCGTTTCCTACAAAGTTATTGTTGTGGATTGAGTATGCGTTAACCTATTACGGTCCATACATTTTTGCTGGCGCTTTGGGCTTGGTGGGAACTTACATGTATCTGTACAAAAAGAATTCCAAGTGGGCACTCAAATCGGATCAATGGCTGTTAAAAATTTACATTGTAGGCAAAGTGACCCGTTATGCCATGATGGGGCGTTTTGTATATATTTTTAATGTCCTGATTCATGCCGGTATTCCAATTGTTGATGCACTTAAAGCGGCAGTTGGTGTGGTTGACAATCGCTATATGAAGTTGCGTTTTGGTGAAATTATTGATGCGATTGAAGGGGGACAATCATTGCATCAGGGCTTTGAAGAATCGGGTATGTTTGAAAACATGATTTTGCAGATGCTTAAAGCGGGTGAAGATGCCGGAGCCTTAAACAAGATGCTTGATAAGATCACCAAATATTATAATGACAAATATGATAACATTATTGATAACGTAGCCTCGATGATAGAGCCAATTCTCATAGCTGCAATTGCCGGCTTTGTGTTGGTTTTGGCACTGGGGATATTTTTGCCGATGTGGTCTATGGCTGATGCCATGGGGCTGTAAGGAAAACAGATGGAACATGAAGCAGGCACAATAACTATTGCAATCATCTCAACGATAGTGCTTGGCTTTGGCTTTTGGATTATCCATAAAATTAACGAGATATGATGAGAATGAAACGTTTTATCTTTAACATCTTGGTAGCATTGATATTTGTTGGATGTGTCAATAATGATGAGCGCAAGGATACGTATGTGTCGCAGCCCTCTTTGTTGTTGAGTAAATATAATCTCACCCATGCGCGTATTCATCTCAACAGTGCAGATAGCGGTGTGCTTACATTCTCTTCAAATGGATTTCGTTATGAATCTGCCGAAGCTTCTTTTTCAGGAACATGGAGTGTGCAGGAATATGTTGTGAGTATCAATAATGAGGAAACCAATGTGATCAGCAGCATTGATTACGCTACGGCGGATGGATACACGTTTACAACCACATTTACGAGCGGTGATTATGAACTTGCCATCGGGGATTATTTTATGTTTAATGGGGATCAAGTTTTAAGTGGAACGGTCTCACAAATAGAACGTAATGATTTTTAAACTGCCACTATTTTAACTCAAAAACACCCGTGGTAGAATCATACTCCCAATGTTTTGTTTTGCAAGGTTTGTTCGCCTTACATGTAGCCCCTTTGGCAGGGTCGGTAGCGGGACCTGTATAGTGGGTGCCATCTTTACTCCAGCCTTGGGGTGGTACTTTTAAAATGGCATCCAAAATACCGCCACTATCAAGTGAAAGCGGATATCCTGAAGCCGACATCAATGTCGCAACATTAGCAGGTGTAATCGTGAGTGATCCACATTCAAAACTTCCTTCATTGATGATCCACTCGCCGTGGCACGCATCAATAGATACCTGTATTGATGCGGCGGTGGAAAGCTCGGCGGAGATTTTGGCATTATCGCTAAGACCGGAAAATTTTGGGATGGCAACCGATGCCAACACTCCTATGATAACAATCGTGAAGATAAGTTCAAGAAGTGAAAAGGCGCTCTTATGCATTAAAAACTAGCTGATTGGCTAATAGTTGCTCCACCTAGTGTTTTTGTACATTTTGCCTGTGTTTCAGTGTCAGCAAAATTAGCACAAGTGATACTAAGTGTCACGTTGCGATCTACAGCGTTAAATGTTAGTAAGACAATATTCGATCCGCCTTCGTTATAGGTAATAGTTTGTCCATTGCCTGTTCCACTGCTCATAGTCCAATTCTTGCCGCTAACATTGATAAGACTTCCAAGCGTTACGGTTGCAGGTGTGGCATCTTCTTCCAGATCAACAATGTTGACATAGGTTGATGGAATCGCCGAAAAAGCATCTTGCGCTATCTTAATGGCATTATTGGCTTCGGCACTCTGTTTGAGATTTTTAAATTTTGGAATAGCCGTGGCTGCCAACACACCAATAATGATGATAACGAAGATGAGTTCAATGATGGTAAAGCCGTTTCTGTTACGCATAAGTTGTCCTTGCATAATGTGATTGTTATTTCTTAAGTATATTCAAAAAACACAGTATATGTAAAGGGTAAAAGTCAAAAAGAGAAAAGAGATCATAAATCGTGATCCCATTTTGCTGTACAATTGCAGGTATGAAAGATAAGGTATTTGAAAAACCCATAGCCAAACAGTTTGAGTTTGATGCCGATGTTGCTGCCGTATTTGACGATATGCTTGAGCGTTCGGTTCCCTTTTACAAAACATCGTTACAACTGACGAAACAGCTTGTTTTAGAGTATCTGAGTGAAGGAGGGCGCCTTTATGATCTGGGCTGTTCTACTGCTACGACACTGCTGGAAATTGAACGTGATCTTAAGGTGAGTGCAGAGCTGATTGGAATTGATAATGCCAAAGCGATGCTGCAGCAAGCCCAGCGCAAAATTGAGGTATTTGGTTCATCGATTTTGCTTGAAGAAGCCGATATTTTAACCTATCAACTGCAACGATGCGACGCTGTAATCTCAAATTATACCTTGCAGTTTATTAGGCCGCTTATTCGCGAAGAAGCGGTACGTCATATTGCTACGGCTTTAAAAGATGATGGTATTTTTGTATTTAGCGAAAAAGTGATTAGCGATGATAGAGCACTTAATAAAAAGATGATTGATATTTATCATGCGTTTAAGTTAGAACAGGGGTATAGTACATATGAAATTATGCATAAACGTGAAGCTTTGGAAAATGTTTTAATACCCTATAGTGAAGCTGAAAATATCAAAATGGCAACGCGCAATGGATTTCGTCACTGCGAAGTCTTGTTTCGTTGGGCCAATTTTGCTACGTTTATTGCTTTAAAATAATTACCAGGGTTTGGGATCTTCAGGCTCTTTTGTACCAAAATCAATAAGATTGTCATCACATTTTTTATGGTAATAGCCTTGATAATCATAATACTCTTCACAAGAGTTGTAGTACGTAGCCGAGATACCGCGGCGATTGACACAACTGCTAAAAAAGAGCAGCGTTATTAAAAAAATTATGCTTACATGTAAGGTTTTTTTCATCGTGCTTTAAAACTCTCTTTGCTTTTGCAAAAGGGCTGTAAAAAACAGTCGCTATCACATTTTGGATTTTTGGCCGTACAGATATAACGTCCAAAGAGTACCATACCCTGATGGAGCTGATGCAACTCTGTTTTAAATTTTTTGACCAAAGTGGCTTCGGTTTTGAGCGCCGTATCATCATCACTAAGACCCAAACGGTGTGCTACACGAAAGACATGTGTATCAACTGCCATTAAATTGGCACCAGTATATTCAATCATAACGACATGCGCCGTTTTTTGTCCCACACCCGGCAGTGTCATCAACTCTTTTTCGCTTAGGGGTATTTCGCCATTATAAACTTCTACAACACGGCGTGCCATGGCCATAATATTTTTTGCTTTATTGTTAAAAAATGAACAACTTTGAATGATACTTTTAACCGCTTCAATATCAGCTTGTGCCAAAGCATTGACATCAGGATAAGTATTAAAAAGAGCGGGAGTAATAATGTTGACGCGCTTGTCGGTGCATTGTGCCGAAAGCGCTACAGCAATGACCAATTCATAAAGATTGCGGTAATGTAATTCCGTTACGGCTTTAGAATAACGCTCTAACAATGCGTTGCGTATGGATTCAATCTCTTTTTTTGTGGCTTTTTTCATTCAGATGGCTTGTATTGTAAGTTTTCGCATTTTAACATCATAACACTCAAAAGTGTGTAGAAAAGTTTGATTCTTTGTTGTTCAATTGAGCTTTTCAAGAGCTCTT
This sequence comes from Sulfurimonadaceae bacterium, assembly GCA_050290965.1. Classification (GTDB taxonomy): domain Bacteria; phylum Campylobacterota; class Campylobacteria; order Campylobacterales; family Sulfurimonadaceae; genus JAFGUB01. Next base: position 72,031 of record JBNKJB010000022.1, read on the forward strand.
ATGCTAAAATAATTGCGATTGAGGAGTTTGTATGCAGTGGGAAGAGTGGATCAAACGTTTAAAAGGTGTACCAGAAGAAGAACCGGCTGAGGAGTGTATTTCTAAAGCGCTCTATTATCGTCTTTTAGATCTTAGCCCTGATGCCATTTTGTTTTATACGAGAGAGAGCGGATGCATTGGCGCTAACAACCGGTTTTTGAATTTTTTTGGATTTGATTCGCTTGATACGTTTACACAACGCTATGGCACATTGCAAAAGCTTTTTGTTGATGAAGAAGAGGGGATGGTATCAGAAAACGATATTGTCTGGCTCAACTACATTAAAAAGGTACATCCCAAGGGCTACGGTGTACGTTATATTGATGCGCAACAACAAGTGCATCATGTGCTCTTACATGTAACTACGCTTGATCACAATAACACCACACTTTATTATATTACGATTAAATCCTCTGAAGGCCTTTATGATCTTCAGGCCAAACTCATTACTAGCGATTCCCAAAAACGAGAACTTATTAGTAAAATCGGAATGCAGTTTCGAACACCCATGCAAAATATTGTAGGTTTTGTAAACTTATTACAGCGTTCGCATCTGGATGAGACGCAAGAAGCCTATCTCAAACAGGTCTCCCTTTCGGCGCAAGGACTCATTGCCGATATGGAGAACCTTATTGATAGTCAAAGTTTACAAACTGCAGTAGGTAAATCGGCTCTTGGCGGGGTATATCTGGATCAAGAGATGAAAACACTGGTGGCCTCGTTTGAGCAAAAAGCTTTTGATAAAAATCTGGAGCTTGCCTATAGCAGCGACGATACAATTCCCGAGAGCGTTGAAGGCGATATTAAAAAGCTTAAACAGCTCTTGTTCGCTATGCTAAGTTATGCCATATCCATTGCGCAAAAAGGTGCCATAGTCTCACTTGATATTAAGCGCGCTGTTGCTGATGCAAGGCTTATTAATTTTGAAATCACAATTTCAAATACGGTAATCAACCCCAAGCGTGATGAATTGACCTTGATGCACAAATTAACCGAACTGTTAGAAGGACGATTAACATTTTCCGATAACAGAAATGGCGCCGCAACACTTCATGCTACCATCCCGCTCTCTGATGCTTCGCAAGGTGATTGGCATGTTAATAGCGAACACCGTGAACACTATAGAGTTATGGTGGTTGAAGATAATCGTATTAATCAAGACCTGATGCGGCTCTTGCTTGAGGGGTACGGTATTGAAACCGTGCTTGCTTCAAACGGCCAAGAAGCAGTAGAGCTGGCTGAAGATGAAAATTTTGACATGGTATTTATGGATATTGATATGCCTATTGTTAATGGTATAGAAGCAACACGCCGTATTAAGCAAAATCGTCGTGATACAACACTTTTTATGCCTATCGTAGCGGTAACAGCTTTGGCCTTAGAAGGTGATAGGGAGCGGTTTTTAGCTGCCGGACTCGATGATTATCTCTCCAAGCCGCTATCACGTGATATGCTAGAGCTTATTTTAAAAAAATATTTAGACATGGGAAAATAATAATATGCATTACACTACCGAATTTCAACAAAACACGAAAACCCACTTTTCAGTGCTTTTGTCATTCTCGCATCTGGAAAAAACCCCACTTTTCTTTTTAAATGAATCTGAAAAGATTGTTGCATGTAATGAAGCAGCGTTAAAACTTTTTGAAGTTGAAAATCTTCAGGAGCTTTTGAAAAAAACATCAGGGCTTAATGACAGTTTTATAGATGAACAACCCTATTTTAAAGGTAAAAGCGACGGTTGGTGTGAACGCATCGTCGGTATTGAAGAGACCAAGGTCAAAATCAATGTGCCACATGCCTTGCTTAAGATCTATACGATGGAAGTTGAGCATAACCGCATTGATGGATACTCCTATTTTATCGTGATGTTGCGTGACACCACCATGATGGATCGTGCTCGTCAGGCACAGCAATATTTTGAGTCGTTTAAACAAAAATTTCTGCATAGTATTTCACACGAATTTCGCACGCCGATGAATGCGATTATCGGATATACCGATCTGCTTGAACATACGGCTTTAAATAATCAGCAAAACGAATATCTTGATATGATTGAGAAGAGTAGCTCTTCTATGATGGAAAAAATCGCCAACTTATTACAGCTGATGGAGCTTGAAAGTGGCGAGATGAAACTCAATGCGGGTATCTATCGGCCTATTAAAGAGTTTGAAGAGCTGGCGGAATTGTTTGAAAAAACTGCCGAAAGCAAAAAAATTCAATTAATGTTTATGATTGATCCGCATCTACCGAAATCTCTTACCGGAGATCATCTTAAAATCAAAACGGTACTGACCAGTTTGGTAGATAATGCCATCAAGTTTACGCCAAGCGGCGGTAATGTCTATGTTGAAATTAAAATCAAAGGGCATCAAAAAAATCATATAGATATTGAGTTTGTGGTAACGGATACAGGATCAGGCATTCCTCAAGAGCGTCGTATAACACTACTACGTCCTTTTGCCGCTGCATGGGAAAATCGTGAACGTGGTATCAATGGCCTAGGCATTGGTTTAACTTTGGCCCATCGTCTGCTTGGGATGATGCACTCGAAACTGATGCTGTATAGCGAAGTTAATAAAGGAAGCCGCTTCTCTTTTACCATTACTGCGCCTGTCAATGAAAAAAATACTTTGGATGTTGTCAGTCATACTAAGGCCGCTATTTGGGTAGAAGATCATCGTCTTACGCCACACTTCAAATTGATCAAAAACTATCTGGATGAATATGATGTGAGTGCTGTAGAGATTAGCGGTTTGGCGACACCGCTTTTAAAAGAGGTTGATTTCTTATTTTTACTCACAGACCATATCACTGAAAAACGCATTTCTTCCATTAGAAATTCGTTTTCAAAACTGAAATTGATTCCTGTTGTTCCAACATCCAGCGCAATGTTTTTCTCATCATACCGCGAACTGTTTGATGCCTTCATAACGTTGCCAATATTGCCTCGAAAACTTTATAATACCTTGCAGATACTCTGGGATAATATTCCAGATGATGGTGTGCATAAAATTGAGAAAAGTTATGATAATAAAAATTATGATGATATCAGAATCCTCGTTGCCGAAGATAATCCAATCAATCTTAAGTTGATTGAAACCATCTTGAAACAAGAACATTATCAGGTGACACCGGCTGAAAACGGGCAAATTGCGGTGGACCACTATATAAAAGATACTTTTGATATTGTACTTATGGATATTGATATGCCGGTTATGGACGGCGTAACGGCGAATCGCTTAATCAAAGAGATTAATGCGCATGAAAAACGCCCTTTCACACCAGTGATTGCACTAACGGCTCATGCCCTCTCAGGGGATCGTGAACGTATCATGAAGGCCGGACTTGATGCGCACCTTCCGAAACCGATTGATAAGGAGCTGCTATTGCATACCATTCACGGTTACTTGCAAAAGAAGTATGATAAAGCGGGTGTGTAGTATTTATCTTCCGTTGTTCTTTGGTTCCTATAATTTTGTGCAATAACTAGTACAAAGAAGGAACCTAATGAAATTAGTTTTAAAATCACTTGCTGTTGCTGCCGTTGTGTCAACTTTGGCGTCAGCTTCCACAGTTGCAACAGTTAACGGTACCACTATCGATTCCGAAGAAGTCAATCGTGTATTGATGGAAGGAACTCAAGGACGCTTCTCGTCACTTCCAGCAGATAAGCAAAATGAACTGCGTACGCGTATCATCGACGGTATGATCACACAAGAACTTATTTTTGAAGATGCCAAGAAAAATGGCATTATGGATTCTTCTGATTATAAAAATGAGATGAAAGAGGTACAAGCGCGTCTTGAAAAACAATTAGCGGGCAAAGTATGGCAAGAGAAAGAACTGGCCAAAATTAGCGTGAGCGAAAAAGAGAAAAAAGACTACTACAATGCTAATAAAGATGAATTTGTAGAAAAAGAAAAAGTACATGCGCGCCATATTTTGGTACCGACTGAAGAAAAAGCCAAAGCAATCATCAACCGTATGAGCGGTATGAAAGGCGATAAATTAAAAGAAAAATTTATTGAAATTGCTAAAGCTGATTCGACAGGTCCAAGCGCTTCAAAAGGTGGTGATCTTGGATTCTTTGCTCAGGGTCAAATGGTGCCTTCGTTTAATGATGCCGCATTTGCTATGAAAAAAGGTACCATAACTACCGAGCCTGTTAAGAGTCAGTTTGGGTATCATGTTATTTATCTTGAAGATAAAACAGATGCTAAAACAGTTGGATACGACGAAGTTAGCAGCTTTATCGAGCAGCGTTTAAAATCACAAAAATTTGAATCACAGCTTCAAGAAAAAATTGAAAAACTTAAGAAAAACGCAAAAATTAGCTACGCAAAATAATGCACCCTTTCTCTGCCGTAACGCCATTGCGTTTTCGCGGCAGAGACTACTATATTAAACGCGATGATACGATTCACGATCTATTAAGCGGTAATAAATACCGAAAACTTTTTTCTCTTTTACAGCTTCCAAGCTCCCATTATCATCATCTAATTAGTTATGGCGGAACACAATCAAATGCCATGCTCTCTATTGCTTATCTGGCCCATAGTAAAGGATGGACGTTTACCTATTATTGTAAAACGCTTCCTTTACATGTAAAGCAAAATCCTTGCGGCAATCTGGCACGTTCATTAGAACTTGGAATGAAAATCATTGAAATTTTGCCAGAAGATTTTGAGATGGAAATTTCTAAATTGTTTTTTCGTTTAAATGAGCGTGAACTGCTGATCCCTCAAGGGGGAGCAGATCCTATTGCCGAGGCAGGCGTTAAGGTATTGGTGCAAGAGATTGAGATGTTTAAAAACGAGCAAGGCATCGAACATCTTAATCTTGCAACCCCGTCAGGTACAGGCACAACGGCCTATTATCTTGCAAAACATTATAAGGGCAATGTTTATACTACGGCATGTGTGGGCGATAGCAGCTATCTTAAAAAACAGATGCAGGCTTTTGGTGTGTTGCCATCAAATCTGCATCTGCTTACGACTTCCAAACGGTATCGTTTTGGAACGCCCTATCCAGAGTTTTTAAAGATAAACCAAGAACTGGAAAATGCCGGAATTCTTTTTGATCTGTTATATGCTCCGCCAATGTGGCAAGCACTTGATGAGCATAAAAATCTTATTGAAAAGATACCGATGCTGTATGTACACAGCGGCGGCGTTATTGGTAATGAAAGTATGATGGAGCGGTATCGTTATAAAAAAATGATATAGAGGTACCTCTAAAAACGGCGCATTATAAGCGCGTCGTTTTTAGTTTCGATCTACTGCATTGAGGTCTTTAAAAGCTTCGATAACGCGATCTACCATGGACTCTTGTCCGGCACGTAACCATTTTCGAGGATCATAATATTTTTTATTAGGTTTGTCTTCGCCTTCGGGATTACCGATTTGGCCTTGTAAGTAGTCGTGATATTTTTCTGCATACTCTTTAACACCTTCCCAGGTGGCCCATTGTGTATCGGTGTCAATGTTCATTTTAATAACACCATAGCTGATAGCTTCACGAATCTCTTCATATGAAGAGCCTGATCCGCCATGAAATACAAAGTTGACAGGTTTTTGTGCTGTTTGATATTTGTTTTGAATATAGTTTTGGGAATTATCAAGAATTTTTGGTGTCAGTACCACATTGCCGGGCTTATAAACGCCATGCACATTACCAAAAGATGCGGCAATGGTAAAATTAGGGCTAATTGCCAAGAGCTCTTCATAAGCGTAGGCAACCTCTTCAGGCTGTGTGTAAAGCAGGGCGTTATCAACATTGCTGTTGTCCACACCGTCTTCTTCTCCACCTGTGACACCCAGTTCAATTTCAATATGCATACCAATGCTACTCATGCGTTTAAAATACTCTTTACATGTAGAGAGGTTTTCTTCAAGGCTATCTTCAGAAAGATCCAGCATATGAGAACTAAAAAGCGGTTTGCCATAAGCTTCAAAAAACTCTTCTCCGGCATCAAGCAACCCGTCAATCCATGGCAGCAGTTTGCGTGCTGCATGATCGGTATGAAGTACGACGGCAACACCATAAAGCTCTGCCATTTGGTGTACATGCATGGCTCCTGCTATGGTTCCGGCAATGGCGGCTTGTTCGTTGCTATTATCAAGATTTTTACCTGCATAAAAATGACCGCCACCGTTTGAAAACTGAATGATGACAGGAGAGTTGATTTTTGAAGCGGCTTCTAATACGGCATTAACCGAGTCTGATCCTACGACATTGACGGCAGGAAGGGCAAAGCCTTCTTTTTTTGCAATAGTGTAAAGTTTGGTAAGATCATCACCCCAAACAACGCCTGGTTCAATAATATCCAAGATTTTTTGTGCCATATTTCATCCTCATTAATAATATGCAAATTATAGAGCTTTTGCTATTATGATTCTATTAGGAATTGATACGAAATTTGGATGGTATATGCTTAAAGTTGTGATTATTACTGTGATATTACATATAAGTTTGTTTGCAGCAGAGCTGCCCAAAACATTTGTGCAATTGGCAAAAGCGATTGAACATGATGCCGCTCAGCCGTATGAAAAGATAGAAGCCTGTGCAACCTTACCTTATGAAGCACTGCGAGAGTGTAAAAAAGAGGTGTTTGATACAGGATTTGCCCTGGATAATGCTATTGTTTGTAATGATGATTCACGTTTAGCACTGAAAACAGCATATCTTAAAGGATTACGCCATTGTCAAAATCTTTCAGAGCATTTGAAAAGGTTGTATGCTACTTCGATTAAAAAGTGCATTGTTAATGATAATCGCGCACAACTAGCAAAGCTCATGCAAATTGATCTTGAATTGCAACCTTCACTACGTCAAGAGATGCTGGATTACTATGAGCATATTCGTAAAAATTTTCGAATTGATCTTTTGGAACGCATGCGTCATGACGCTGCGATAGAGAAACGAAGTCGTGAGGAGCTGGCAGAAGAGTATGCCGCATATCAAGAAAATTTGCGGGTTCTTGAAAAGAGTGAATTGGAGCGTATGTTACGCCAAAGCACGCCATCACGGCGTCAAAACGTATATGTTTCATCGGAAAAAACAGCAGAAGGATACCGACTCTTTGCTCGCAATGATAATACGTTTCGTGTGACGTTGACATTAGGATTTCAAAGTCTAGAAAATCTCACATCTGATTGTAAACAGCCTTGTCGATTTGAGTTACCTGCTAAAAGTGAATTGCCCGTGGCAAATTTAATGTTTCAAAATCGTTATAAACCTTTTTCTTATCAAGCAACATATGGTTGGGTAATGGGTTCCATGAATGCTAGAGCAGATGGTACTTTATATAAGCTCCCGTTTAAAAAAGGAAGTGCTGTTAGGGTCTCGCAAGGTTTTTTTGGAACAATGTCTCATAAAAATAAGCATGCAGTGGATTTTCCAGTGCCAGTTGGAACCCCCATATATGCAGCGCGCGGCGGCGTGGTAGTCGCGATAGAAGAGCGTAATAATCAAGGAGGATTTGAAAGACGTTTTAGAAGTAGTGCAAACTATGTGATTATTGAACATAAAGATAAAACACTCGGGTATTATTATCATCTCAAGCAGCATGGGGCAGTAGTCTCTGTTGGCAATACCGTTGAAACGGGAGCATTAATTGGTTATTCTGGAAATACGGGCTATTCAAGTGGACCGCATTTGCACTTTAGTGTCGTGACGGTTGATACAAAAAATCCGAGTAAGCCTTGTACGGTAGCATTTCAATTTAAAAACGGGGATGAAGTCATTAAAAATCCCCAAAAAGGTGATCAATTTACGGTAGAATAAAAAATTATGTAACGTATAAGGATGATATCACTCATGCTAAAAACAGTTAAATCGCGTATTATTTTTTCGACGCTAATTATTAGTATCATAGGTGTATTGGGGATAAATTACTATCTCTCTTTAACGTTGAATGAGCTCTCTAATAAAACAGCTAAAGATGCACTGGTTATGGTTTCTGAGTCAATTTTTCAAACGTTGCGTCAAAGCATGTTCGCCGGTGATGCTGCTGTTGTCATAAAAAATGTTAATGATGCCAGTAAAATTGATGGAATTAAATCGTTAAAGATTGCTAAATCTAAACAGGTGATTGAACTTTTTGCTCCCGATGAGCCTTTTACTCAAGATCCTTTGATTGTGGAAGTTTTTAAATTGCAGCAAGATCGCATGATCGAAAGTCAGAATAATGGGCATACGATTCGTTTACTCAAACCCTTAAAGGCAGGAGCTGAGTGTCTGGCTTGCCATGCCAATGTTGCTGAAAATGATATATTGGGAGTAATGGATTTAGTTATTTCACTTGATGATAATGATGCTGAAATTGCTGCAACACGCACGACATTGCTTATTTCGCTTCTTGTTTTGACCGTTTTGTTTATTGTGGCGGCAAGTGTCTTTTTCTCTAAAGAAATTCTCTCTCCACTTCAAGGGTTGCGTGATCGTATTGGTGACTTGGTAGATGGTGATAAAGATCTTACAAAGCGCTTGGATACAAGCAAAGGAAACGAATTTTCCGATGCGGCAATGGCGGTTAATAATTTTGTATTTATGGTGCAGGAGACGGTTAATGAAGTCAAAGTTCTTGGAAGTGCAAATGAAAAAATTGCATCAGATATTGCCACCGCGAGTCAGCGTATTAGCAAGAGCGTTGAAACAGAACGTGCCATCGTATCGGAAACAACGCAGCGTACGGCATCTATTACCGATATCTTAAATCAAACACTTTTGGTTACAGAACGTACGCAGCAAAATGTCATGGATGCAAGCAATGGCCTTGGCAGCGCGCGTGATTCAATGAATGTACTCTTTGGAGAAGTTCATAACTATGTCGAAGTTGAAAATGAACTTTCAGAGCAACTTTTGCATTTAAGAGAAGATGCCGATCAAGTGAAAAATGTGCTGAGTGTTATCAAAGATATTGCGGATCAAACCAATTTATTAGCACTTAATGCTGCCATTGAAGCGGCACGAGCGGGTGAGCATGGACGTGGATTTGCCGTTGTTGCTGATGAGGTACGCAAACTTGCCGAACGTACACAAAAAAGTCTTAATGAGATTGAGATTAGTGTTAGTACTATTGTTCAATCTATTAATGATGTCAGTGATAAGATGGCTGATAATGCACAGAAGATGGAAAAATTAAGTGAAGTTTCTGATGATGTTGAAGCTAAAATAGTTGCGACGTCTAGTGCTATGAATGAGTCAAATGAAGTGGCAAAAAGCTCGTATCATGATACAAAAGAGGTGGTGACACATATTGAGTGGGTTGTTGCGAAAATTTCGCAAATTGATGAGCATTCTAGGTCCAATCAAGATAGTGTAGGTAATATTGAAAAAGATTTGCAAAGGCTTCTTGATACAGCAAAATCACTACAGGCACGCATTAACGAGTTTAAGAGTTAATATGAACAGCAAGCCACAACGCATCTTTGGATGTTGAGACGACTTGATGTTTGCAGTGTGGTGCTATTGTAAGCGTATCACCGCTTTGCAATGATATTGAAGTTGTCTCAAAAGCTATTGTGGCATGGCCTTGCAGCAATACTACCCATTCGTATTCTTCTTGATCGTACCATACGCCTTCTTTAAACTCATGAGAACGTATTAGAGTGATGCGCGCCTTATTGAATTTTGCTAGCTCTAAAAAGGCTTCACTGCCTTTGGGACAGCTAAGTTTGTCATTAAAAATATTCATAAATTTGCTTTACAAGTCATTTTGATTTCGTAGTATTATATTTTAAATGTTAATATTCGGCATGAAAAACATCATTCTTATCGGTTTTATGGGTGTTGGCAAAGGCTCAACAGCTCGTGAAATTGTCAAACAGACTAAAATTCTTGCAGTCGATACCGACGATATCATTGAAAGTATGGAAAATCGCAAGATTAAAAAAATTTTTGAAGATGAAGGCGAGCCGTATTTTAGAGAAATTGAGCGGCGTGTTGCTAAATGGCTTGAAAAAAATGTTAAAGGTACTCTAATTTCTACCGGAGGGGGATTTTATAAAGTACCGAATATTAAAAAAATCGGTACGGTTATCTTGCTTGATGCACCTTTTAATGCTATCTATCAGCGTATTATTGCTCATCCTGAAGCCGAGAAAAAATTAAGAAAACGGCCATTGTTTCATGATATTGAAAAAGCAAAAGAGATTTATAATACTCGTTTGCCCGAATATAAAGAGATTGCGGATATCGTGATAAATGTCGAAGGTAAAGATGTTGCAAAGATTGCAGCAGAAATATTAAAAAAGGTAAAAATATGAGGCCTCTATTATGGATTATTCCATTGCTTTTTTTAGGATGTGAATCTCATCAGCAGGGTAATCAAAAAACAGGTAAACCCACCCAGGAGATAGCACCAAAAGTAGCCAAGGAAAAAGCTGAAAGTATGGCTTTAAACTGGGAAAAAAAGATACCCGCAGCAATTAATCGTGGCAAAAGAGAGCATAAACCCGTTATGATTTTAGTCACTTCCGATGGCTGCAAATGGTGTGATATTTTACGAGAAACAACCCTTTCTGATTCCCAAGTGATAGCAAAGCTTAATAAAGATTTTATTATTGCCCAAGGCTATACCAATCGTGGTGAGGTTCCAAGAGAACTTTACACCTCAGGTACTCCAGGAACATGGTTTTTAAAAAATGGTGAACCAATGTTTCAACCTCTTATGGGTGCATTGCCGAAAGATCAATATATTGAGGCACTCGATATTGTGCTTAAAGAGTTTCAAAAATAACACTTACATGTAAGGATACGAAAATGATATTCGTTACTACCAGTGATACGGATTTTGATGCGCGCTTTAATGAGCTGTTGCAACGAGGCAAAATGGACATTGCCCATGTTTCTAAAATTGTTGGCGGCATTATCGATGAGATACGAAATGAAAAAAATGATGCATTGATGCGTCACATAAAAACATTTGATCAATGGGAACCCAAAAAGCAAGAGGATCTCAAAATTGATACGGCTTTGATGAAGAAAGCTTATGAAGCGCTTGATAAAGAACTAAAATCAGCACTGCACTTAGCATATGATCGCATTCGGGCGTATCATGAGAAGCAGCTTCCTAGAAGTTGGTTTGATACGGAAGAAAACGGTACTATTCTTGGTCAAAAAGTGACGCCAGTGGATCGGGCAGGGTTGTATATTCCCGGCGGTAAAGCCGCATATCCTAGTTCGTTACTGATGAATGTCATACCCGCTCAGGTAGCCGGTGTTAAAGAGATTGTCGTTTGCACGCCAACACCGCACAATGATCCTAACGCGCTACTTTTGGCAGCATGCCATCTTTGTGGTATTACCGAAGTCTATAAAGTAGGTGGCGCAAGTGCTATTGCTGCCATGGCATACGGCACTCAAACGATTCCCAAAGTTGATGTGATTACAGGGCCGGGTAATATTTTTGTAGCAACTGCCAAAAAAATGGTATTTGGTGATGTGAATATTGACATGATCGCGGGCCCTAGCGAGATTGGTATTTTAGCAGATGAGAGTGCTAATGCCAATCATATGGCTATTGATATGCTCTCACAAGCAGAACATGATGAAATGGCCAGTTCTATCTTGATTACAACATCGCAAGAACTTGCAAAAGCTGTAGTGGTAGAGATTGAAAATTGGCTCAAAAAACTTTCTCGTGAAGCGATTGCACGAAAATCAATACAAGAGCGTGCGGCAGTGGTGGTAGCAGCAGATATGAACGAAGCGGTGGCATTGATGAATGAGATTGCTCCTGAGCATCTTGAAGTTGTAACACAAAATCCATGGGATCTTCTACCTTTTATTAAACATGCGGGTGCCATTTTTTTAGGGCCTAATACTCCTGAAGCAATTGGTGATTATGTGGCCGGTCCCAACCATACGCTCCCAACCGGAGGAACGGCCAAGTTTTATTCACCACTTGGTGTCGAAAATTTTATGAAAAAATCATCTATTATTGCTTTTTCACATCAAGGCATTAATGAACTGGGTGAAGCGTGTTCACTTCTTGCAAAAACTGAATCGCTTACCGCGCATGAACAGTCAGTAAGAGTGCGTTTGAAATCGTAAAAATTTATGCATATAATAAGCAGCAAAAATTTTGCTGCTATATAAGTTTTTCTTTTTAATCAAAACATCATTTCCTTTTTACACACTCTATCAATTTTGTGACAAAAATATAATTTTTTTTAGTTCCAGTTAAAACTCTTTTAGTTACTATCAGCACGTTGAGATGTTGTTTAAAGTACGTAAATAGCGGCATCTTCTTATAGTTATAATGTCTGGTTATATTTAATAAGAGTAAGGGAGAATATATGCAATTGGGTTTCCTTGTTGACCTGCATCTCTGTATGGGTTGTAAGGGATGCGAAATCGCATGTAAAGTGGAAAATGAAGTTCCGCTAAGTACATGGAGACTTCGTGTCAAATATGTAGATGTGGGTACATTCCCAGAAACAAAGCGTACGTTTACGCCGCTTCGCTGTAATCACTGTGAAAATGCACCGTGTGAGCGTATCTGTCCAGTAAGTGCATTGCACTATATTGAGAATGGAATTGTCAATATTGATAAAGAACGCTGTATTGGGTGTGCGGGTTGTGTTATGGCATGCCCCTATGGTGCTATATATATTGATCCCGAGACCCAAACAGCCGATAAATGCACCTATTGTGCGCATCGCGTTGCCAGTGCTATGATGCCAGCATGTGTTGTAGCTTGTCCTGTAGAAGCCAATATTTTTGGTGATCTTGATGATCCTGCCAGTAATATTAGTCGCTACATTCAAAATCATCAGGGTAATGTACAGGTTCGAAAACCAGAAAAAGGCACCAACCCGCATCATTTCTATGTGGGTGGAGGCAATGTTCAGCTTAATCCATTGGCGTCACACCGTATTGAAGGCCATTCATTGTTTAACAAAATTACGAGCAAAATGCCGCTTGGAGGACATCACTAATGGTACATGAAACAATCGCAGCGACACATGCTGTCGTCACTTTAGATGTCGGATTGCCAGGAATTGTATGGCCTTGGAAAGTAACAATGAATATGTGGGCAAAAAGTATTGGTACCGGTGTGATCTTTATGCTTTTTTATCTACTTCGTACACACGCTAGTGAAGCAGCAAAACTCCGTTTTTCTACTACAGTAGTTTCTATTGTTTTTATTCACATCTTTTTGCTTTTTACATTAGCAGATTTACATCAGCCTTTTAGAATGTGGCATATATTCTTTTATCCTCACGTTACGTCTGCAATTACCGTAGGTGCGTGGATGGCCACGATTTTTGTTGGGCTCTTGTTTGCTTTGGCTTATCTTTCTTATATTAAAAAAGATACGGTGGCGTTTGATAAATTGTTGTTATGGGTCACTATTTTGGCCATTCCTGTAACGCTATATACGGCAGGGCTTATGTCGGAATGTACTGCGCGCGAATTGTGGCAGATGCCTACCGAATCGGCTCAGATGATGTTGGCAGCAACGCTTTCTGGTTCAGCCGCCATGATTCTTTTAGGTGGCAACAAACTCTCTTTTGAAGCAAAAAGTAAACTTGGGGTTATTTTGGGATTAAGCGCACTGTTTGCTTTTATTCTTTATATGTCCGAGTATATTTTTGGTGCAATGAAGGCCGAAGAAGTAGCTGCTGTGTTGCAATATATCAAAGGTGATGGTGAGTATGCCACACTGTTTTGGATTGGTCAATGGATGACATTTTTACTGCCGATGCTGTTAATTGTTCTTTCACGAGCAAGTCGTTCTGATGCAATCTTGAAACTGGCGGCTGTTTTGGCACTTGTCGGCCTTTGGATCGTCAAACATGTGTGGTTGATAATTCCTCAGCTACTACCAATGAGTTAAGGTAAAAGGGTATTAATGTATTTAGAAAGTAGAAGATCATTTATGAAAGGCGCAGCGTTTACTGTCGCTGGCGCTGCGATTGCAAAAGGTGTTTTTACTGCTGATGCTATTGCGGAATCTGTTCAAGAGAGTAAGTTTACGAGCACTCCGGACTCTTTATCATTCTATCCGCCTCTAGAGCAGTGGGATGATTTCCAAGAACTTAGCGGTGAAGACTGGAAACGCGGTGGTATCGCACGTAAAGGTGTGGCCAGTGAAGAGAACCCCGATGGAATCTATGTTAATGATTTCATGATTGTTCCTACGGCATGTTCAAACTGTGAGGCATCATGTGGTTTGACCGCATGGATTGATAAAAAAACCTTTACGGTAAAAAAATATATGGGTAACCCATTGCATCCTGGTTCACGTGGACGTAACTGTGCTAAAGGGTATGCAACACAATCACAAATGTATGATCCGGATCGCTTGGCATTTCCAATTAAACGTGCACCTGGATCAGCGCGCGGTGAGGGTAAATGGCTTCGTACAACATGGGATGAAGCCATGACAACCATTGGTAAAAAGATGGGGGATACGCTTGAAAAAGGTGATGAACTTTCTAAAAAATCGGTCATGTTTCATGTGGGTCGTCCCAATGAAAACGGTTTTACCGGGCAAGTATGGCAAACGCTTGGTACGGATGCCTTTAATTCCCACACCAATATCTGTTCTTCAGGTGGCCGTACACCAACGATTCAGTGGGCTAATGATGACCGTACATCTCCAGACTGGGCAAATGCAAAACTGATCTTTTTAAATTCCTCACATGCTGCAGATGCGGGGCACTATTTTCAGCAATCAGCAGGTTTTATAGCCGATGCACGTAAAAAAGGTGCACGTTTGGTTGTTATGGATCCACGTCTTTCCAACTCTGCTGGTATGTCGGATCTTTGGATTGCTACATGGCCTGGTACGGAACCAGTTATTTATCTTTATCTTGTCAACCGCATGTTACAAGAGAATCAAGTAAATAAAGAGTTTGTGCGCCGTTGGATTAATTGGGAAGTGATGATGCGCAATACTAACTACCTTAATTTTATGGTAGAAAAAGGTTACATTTCCAAAGTGCCAGAGAAAAAAGATTTTGCCGGTTTCCTTGAGATGCTGAAAGAGCTTTATTCAGCCTATACACTTGATTATACCGTTAAAGAAACGCATGTTCCAGCGTATAAACTTGAAAAATTGTATGAGATGTTTATTTGGGCCGGTACTGCGATTTCAAGCTACTTCTGGCGCGCAACTGCTGCAGGTAATCGTGGTGGATGGGTAAGTGGCCGTACAGGTTATCTCGCTTTGGCGCTTCGCGGTGCTATTGGTCCGGTTGGGGGCACGTTCTTTCACCATTGGCATGTTATTTCCGTTGCAGGTAAAGGTGGCAGTGCTACTATTGGACAGGGAAAACGTGGTGCTGGTGTTGCGAAAGTAGATGTTTGGAATGAGTTGACATGGCCACCAGAATGGCCACTTTCTACGTATGAGATGTCATTTTTACTACCTCATTTGCTGAGCGATACCGAATGGCAGCAAAAGTGGATTAAACGTGGTTTGAACGTACCTCAAAAACTTTCTGTTTGGATACCGCGTATGTATAATCCGGTATGGATTAATCCTGATGGCTTCCGTTGGCTTGAAGTGCTTAAAAATGAAAAGAAAATGGAGCTGACATTCAACCTCTCTCCAACATGGTCTGAGACCAACTGGTATGTTGATTATGTACTTCCGGTTGGTTTGGCGGGCGAACGTCATGATCAGCATTCCGAAGCAACAATGCCGGCACGTTGGACATCATTCCGTCAACCTGTTATGCGTGTAGCACTTGAAAAAGCGGGATGGAAACCCAAAAATTCAAATCGCGCAACGCTTGAAGCGCATATTAAAGCCGGTCTTGGTGAAGTTTGGGAAGAGAACGAATTTTGGTTTGATATGTGTGTCAACTATATTGATCCTACAGGCAAACTTGGTATTAAAAAAATGTGGGAATCCAAACGTCATCCGGGTAAACCGGTGACGATTGCCGAGTGGTATGACGCGGCATTTGGTGATAATCTTCCTAATCTTTATAAAACAGCTACCAGTGATCCGCGGTATAAAAACTCGGAATTTCCTGTATATGAATACATGCGTGACCATGGAGCATGGATGGAAGAGAGTAATATCTATAATGCGCAAGAGCGTGTTGTCAAAGATAATGGAACTCATATTGTTTCTCATGGGCATGAATATGATAAAAACGATATCACGGTTGATCGTGAAACCGGTGTCGTTTATGCCAAATCACATAAAGACGGTTGGAAATATAAAGATCATAAAGAGCCAGTTGCCATTGAAATTGATGGCAAAATGATGGAAGGCTTTGCAACGTTGGATAAAAAACTTGACTTTTTCTCTGAATGGATGGCAGATGAATGGAAATGGCCTGAGTATGCTATTCCATTTTATCCGCGCAATGAGGAAGAGAAAAAAGCAATGCCGCATATTGTGTCTCACGTGAATCATATGTACATGAGTGAAGAGAACTCGTATGCACTCAATACGGTGTTTCGTTTACCCTACAACATTCACACCCGTTCGGCTAACTCGAAACATCTCATGGAGATTTCGCAAAACCATGATCCAATCTGGATTTCAACTAAAGATGCAGCGCGTCAGGGCTTTAAACGTGGCGATGCCATTCGTGTTCGCATTGTTGATAGCCTTTCAGGTCTTGAGAGTGGTTATTTTATTGCTATGGCAATACCAACGGAAGGGATACTCCCAGGAACATTGGCATGTTCGCATCACGGGGGTCGCTGGAAACTTAAAAATGCCGTTGAGATTCCAAATGGGGTTACTGATGGTAAAGTTGAGTTTACTCATGATGGCGCTGATATGAATGATGAAGCATGGTTGAAATCTTCTCCTGATAATGCTGGTAAAGAGGCGGGTCAGATTAAAATTGAAAATTATGACGGCTCTAGCGGTATTAATAGTTTTGGTGTGCCTACTGCTGAAATTCAGATGGATGGCAAAGAGGGTAAACTGCATTATGTTGAAGGCATTAAACCATTTCACAGCAAACGTTTTGCCGCTTATAACCGCGACTCTGACAATATCTGGTGGGATGGACTGAGCGGTTCATGGCAAAATGCGGTTGCTGCAACCCATCCTGATCCAATTTCTGGTATGCATTGTTGGCATCAAAAGGTTATTTTAGAACCGGCAGACAAAGGTGATAAGATCGGTGATATTCATGTTAATTATGGAAATAATTTTAAAGTGTATCAAGCGTGGAGAGATCAGCTAACACGTGGACTTGATGAAAACTCCGAGTTCCGTCGTCCACCGCACATTAAACGTCCATGGGTACCACTTTCTGAAAAAGCGTATCGTGTAAGTATCAAATCGTAACACTTCTTTCTCTATTCAAGGCCAAAGAATTACTTCTTTTGGCTTTGACACCATTTTGACATCTCTTTTTTTTAGCATCTTTTATTAGCAGTAGTGTTACGCTGTCATGTCTGTGAATAAAAAGCACGATAGATTAAAGGACACCTCTAAATTCTAAAAAGGTTATTTGATGTCAAAAAATAGATTACTCTCTCTTTGCTTTAGTGCACTCTTTTTTCTCGGTTGTCAGGGGGGAGGGGGCGAAGAGTCGTCGTCGATAGATACGCCATCTACTCCATCCTCTTCAACACAAAATGAATCGAAATATACATATACTTATGATGGCATGCCACTCTATGCTCGTCATATGAGCGTGAATCACTATAAACTGGAACCCTTGACAGATTCTGAATTTAATGCTTTGGACGATGCCGCTAAAATGAAAGTTGCCGATAAACTGTTATCAACGCTTTATTTTGGTATGCCTTATGAGCAGTTACGTACACTGATTGATTCAGGAACCTTTATCTCTTCCATTCAAACAATGATTCATTCCAATAAAAACGATATGGCAGCGGTTGAAGCACGGTTGCAAGATAGCGGTCAAGAAGACGAACAGGAGTTTTATTTTACCTCGTGGCCAGATGGTAGTGAAGAGATTTCACGTATTTTGGCGCGTTTTTATGTGATGGAGCATCTGGATCAAAATTATATTGATCATTGGAGTGCATATGTTTTGACATCAACCATTATGTTTTCGCCGGCTTACGAACTGGCATCATCACATGCTGAAAATATTGAGCGCGTCTATAGTGCTTTGGTGCGCAATCAAAGAGATGAATACAGTGTGCAATACAGTACGTTCTCACATATGATAAGCGATGATAACTGGCGTCGTTTTCGCAGTCCCGAAGATAATGGCAGAGAAATGATGGAAATTTATTTGCTTGATTTTGATGATGCTCATGTACCTATTGCAGGAAAAGCATTACAAAATTGGAAATTGGATCGGGATAACGATACCTTAGTTGTGAGCCTTAATGACAATACAACACCATTACAACTTTTTGGTACTACCATACAAAACGGGTATGATTTTTATAGAGCCTTAACCATGTCTAAAACGTTTCTTCCTGGAGTTACACAACGTCTTGTTGCACTCTATTTTCCGGAATTTAATGCCAACGCTCAAGCGCAAATTGTTTCTAAAATTGTTGCAAGCAATCCTAAAACTTGGCAGGATATTTTATTGCAGATTGCATTATCTAAAAGTTATTTGCTTGATTGCGAAAAACTTAAAAGTGCTGAAGAGCTTTTCTTCTCACTGAGCAAAAAAATTTATTTTCAGCACCGTCGCAGATTTTTTAGTCAGTTTGCTACGGCTTTAAGCAATATGAATCAGGCTCCTATGAAATACAAGCTAGGTAAATATAGTGAAGTGCCGCTTGATACACAATCGTTTTTAACCTACCACAAAGCAATACGGGAAAATGTATTGATTCGCTACCACAACACATGGTCAAGTGGATGGTTAGCAGAAGAACTGATTCCAGACACTATTTTTGAAGGCATTTCGGCGTATGAGCATGAAGCAATGCTTGAGCGTTTGATGGAGCATCTGTTTCTCTCTACACTTTCGCGTTATCCCACAGAAGAGGAGAAGGCTTTCTTTAAAGGGCATATGTTAAAAGAGGGTGAATATATCTATGCATTTGAACTTTTTAGAAATGGCGATGATCCTTTATCGGGGCGCAAAAATGCAGCAGTAAGCATTTTTGATTATATTTCCAGACTAGCAGAACTGTATACTATGGGTAAGGTGAACTAATGAAACGTCGTGATTTTTTGAAACTTGGAAGTGTGAGTACAGCATCTGTATTGTTGCCTGCAAATGCGTCAGCGGCTGTTGATTTTGGTAAGGTGAGTTTTGATGCATCGGTGTATGAGCAAAATGCCGCGCAGACAATAATGATTTTTTTATATGGAGGCCCTTCAGAACTCGGCGGTAATTTAACCAATATCGAAAGTATTAAAGCAGCATCACAAAGCAGTTATGATAATTATTTTCGAGGCCTCACGCCTACTAGTAATAACTTTTGGCAAGAAGCAGGAGGCACGGCCATGGAGGCCATGCTCTCAAACGGCGATATGAATATTTTTAGAACCTGTTATTCACAAATTCGTGAAAATGAAAATAATCGTTCGCATGGATCTTGTGTATCACAAAATCAGCGTGGGGTGCTTCACGATAATGACAGTTCAGGTATTTTTTCAATATTGGCGGCAGTGCTTGCAAATAAGGGAATGATTGATGAAAATAGCAAACTTCCTTTTATTAGCATGGAAGGTGAATCAGAATTTTTTACATCTCCTGATCTATCGCTTGCAAGTTATTTAAGGCCGATGGCTTTGACATCGGAGTTGGATAATCCTTATGAACGTGGTGCGGCGAATCAGTGGTTTTATTACACGGATGAGGAGCGAAAAGGAAAAGAGTATAAAGAGTACAGTTCTGTGCGCGCACTGTTTGATGTGGCGATGGACTCTTTGGCGCAAAAACGTAATGGAAACGTTAAAATTGCAGAAAATTTTGACAAAAGGGTAGAGTTGGATGCCTTTATCAATCAGATGAAAGCAGCATCAACTCCCTCAAGTGTTACCTACCCAGAAAACTCATTTGCTGAAAAACTTGAAACAGCGGTCAAAATTATGGCAAATAATCCCGATACCAAAGTCATTTCATTAGGAAGTGGTGGACTTGGCGGCTGGGACGATCATAATGAAGCCCGCGATTATCCTACGCGCATGGAAGCGCTTTTTAGCGCGATTGAGTCTGCTATGGCACATATTAAAGCAGAAGGCAAAGAAGAGACGATCAATATCGTTGTATGGGGCGACTTTGGCCGTAATGTTAATCTCAACAGCGCACAAGGGTGGGATCATGGCAATTTGCAAAATCTGTATCTTTTTGGCGGCAAGCGCTATTTTAATCATGTTGGGGTTGTTGGATCAACAGCGGTGAATGAAACCAATAGTATCAACCGAATGTATTTACAACCTAAAACAGGTTCGTACTGGTTTGAACCCTCTTGTGTTGCCGCAACACTCTATCAGATTTACGGTATTACTAATCCTGAATACTTAACCGGAGGTCATGGTGTGATTCAAGCAGGATTGTTAAGGTAGTAATTGAAGAAATTTCGTTACAATCTCTCAATTTTTTTTGAGGGATGATGACGATGCAACACACGCAGGCACGCAGTAATATCTATGCTTTACTATCACGAATTCTAATACAAGAGCTTGATGTTGAAACACTTGACATTATTAAATCCGATAGTGAGATGTTAGCGTTGATGCCACACCTTCGTGACTGGGAGATGTTAAAGACTCTTGAGAGTGGCACTTTACTTGAGCAGCATTTGAATCCCGATTTTATTAATCTTTCACTTTTGCATCTTATTCCTTATGAAACTTTTTATACTCGTAACGATCAGATGGTTGAAACCGGGGGTGCTAATCCTGTTACAGATATTTACAGTGCGTACGACTTTATGGTAGATTTTGAAGTGGCTCGGGTGGTTTCAAGTGATCATATTGGTGTGGAACTGGAGTTTATGCATCACTTGTGCGAAGCTCAGATAAAAGCGGAGTTTGAGCATGATGAAGCGGCGGTTGCAGATTTACGTGCTGTTGAATACACATTTTTAAATACGCACCTAATACGGTGGGCACCACTCTATTTACTGAATGTAAAATATGAAGCACGCACACCGCTTTATGCGGACGCTGCGGATATGGCCATTGAATTTATTCTTTCCGATCATGAATTTCTTGCGGGTGTTCAAGCAGCAGCATAATGGCAGGAATCCGTATTAATGCTGAGCACTGTGTACGCGCGTTAAGTAAATTTAGCACGTGCGAAAGCTGCGTTACCAGTTGTCCTACTAACGCTATAGCCATCACAGAACAACTCCCTTCACTGAATCTTTCGTTGTGTGTTGGTTGTGGAGCTTGTGTTGGGGTGTGTCCAACCGAAGCGTTGGCATTGGATGATTTTTCACCCTTAGAGTTCTTTTTTACTCTTCTTGAAGAGGACTCTTCTCTTGTTTCATGTCGTAAAAATATTCCCTGTTTGAGTGCTTTACATGTAGAGTATCTTATTGCACTGAGCATACTAAAAAAGGGCATTGTTTTTGATATGGGACATTGTGATACCTGTGAGATTGCTACAGTGTGCCTATCGCAAATAAAAGCGCGGGTGGAAGAGGCAAATTATGTGCTTGAAGCGGCCAATCAGACTGCACGCGTCTCTATGGAGATGCGCGCTTATGAAGCTGAAAAATCTGAAAATGCACCCCAACGCCGTGATTTTTTCAAAGCGATAAATTTGCAAGGTGTTGCTCGGGCTAAGGCTGATTTTGAACGTCAGGTAGAAATAGCTACCGATAGTTTTGTTCAGAGCTCGTTAAATGCACAGCACATTGCCACATTGCGAGACAAAGAGCTTGGTGATAAACGTAAGCTTTTGTACACGGCGTTAAAGCGTGTCGATCATCTTGATACGTATCATGTGATTGAAGGCGATGCCATCAGTTTTACGTCACAGAAACTTTTTGATATGTCGTTGTGCAGTGCGTGTCAGATGTGTTATCGCCTTTGCCCAACAGGAGCACTTCGTTCGGATGCGCGTCATTCAAAAATTGATTTTGATCCTTTAGCATGTGTGAAATGTGCGTTGTGTCATGATGTTTGTGAAAGCGATGCTTTGAGCCTCTCACCTTCGTACAATCTCAAAGCACTTTTTGAACCTTCCATAACGCGCTTAGCAACGTTTAATGTCAAAAATTGCCAAGAGTGCGGCGTGCCGTTTGTCTCACTACAAGGTCAAACACTTTGTGTGCGCTGTGATCAAGAGGAGTTTGCAGCCAAAGAGTTGTGGGGAATCGGCGATGAATGAATCAAATAGTATTACTCCGCAAACGGCTCTTTTTGGTTTTATTGCAGAAGCGGCGCAGTCAAATCGCTTTAGTGTCACACTAAACCGTATGTTTAAAGAGCATCAAGACAATGCCATGATGATTCCTATGAATATCCGTGAGGATGATCTCTATTTTACACTCTCTAATATGCGTCGCTCGCATTTAAAAGGAGCGTACATCGCACCAGAGTATCGTCATGCATTGCCAGAACTTCTGGATACTTTAGGAGATGAGAGGGTTTTTTATGATTTTGTATGGATTCGTGATGAGCAGTTGATAGCTCAAAATGTTTTGCCTCAGGCCATTAGCTCATACATGACGCATTTGGGCGCAACACGTATTGCTATTATTGGCAGTGGAGCCCTTGCAGCAGCGTTAGAAGAAGTGTTGGTAGGCTTACATGTAAGCTATTTTGATCCTCATATTGAAAGCTTGATGCAACTTTCACAATATCTTGGCAAAGAGATTGATATTAATCGTCTTGCTCAAGGGATGCAGGTTGATCTTTCGGGGTATGATATCGTTATTGATACCTCAAAAATTAAAGATTTTTCGATGATTACAGCCTTGGCACCTTATGTATTGCAGCTTGAAAATGAGAATACTAATTTAGCCCAAATGGCTGATACATATATTGATTATGCCGCTTTTTTACCCCATTTATGTGAAGAAGCTTATACTATGATACACAAGGAGATAGTGCCATGAATAAAAATGATCTAGCCGATTTAAGAGCCGAATTTGACAAATTTGTGCGTGAAGAGTGCAGCATCAATCCCGAAGCGATGCAAAACGATCCCACCCCCGATCAAGGTGATGCCACAGACGAAGAGCCAGTGCCACAGTTTGTGGATTCATTGGTAGAGAAGCTTTTGGCCCCTTCGCAAAGTGGCGTTTATCTTTCACGCTTTGATATCAAGCGTATTGCGCAGGCTATTGATGAGTCGTTGCCCATTAAAGAGCGTCAAAAGATGCTTAAAGCGCTGTTTCGACATACAACGAAAAAAGAGTATCTGCGTAATGCATTTGATGAATTTAATCGTCATATTAATGGTCGTATTTTAATCTATCAAGAGCTAAGCGAAGCGTTTCCCGCCTCTAAAGAAGTTTTTGATGCCCATAGTAGCAAGGCCAAAAAGATCCAAAAGATGTTTGATCAGATTATTGCAGATTTTGAAGAGATCGAACCTACGTCCGATCCGATGATGATCTAAGCTAAAAGCTCCGCAAGACGTAGCCATCCTTGCCAGATGAGTGCCGAGGTAATACCTGCGGCAACTCCTGCTAATACATCATCTCCCATGACGCCAACTCCTCCTTCGACATCACGATCAATACGCCCGATGTAGGAGGGTTTTTTAATATCGTAAACACGAAACAAAATGAAACTCAGCACAATCTGTATTAAAAAACCATTGTTAATATCCAAAAGGGCTTCGCTGTCAAAAGAGATTCCCGGTGCAATGGAAAGCGCAAGCCACATACCAACCAGTTCGTCAATAACGATGCGTTTATCATCATGTATTTTACTCTGGCGCTCATAGGTGTTTATGGCTTTAATGCCGGCAATAGTGAAAAGAATCGTGGCATAAAACAGTGTTTGCTCTCCTAGTGTCATTAAAATGGCAACACCTGGAATCAATGCGGCAAGAGAACCTGCCGTTCCGGGAGCCTTTGGAAAAAGCCCGCTATAGCCTACGGTAATAAAAAACCAGTTCACGCCACGCTCATGTTAATGATGTTGTCTGATGTAATCGAACCAGTTCCACATAAAAATCACGTTCAGAGTGGCTCTCAAGCAGTCCGCTATGTGGCATAAGGTTATTATAGAGACGTTCAATATTTTCAAAACGGTTGGGAAACATTTTGGCAAGAATAATGGATGAAAGCTCTTTGCGTACCAAAACAGCCGGAGGCATCATGCCCAGTTTAAGAAGCTGCAAAATGGAATCGGATGCAAAAGAGATATGGTGGTGCTGCCCATGGGGACAAGTATGGGTACTCACCAAAGTGGTACACTCATTACAGTAAACATATTCACTGGCAACATCAATCTGGATGTTAATACCTTGCATCTGATTGAGGACGCTTTGGTCAAGTTCGTGATTATAGTAGAGATTGACGCCGGCATGGTTATGGCCGATTTTTAAAATATCGCAACCGTAATTTTTAGCTACGATAGCATCAAGAATAATTTCGTTGTATCCGCCAAAAATATAACTGCTTTCAAGCGGAACAACACGCACACGATTTTTAGGTAAAAAATAGTGAATGAAATAGTTGAGTACCTCTTCACGCAGTTCATATTTTAAATCGGCTTGCGTATACGGTTTGAGCAAAAAGATAACCAAAAAATCGGTTTTCTCTAAGGTTTGGCGAATGAGACGCTCATGACCCCGGTGCAAAGGATTGGCAGCCATCATAATAGCCGTAGTGCGGCGTGCATCCAGAGAATTTTTGGCTTCAAGTACCTGCTGCTTGGATTGTAGCAGCTCTTCATGATCAATATTAAAATCACCGCTAAGTGCATATTTTCCAATGCGTTTATAGCTTGATGCAATTCCAGGATGCGACTCGTCAGAAGTGCCGTAAATGCTTAAAATGCGTTCTTCAGGATTAATCTCAAATACTTCATCAACACAGATGTCACCAACTTTTTCATTGCTGCAGATGAGATCAAGTATTTCACCGCGTTCGGCAGTAATGAGTACCTGTTCATTGACATTGCCATTAGGGGAGAGAATAAACGGAAATGGAAAACTGATGCCATTAACTAGTTTAGTTTTGGCAACTTCTTCCATTTCTGCTTTTCCCATTAATTTAGTAACAGGAAAAAGCAATCCGGCTTTTAGTAGTGCGAGTGCGGAAACGGCCTCTTCATCAATAAAGAGGGTTCTATTTTTTCTTGACGATGCCATATTTTTTACGTTTCTCCCATAAACTTTTTCGTGAAATTCCAAGCTTTTTGGAAAGTTCGGTATCAGGAAATTTGTGCTGATAGTTCAATACAATGTATTTGACGTAATCTTCGATTGGTAAAATATCTCCCTGCTCAAAAAGCTGATTGTGGCTTTTCATTTCAATGACTTTATGCTCAATATCAACAATCTTTTCATTGCTCGATACAATCACTTTTTTATTGGCAATGAGGTTGAAGAAGGTGGAGTAATCACTCTTTTTAAGAACTTGAAAGTCGGCAATGTAAATAATGGCGTTCGAAGAGAGCATGGCAATTTCATGCAGTGCCTTGGCCGATGTTAATGATACAAAGTGCAGGGGCTTTTCATGGTAATCGGCATATTTAAAAGCGAGCGCATCACTCTGTTTGGGATTGTTACATGATAGAAAAAGCGGAAGTGTCAGCTCTTTGACATTTTCATCCAAAGATATGGTATTAAAGGTATGATTGAGATAAGACTCATATGTTGTTGTGAGTGATTTTAAACGTTCAAATTCTTGATAATGTTTGATTTTTCGAATCAAGTCTTCAATCATAAAGGGTTTTTGGATGTAATCTTTCGCTCCCGCTTGCAGCGGTTTGGAAACAGTATCGTTACTGATATACGAAACCATTAAAATAATGACAACATCTTTATAAGCTTCAATGACGGGATAAAAATCTTGTCCATTAATATTGGTAGAGAGCAATATGACATCATATGCATTGCCTTTAAAGGCTTCTTTGGTAGAGCTGTAGGTATCGCAATGATGCCCAAGCTCACTCAGTTTTGCCGAGATGCTCTGTGCCAGATAAATCTCGTTCTCAAGTATCAAAATTCTCATAACTTTGTCCAGTCAAAATAGTATAACGATGCTGTTGCCATGACAGCAACCCCCTCTTTTCGTCCAATAAAACCAAGTGTCTCAGTGGTTGTAGCCTTAACATTAATGCGCGATACGGGAAGCTTCAAAATAGAGCCTAATGTACTGCGCATCGGTTTTTTATACGCTTCTAAGCGCGGTGTTTGGGCCATAATGGTGATATCAACATTATGGATGCCATAACCAAATTGCTGTAATTTTGTACAGGTTTCTTGAAGCAGTTTTTTAGAATCAATATTTTTATAACGTACATCACTATCAGGAAAGAGCGTACCGATATCGCCAAAGCCCGCAGCGCCAAGCAGTGCATCAATAAGAGCATGAATTGCTACGTCACCATCGCTATGGGCTTTAAAGCCTCTGTCACTTTCAATAGCCACACCGCCAAGTACCATGGGTTTGTTGAGTTCAAAAGCGTGAATGTCAAAACCGTTGCCTACTAGGGGTGCGGATGCAGGAGCTTTTAGGCAACTTAGTGCTTGTAGATCGTGTGCAAACGTAATTTTATGCGCCTTTTCATCACCTGATATTGTATGACGTGAACCGCCAGAAGCAACAATAGCACTGCTATCATCAGTATATTGGGTGTTACTGTTTATCGCATGTTCTAGCGCATTTTTTAATAAATTCGTTTTAGAAAGCTGCGGTGTTTGAATACGTAACACATGGTCACGTTCAATAGTGTTACCGTTATAAACAATGGTGTCGTTTACTGTCAGTGCCGGGACAATCACATCGGCAATATTTTTATGCGATATTAAAGCATCCACCAATTCAAGACTGACGCAAGATCGTGCAATATCGCTGACCATAACATAAGGAGTTGTTACCGCTTTAAGCGCATTATGAAGAGACTCTTGGCGACTTTTTCCTCCGGGAATGATCGTGTCATCACTAATCATTTTCATAAAGGGTACTTCATCAGGATGGGCAGTGATCATAATAGATGCGAAGCGACCACTCTCTTTGAGTCTATTGGTAACAAACTGCCACAATGGCTCATATCCAATCCGTAGCCACTGCTTTTTTACTGGCAGTTTAAAGCGGGATGATTCACCTGCAGAGAGAAGCACTAGCGTTAAATCAGACAAAAACGCTCCTAATTTGAGAAGAACTGTTACGAAATTATACACCAAAAATCTTTTTTTTTATAATCTTTAATGTACACTTTCGATTCATTATTAAGCAACCGTGCTACTTTAAAAAAAACTTGAAAAATATTCTAAGGTTTTTTTTTCGGGTTGTTTTTTTGGGTGGGATGATTATATTACGCCCAAAAGACAGCAGCTTTACATATAATACGCATAACTTGCTGGAGAGGAGATAGCTATGAGAACTTCCTGGGTTGAAAAACGCAAAGACGATACAGTTCGCACCCAGATGTATTATGCCAAAGCGGGCATTATTACTGAAGAGATGGCTTATGTTGCCAAAATTGAGGGTTTAAAACCGGAGTTGGTACGCAGTGAGATTGCCAGAGGACGTATGATTATTCCTGCAAACGTTAATCATACATCATTGGAGCCTATGGCAATTGGAATTGCCACGCGCTGCAAAATTAATGCCAATATTGGTTCATCAGCACTAGCGAGTGATATTCAAGGTGAAGTTGAAAAGATTCAGGTGTCGCAGCATTATAAAGCGGATACCGCGATGGATCTTTCCACCGGAGGTGATCTTGATGAGATCCGAAAAGCGGTCATTAGCAATGCAAAAATTCCTATTGGAACGGTTCCAATTTATCAGATTTTGCATGATGTTGGTAACAAGATTGAAGATCTAAGTATTGAAAAAATGTTGGAAGTTTTGGAGCGCCAGGCGCGCCAAGGTGTGAGTTATTTTACGATTCATGCGGGCTTTTTGCTTGAAACCATGCCAAAAGTAGCCAAACGTAAAATGGGCATCGTTAGTCGAGGTGGAAGCCTTATGGCAGCATGGATGATGCATTATCACCGTGAGAATCCCTTTTATACGGCTTATGATGAAATTTTAGACATTTGCCGCCGTTATGATGTGGCGCTCTCTCTTGGCGATTCATTACGCCCGGGTTGTTTGGCAGATGCCAGTGATGATGCGCAATTAGGCGAGCTTAAAGTGTTGGGTGATCTGACGCTACGGGCATGGGAAAAAGATGTTCAGGTGATGATTGAAGGGCCGGGACACGTACCGCTTAATCAGATTGAGCGCAATATGAAACTTCAGCGTGAACTCTGCCATGAAGCGCCTTTTTATATTCTAGGACCGCTTGTTACGGATATTGCAGCAGGGTATGATCATATTAGTTCTGCTATCGGCGCGGCAGTAGGCGGGTGGCATGGTGCTTCGATGCTCTGTTACGTTACGCCAAAAGAGCATCTTGGTCTGCCCAATGCGGAAGATGTACGTAACGGTATTATTGCCTATAAAATTGCAGCCCATGCAGCAGACATTGCCCGTGGTCGCAAAGGCGCACGTGATATTGATGATGCCATGAGTGATGCGCGTTACGCTTTTGATTGGGAAAAACAGTTTGAGTTGGCACTTGATAGCGAGCGTGCCCGTGAATATCATGATGAAACGCTTCCGCAAGATGTCTTTAAAGAGGCCGAGTTTTGCTCCATGTGTGGACCGAAATTCTGCTCTTACAAGATTACGCAAGAGATTATGGATAACCCTGAAGCAATTGCTAAAATTGCTCAAGAGGCTAAAACGGCCAGTTAATATATTTTACATGTAAGGATTTTTTTGATGACAAAAGAGATTGCTGAGACGGCGTTACGTAATGTAACCTATCCTGGATTTACTAAAGATATTGTTACCTTCGGGTTTGTTAAAGAGATTATTGTTGAAGGTGAAAATGTTGCCGTAACGGTTGATATTACATCAAGTGCACCAGAAGTGGCGCATCAAATCACCCTAGAAGCGAGCGAAGCGCTAAAACGTGCTGGCGCCAAAGAGACCGTCATTACCATTAATGCACCAAAAATGCCGCGTGAGAGTTCTTCTAAAGGTAAAAATATTGCGCCGCATGTTAAGAATTTTGTCATGGTAAGTTCAGGTAAAGGCGGGGTAGGTAAATCAACCTCTTCCGTCAATTTAGCTGTGGCACTGGCAATGCAGGGTAAAAAAGTGGGATTGCTGGATGCTGATATTTATGGTCCCAATATTCCGCGGATGCTTGGGATTGAAGATATCCATCCTGAAATCTCTGGAAATAAAGTGATTCCCATTAAAGCGTATGGTATTGAGATCATGTCTATGGGCTTATTGATGGAAGCGGGACAATCACTGATTTGGCGCGGTTCAATGGTCATGAAAGCGATCGAGCAGTTTTTACGTGACATTCTTTGGAGTGATTTGGATGTATTGGTGATTGATATGCCTCCAGGAACCGGTGATGCACAATTGACACTGGCACAAAGCGTTCCGGTAACACTTGGTGTTACGGTGACAACGCCACAGCAAGTCTCACTAGATGATTCCAAGCGTTCACTTGATATGTTCAAAAAACTTCATATTCCTATTGCCGGAATTATTGAAAATATGAGTGGATTTATTGCGCCTGATACGGGCGTGGAATATGATATTTTTGGTATGGGAACAACGGAGCCATTGGCAGAGGCGTTTGAAACCAAAGTACTTACCCGTATTCCTATCGAGCCTTCAATCCGTACCGGAGGCGATACCGGCAAACCAGTAACCTATTATGCACCCGATTCTGAAACGGCCAAACGTTATATGAAAGCAGCTGAAGATATATGGATGCAGATTGAGAAGATCAATGAAGAGGGCGGGGTGGACAATCAAGCAATTCAACCGACAACACCTTCTGGTGTCAGTGCTTGTTCGACACCACAACAACAGCCGCAAGGCGATAGCTGCGGCTGCCACTAAAATACGTTTACATGTAAGCTTTTACATGTAAACTCTTCCCATCACATTAAAACTCTTTTTAATAATCTCATTATTATTTGTTGGTATACTCAAAATTCTTATATGAGGAGTTATGATGCTAAAAATACTACTTTTATTTGTGGGATTAATGAGTGTGGTGCTCTTTGCTAATGAGCATGAACAGCAGCAGGGGGTATCTTCGGGTTTTAGATGTCCACTTTCCGGGTGTACATTAGAGTGTACTATAGATAATAATAAGCCTATTAAAATCACTAAAATTCGTTCTATCTCAATGCTGGCTTATCCTAAAATTGGTACCTTTTATGAGCTTGATATGGGAATGAAAGAAAAACGTACCATTATGATCAATGGTGATGCTGTATTGTGTCAGATCATAAATCATAAATGATGAATAAGAATAAAAATTCTTATTCGACTGTAACACTTTTAGCGAGGTTACGCGGCATATCTACATCGTTTCCTAAACGAATAGAAATTTCCATAGCTAAAAGCTGCAATACGACCATCATTTCAAAAAATTCCAACATATAGTGGCTGCATTGTGAAATTTCTATAAAATCATCGGCTTTGTCAAAAGCACTCTGACTGATTGCACAGATGGTAGAATCACGTGCACTAAGCTCTTCAATATTGCTTTTAACTTTGTCATAAAGCATGTGATGCGGTAGCAGTGCGATGGTAAAAAGTTCGGGATCGGCTAAAGCAATGGGTCCGTGTTTCATCTCACCCGAAGGATAGCCTTCGGCGTGGAGGTAGCTGATCTCTTTGAGTTTGAGCGCGCCTTCTAATGCTAGAGGATAAAAAACATCGCGACCGATAAAAAAGAAACCGTGTCCGTGCAGATAGCGTTTGGAAAGACGGTGCAGGCGTTCATGTAGCGCATCAGAAACCACTGTTTTGGAAGGGACTTCACGCAGTACGGCAATACTGGCAGCAATGGCATCATCTGACATACTGCCTTTGCGTTTAGCAATGTAGAGTGAAAGCATCCAAAGTACCACAACCTGCGTGGCAAAAGCTTTGGTTGATGCCACGCCTTTTTCGATTCCCGCGCGGGTAAGAATGGTGTAATCCGCAAGACGCACCATAGAAGAGTTGTCAACATTACAGATAACAAGCGTTTTCATCCCTGCCGCTTTAGCCATTTTAAGCGTCTCAAGCGTGTCAGCCGTTTCGCCACTTTGGCTAATGGCAATAAAAAGGGTGCTGTGGCGCAAAATAGGTTGGCGATAACGAAATTCACTGGCAAACTCTACACTGGTGCGGATTTTGGCCTCGCGCTCAAAAAGATAGCTACCTGTAAGTGCTGAGTGATAGCTGGTGCCACATGAGCAAAAGAGTATCTCATTGATGCCCTCAAGTATTGCATCGTCAAGCTCTTCAAAAAGAATGCCATTTTCTCCCAATCGTCCCATTAGGGTGTCGGTGATAACATGGTGTTGCTCATAAATCTCTTTTTCCATAAAAAAGCGGTAGCCCTCTTTTTGTGCAAAAAGTTTTGATTCAGGAAGAGGAGAAAAATTCAATTTCTGGCTTTTGTGACTTTGATCATAGAGATGAATTTCTTGCGGGTTTAGATAGCCATATTCGCCGTCTTGCAAATAGATAACCTGTTGACATTTTCCAATGAGTGCAGCATCGGAAGAGCCAAAGAATTTTTCCTTATTATCATTAAGACCCACAATCATAGGTGAACCGTGTTTGGCAAAAAAGATGTGGTCGTTCATTGAAGTGGTTACCAATAAAATGGCAAAAGCACCTTCAATACGCTCTAACATACGTTTAAATGCATCAAATGGAGTGAGCCTCTGATCGAGGTAGTATTCAAACATATGGACAATAACTTCCGTGTCGGTTTGGCTTAAAAAGGTGATGCCATGCTGCTGTAACTCTGTTTTGAGTGCCTGATAATTTTCAATAATGCCATTATGAACAACATATGAGCTTTGACCCATGTGTGGGTGGGCATTAAGCTCGGTAGGTTTACCATGGGTCGCCCAACGGGTATGGCCGATCCCTACTGAAAAGCCATCCGTTTCAAAAGATTCGGCCTTTTTCTCAAGGTTGACAAGTTTTCCTAACGCTTTAAATGTATTAAAATGACCGTTTTGAAGCACCGCAATACCGGCTGAATCATAGCCACGGTACTCAAGCTCTTTAAGGCCGTCTAATAAGATTTCTTTAGAGGGACCCGATCCAATATAACCTACAATTCCACACATTATCTGTTTCCTTTTATTAGCATTTGTATCATAGTGGCGGAATTATTGCACATATTGTTTGCTTTTTCGATTAAGAAATGGTCATGTGCGCGCTTTTTTGTAGAATATATTTTGGCGGTAACAACATTGATACCAAGTTCTTCGAAAACTTGCATAATATAGGCAAGTAATCCTTTTTGATTAGCCGTTTTAACATTAAGTTGTGCCAGTTTAAGAGAGTGTTCGCAATCAAGCGTAATTTCGCTTTGTTTGATTAAAGGAGGAGTGAGCTTAATGTTACGGCTCATGTCAAAAGAGTCTTTTACAATCGTGTTGATTTGTTCCAGTGTTTCATCTGATGGCATGTTTGCAAACTCAAGTCGAAAATATTTAACACCATCAAAAAGAGTAAAAATATCCATGGATACCACATCAAGATAGCTGAGGTTACCAAGCAGATAACCGATATTGAGTGGAATACGGCGCAAGATTTCAATGCTGAATGTTTCATTGGTATGAAGTCGAAAGTTGTAATCTTTAACATCTTCAGCTTTTTTGGAAATGGCAAAAATTTTATCAACACTGAATTTGAAGAAAAAAAGGTTAGATTCGATACCCAGTATCTTTTTTTGCATACCGCGGCTAAGCGTATTGAACATGTCACTGTTTTTGAGTCGTTTTTCAATACGCAAACGTTTGGTGGCATCAGTAATGCGTTCACTATTTTCTGACACGTCCAGGGCATTCTCATAAAGCGTACGCAGTAATCGGGCATTAAATGAGCTGTAAATACCTGGACCAACGCCGTTAATATCGGCATAAGTTAGTATATAGAGCATTTTCAGGTTATCGCTGTTTTTGACATTGGACATAAACTTGTAAAGGGTCTTTTCGCTATAGATATTTTCATTAAAAGCAACGGATGACATTAATACATGGTGTCGAATCAGTAGCGCTGCGTTTTGTTGTTCCACTTCATTAAAATGTAGTTTTTTCATAAAAGGAACAATGAGCTTGGCACCAACTTCACTATGATTTTGTTTGCGCCCTTTGCCCGTGTCGTGCAGGAGTGTTATCACTTTAAGCAGGGTGCGTTCTCTAAGACTCAAGGTTTCATGAAGCGAAGCTACAAAAGGGTCTTTAATAGTTTCAAGTGCCTCAACACAGCGAATCGAATGCAGATCAACCGGGTAGTGATGATACCCGTCAAATTGGGGTAAATGCTGTACTTTTCGAAACACTCCAAGAAGCTCATGGAGGATTCCGGCATTGTAAAAAAGTTCTAAAAAGCAGTAGAAATAGCGACGTTCAAAAAGTTTTCGCACTAAAGAATAGGTACTTTTTTTGTGCGGATGTTTGATGGTGGCATAGGTAAAGAGTGCTAAAACACTAGGATCAAAGTTCCAATGTTTATCTTCTAAGAGTGCCAGCACCTGTAGCAGCGCTTCAATGGTATGTATTTTTTGATTAAATGGAGCATAAAGTCTGCCCTCAATATTATAAATTCCTTTGTAAATACGGCACGTACGCAAAAAAGTGAAGCGGTAATGATCAAGATAGGGGCGGATCATTTTTTTGACAAAAATCTGCGTAAAGTTATTAATACGCCATTGCGCCTCTAGTACCTTGGTAACCAATCGGCGTTCATCTTTAAAACCAAGCATTGCCGCAACATTGGGCATCTGATCAAATACCAGTTGGTCTTGCTGTTTGTCTTGCAGCAGATGCAAAGCACTGCGCACCCGATAGAGTAATTCTAATGCCATACGATATTCGCGGTAGCGCTCTTCGCGAAACAAAATACCGCTGAGTTCTCTAAGATGAGAAACCCCGTAAATGGTATTTGCCATCCAAAATAGCAGTTGCGAATCACGCAGGCCGCCTACGCTTTCTTTAATATTGGGTTGCATTGAAAGACGGTACTTATGGCGTCTGGCATGAGCTTCTGCAATCTTTTCAAGAATAAAACTTTTGGGATGAGTCAGGCGGATTTTTTTGAGTTGGCGTTGTGCGGCATGCCATGTAAAGGGTGAGCCGGTAATAAGACGGGATTCCATCATAGATGTGCGGATGGTGATATCTTCCATTGCAGCAGGGTGAAGATCATCAACTTCGTGAACACGGTGCCCTAATTTCATCCCCGCGTCCCATGCCATGTACAGAAATTTTTCAATAAGCAGTTTAATGTTATAGCCATCACACGGCTCATAAACAATAAGCAGATCAATATCGCTGTGAACACAGAGCTGTTCGCGCCCATAACTTCCTAGCGCAATCAGGGTAATGGGAATGGAGCTGCGCATGGGTAGGTAGTTGCCAAAAGTACGGCGTAGCATGGTTTTGTACATTAAAATGATGATGGCATCAAGTTTTTTGGTGTGTTTGACCAAAAAGTCTTTGCCCTGATTGCTCTCAAAAAGTTCTCTAAGCGAAGTTTTATACGCTTTTATCTCATTTTTGAAAAGTTTTGAGATCTCAAAATCAGGAGCATTTTTTTCAATAAGGTCTTCAATCTGTATTTCTATATCCATAAAGAGATTATAACTTGACTTCTTTACATGTAATGCTTAATTCGTAAGCAAAAGTTCACTTAGGTATAATGGCAAAAAACTTGGGGATGGCAGATGGGTATTGCGGCAAAAATCAGATCGGCAGAGCGTATAAACTTTGATGAAGCACTCGCTTTATACGATATGGATTTTTTTGAACTGGGTAAATTAGCCGATGCTAAACGTCAAGCACTGCATGGTAAAAAGAGTTATTTTAACATCAATCGCCATATCAATCCCACGAATATTTGTAAAGATATTTGCAAATTTTGCGCTTATTCTGCCAGCCGTAAAAATCCCAATCCCTACACGATGAGCCATGATGACATTTTAAAGATTTGTGATGAGAGTGTGAGCCGCGATATTAAAGAGGTTCACATTGTTTCTGCGCATAATCCAGATGCCGGGTTGGAGTGGTATCTTGAAATCTTTAAAAAAATAAAAGCGCGTTATCCCCACTTACATGTAAAGGCGCTTACTGCCGCTGAGGTGCATTTTTTAGCCCAAGAGTATGCTAAAAGTTACGACGAGATTTTAGACTTGATGGTTGAATATGGAGTTGATTCCATGCCTGGTGGCGGTGCAGAGATTTTTGATGAGGGCGTACGTGATTATATCTGTAAAGGAAAATTGACCTCAACAGAGTGGTTGGAAATTCATCGTAAATGGCATGAACGTGGCCGCGAATCAAATGTGACCATGCTCTTTGGTCATGTGGAAAAACGCTCTCACCGCATTGATCATATGATGCGTATTCGGGATCTGCAAGATAGTACTGGCGGCTTTAATGCTTTTATTCCATTGGTGTACCAAAGTGAAAACAATTATCTTAATGTACAAGAGTTCATTACCGCACATGAGATTTTAAAAACATACGCTATTGCGCGCATTGTGCTTGATAACGTACCACATCTTAAGGCATATTGGGTGACTTCTACGGTTAATTTGGCCTTGGTGGCGCAAGAGTTTGGTGCCAATGATCTTGATGGTACGATTGAACGTGAATCCATCAACTCCGCTGCTGGCGCACAGAGTGCGTATGGCATTGATCTGAAACAGTTTGTTGGACTGATAAAAGATAGCGGTTTTATACCCGTTGAGCGCGATAGCCTTTATAATGAAATCAAAGTATGGTAATACAGAAGGACTCTTATAGAAATCTCCGTCATTATTCCTGCATATAATCGTGTTGATACCATAGCGCGTGCCATTGAATCTGTTTTAGCACAAACGCTGCAACCCAAAGAGATTATTGTTGTTGATGATGGCTCTAGCGATGCGACTTCAGAAGTTGTCAAAATCTATTCTGACGTGATACTGCTGCGCCAAAAAAACATGGGTGTTTCGGCTGCGCG
The DNA here is from genome assembly GCA_050290965.1 of Sulfurimonadaceae bacterium. Taxonomy (GTDB): domain Bacteria; phylum Campylobacterota; class Campylobacteria; order Campylobacterales; family Sulfurimonadaceae; genus JAFGUB01. The sequence goes on from JBNKJB010000022.1 coordinate 108,130, forward strand.
CAATAACGCTGCCATGATGGCGGCATCAGCGTGGATTGCTTTTTTAGATTCGGATGATGTATGGGAGGTGGAAAAATTACAAAAACAGGTACATTTTCATCAAAAAAATCCTACATGTAAGATCTCTTATACGGATGAAACATGGATACGAAATGGGTTACATGTAAAGGTAGCAAAAAAGTTTCAAAAAGGGTGGGGCGATTTGTACGAACGCTCACTTAATGAGTGCATTATTGCACCTTCATCGGTTATGATGACACGCCGTCTTTTCAATGAGATGGAGGGGTTTGATGAATCACTCGAAGTGTGTGAAGATTACGATTTATGGTTGCGCATCATGAAGCATCATGAGTTTGGTTTCATTGATGAAGCCCTCATCATTAAATATGGTGGGCATGATGATCAGCTCAGTACCAAACATTGGGGAATGGATCGCTTTAGGATTCGTGCGCTAGAACGCTTGTTTACCTTGTTTCCAGAAGATACAAAGCTCTTACATGTAATAGGTGAAAAATATACGCTTTTACATCAAGGCGCTTTAAAACATGGACGTGAGGAAGAGGCATTTCATTATGCACAGCGGATAGCAGAGCTTAAAGCAGCGTTTTAATTATCTGCCTTGTAAAGCTCCAAAAACTCATCTATCAAAAAATGGAGCGACTCATTGGTATCTTGCAGGGGTTGTTCGGATTCAATAAAGTCGCTGCTTTGATAGGTTAATGCCAGGGTTTCAATAGCATCTTTGCGATGGGTTATCACCTCTTCACCCACCCCAATTTGTACATAGATATAAGAGGTTTTGTCATGGTTTATTGCTTCGATTTTAACAAAAAAAGTGCGCGGGTCGAGGCCATTTAAAGTAATACCGGCCGCGCTTAAACGTTTGGCAATATCAGCTTTGAAATCAGCTTTATGTTTGGCATCAATAAAATCAGTGCTATTCATAAAAACGATGCGCAGATTATTGAGGTTTTCAACGGTAAATGGGGGTGCGGCCCATAAGGTTTGTATCAGTAATAGTAAGAAAAAAATGCGTTTCATTTGCTGTTTTTGTACATTTTTAGTACGTCATCAAGCGTTTGAAGAAATTCATCCTCTTTAACGTAGGCAATTGATTCATACAGATGCTCTTGCGTGTGCGGATTAATAAAGAAAATGGTCGGAATCCGGGGTGTGTCATACATTTTTGGATAGTGCGCTTTATCTCGATTACGATCAACAATCATCGGCACAAAATTTGAGGTGACTTTTTTTGCCACGCTTTGGGCTTTAAGCGTTTTGCGTTCCATTTTGCGACACCATGGGCAGTAATCTGCCACCACAACAAGCATGATAAGACGATCTTGCTTTAATGCTTTACTGAGCGATGTATTGTAATCGCGCGCATAACCTGCTTCGGATGCAAAATCATCAATGTGTGCACCATAAAGCGCCAGGGTACATGTTATAAAAAATGCTAATATCTTCATGGCGATATTATAGCTCATTTTTATGGATTGCTTTAGGATCTTTTAGACTGCGCTATAATTACGCTAGTTTAAAATGACAGGGTTACATGTAACATGGTTTTGATGATTGATAATTACGATAGTTTTACGTACAACATTGTGCAATATTGTCTTGAACTCGGTGCTGATTTGAAAGTGATCCGAAATGATGAGTTTTCGCTAGAAGAGATTATCGCTTTAAAACCGGAAAAAATCATTCTCTCTCCAGGGCCTGCCACCCCGGATGATGCGGGTGTGACTTTGGAAGTGATTGAGTATTTTAAAGACAAAATTCCTCTGCTTGGAATCTGTTTGGGACATCAAAGTATTGCTCAGGTTTTTGGAGCTAATGTAGTTCAGGCTAAAAATATGATGCATGGCAAAACATCAACCATGCAACGTCATGGCGAGTGTGCCATCTTTAACAAACTTCCTGAGCTTTTTACCGCAACACGCTATCACTCTTTGATTGTCGAAAAAGAGAATTTGCCAGAGCTTATTGTGCCAACTGCATACAGCAGCGACGATCACGAAATTATGGCGTTGCAAATTAAAAACAAGCCCATTTATGGAGTGCAGTTTCATCCCGAATCCATCATGAGCGAATTTGGTCATGAAATTTTGGACAACTTTTTAAAATTATGACGCCGCTTCGCATCCTTCTTCTTGCACTTCTTGGGCTGGATGCGCTTGTACTGTTTTTAAAGATTTCCGATCTTTCCATTAGTTTTAATGAAGCCAAAATCTTCTTTGGCCCCGAGAGCTTTTTAACATCATACATCACCTATTTTACAACGCTTTTTGGACAAAATGATTATACGCTTCGCATGCCGATGATTGCGTTACATGTAGGATCTGTACTTCTCTTTTATGCTATAACAGCACCGTTTGCTAAATATGAACGCGATCGTATCTGGGTAACGGTAGTCTTTATGATGTTGCCGGGAGTTACCAGCGCTGCACTGCTGTTTGATGCTGCAGGTATCGTGCTTTTTTTCTTAATGTTTTATCTTTTTTTGCAGCAACGGATTAAAAAAGCTTCGTATCCATTTTTAGGGTTGCTGATCTTTGTTGATAGTAGTTTTTCACTTCTTTTTTTAGCGCAGATATTGTATGGATATGATACGCGACGTTATCGATTTATGGCATATAACACAGTATTGCTGATGGCTTCAGCAGGCTTGTATGGATTTGATTTTGGAGGCGTTCCCAAAAGTAGTTTTGTGGATACTTTGGGAATTTACGCCACAATTTTTTCGCCGATTATTTTCTTTTATCTTTTTTATGTGTTGTATCGACGCTTTCTCACTCAAAAGCGTGACTTACTTTTTTATATTGCATCAACAGCATTTCTTGTCTCGCTATTATTATCGTTTCGACAGCGTATAGGGGTAGAGACCTTTGCCCCCTATATGATGGCTGCGTTACCGCTTGCAATGCAGAGTTTCTTTCATGCTTATCGTGTTAGACTCAAAGTGCATCGTAAGCTTTATATACGACTTTTTATTTTTGCTTTTGTTTTATTGATACTTAATGAGGTCATAGTGTTTTTTCATAAAGAGATTTATCGGTTTTTACCCGATCCAGATCAACTCTTTGCCCATCGTTTACATGTAGCCTCAGAATTGGCAACACAGCTGCATGAACACCATATTGAGTGTATTGATGCTCAAAGTGATGCCATGCAGCTTCGGCTTCAATATTATGGAATCACTACATGTAAGACGTATCGTTTGGTATCAGAAAAGAGAGAAGAGAGTGATCTAAATGTTACAATACTCTACAAAAAAATCCCAATTTATAAGGCATATGTTACGAATATTCACATCAAATAAAATTCTCTGATACGATTTGTTAATCCAAGAAATACTCCAAGAGAGGGCGTGTTATAATCTGCGCAATTTAAATTTCAATCTAAAAGATGAAGGGGTTGCAATGGCTCAAAGAGCGATTCGTGAATATGACGGTAAAGCAATTTTCTCAAGACATTGGGAAAAATACTTCAGCGGTTTCCACTACGGTTTTAAATCAGTATTGGTTACTAGCGGTGCAGAACTCAAAGCAAAGGCAGAAGAACATGGCTTTGAGTGGTTGAAGCAAGAGCCGCTTGTCGCTAAACCTGATATGCTTTTTGGTAAGCGTGGCAAAAACAATCTGGTTCTTTTTAAAACTAACAAACCCGGTGATGTAACACTCGAAAATGCCGCGGCATGGATTGATGAGAAGATGTCTCATGATGTTACACTGCTCTCAGGTCAGCATGGTCGATTAACGCATTTTGTTGTAGAACCGTTCACACCACATACTCAAGAGCAAGAGTACTACATTTCTGCCACAACCGTTGGTGAGGACGATGTGCTTTACATGTCAGCCGAAGGCGGTATGGAAGTTGAAGAGGGTTGGGACGAAAAGGTTAACGAAGTTCATATTCCAATTACTATGAGTGATGCCGATATCGAACATTCAATTCGCGCAAATATTCCTGCTGATATCCCTGCTGCCAATAAAGAGTCATTTACATCTTTTGCAATCCAATTTTTTAAATTTTATCGTGATCTTAATTTTGCCTACCTTGAAATTAACCCTATCGTTATGTTGTCCAATAATGAGATGGCCATTCTTGATTTAGTTGCCCGTCTTGATGATACGGCAGGTTTTATGATGGGAGATGCTTGGGGTAATCTTGAATATCCTACTGCATTTGGTATGGAAGATCAATCACCAGAAGAGAAAGCCATTGCTGAGGCGGATGCCAAATCGGGTGCGTCATTAAAATTGACCATTCTTAATCCAATGGGACGTGTATGGACCATGGTTGCCGGTGGAGGCGCTTCGGTTGTTTATGCCGATACGATTGCCGACTTTGCTGAAGCTACAGGCGGTAGTGTCAGTGATCTTGCAAACTATGGTGAATACTCTGGAGGTCCAACAACAGGCGAGACCAAGTTTTATGCCGAGACCGTGCTGGATTTAATGACACGCCACAAAGATGCTAAAGGGCGAAACAAAATTTTAATTATCGGTGGTGCGATTGCCAACTTTACTGACGTTGCCAAAACGTTTACCGGAATTATCCAAGCCTTTGAAACCTATGCTGAAAAAATGAAAGCTCATAATACACGCATTTATGTACGTCGTGGCGGGCCAAATTACGAAAAAGGGCTCAAAGATATTAAAGAAGCTTCGGATCGTCTTGGACTCAATATTGAAGTATACGGTCCAGAAACACATGTTACGGATATTGTCCGTATGGCATTAGAGAAGTAAGGAGAGCAAATATGGGTGCATTATTTACTAAAGATACACAGGCAATTTTCTGGAACAATAATAAAAGTGCAATTCAGCGTATGTTGGATTATGACTATGTAATCAACCGTGAAAAACCTTCGGTAGCAGCGATCGTAGCGCCAACAGCTGGCAGCAAATTTGAAAAATTCTTTTATGGTCCGGATGAAGTCATGATTCCGCTTTATCGTAATACCGCAGATGCCGCCGCAGAACATCCCAAAGCTGATGTGCTATTAAACTTTGCATCATTTCGTACGGCTTATGATGTGACTATGGAAGCACTTGGCATGGGTAGCCAATTCAAAACTATTATGGTAACTGCCGAAGGTATTCCAGAGCGTTTAGCACGCAAAATGAATCAGGCAGCACGCGATAAAAACATTATTGTAATCGGACCAGCTACAGTTGGCGGTATCGCTCCGGGCGCATTTAAAATTGCTAATGTCGGCGGCACGATTGAAAATATTGTTAACTCTAAATTGCATCGTGCTGGATCGTGTGGTTTGGTAACACGTTCAGGCGGTTTGTTTAACGAACTTTCCAACATCATTTCTATTAATGCTGATGGTATTGCTGAGGGTGTTGCCATTGGTGGTGACCGTTTTGTAGGCTCGGTTTTTATTGACAACTTGCTTCGCATGCAAAATAATCCGCAAGTCAAATATATGGTTTTACTAGGTGAAGTTGGCGGTACTGAAGAGTACAAAGTCATCGAAGCTGTTAAATCTGGAAAAATTACCAAACCGATCATTGCATGGTGTATCGGTACGATTGCCAAACATTTTAGTTCGGGTGTTCAGTTTGGCCACGCAGGTGCTTCAGCCAATGCCGATGCTGAAACGGCTGCTGCTAAAAACAAGGCAATGGCAGAAGCGGGTATCTTTGTACCTGAATCATTCAACGATCTTCCAGAAAAAATTGAAGAGGTCTATACCAAGCTTAGAAACGAAGGTACTATTAGCGAGATTGAAGAACCGGTACTTCGTAGCATTCCAAAAGTTCGTCGTGCCAAACAATTTATCTGTACTATTTCCGATGATCGTGGTGAAGAAGCACACTATGTTGGCTATCCTATTAGCTCTGTTGCTACTCCAGATACCGGATTTACGATTGGCGATGTTATGTCATTGCTGTGGTTTAAAAAACGCTATCCACGCTGGGCAGTTGATTTTATTGAAACGGTGCTCAAAACCGTTGCCGATCATGGTCCTGCCGTTTCTGGTGCTCATAATGCCAAAGTAACAGCACGTGCTGGCAAAGACGTTATTAGCTCGCTCATTGCAGGCTTGCTCACCATTGGTCCACGTTTTGGTGGTGCTATTGATGATGCTGCAAAATATTTTAAATATGCCAACGATAACGGTATGTCACCTAAAGAGTTTATAGATTATATGAAAAAAGAGGGGCGTCCAATCTCTGGTATTGGCCACCGTATTAAATCAGTACGAAACCCGGATCTTCGCGTATCGGGACTTAAAAAGTATGCGGCAGAAAATTTTCCTAGTACACCACTGCTTAATTATGCACTTGAAGTTGAGCAACTGACAACATCTAAAAAAGATAATCTGATTCTGAATGTTGATGGAACCATCGGTATTTTGATGGTTGATATGTGGCGCTCTTTGGGTTATAGTGATGATGAGATTGATATTTTTATTGATGCCGGTGCACTTAACGCCTTCTTTATTCTTGGACGTTCTATCGGTTTTATTGGTCATATTCTTGATGAAAAACGCCTCGGTATGCCAATGTATCGTCATCCTATGGATGATATTCTCTACAGTGTCGAAACAGCAGAAGAGCTTTAATAGCTCTTCAACACCCTTTATTTCTCCTTTTTTTCTCTTCGTGATATAATGCTTTACATGTAATCCTTTATTACTATTAAGGAATTGTTTTGAAACGTTTTGCTTTTACTATGATTGAATTGGTTTTCGTTATTGTTGTAGCTGGTATATTAGCAGCGGTGATTATGCCTCGTATGGACAGAAATACATTGCAAGAAGCTGCTATACAACTTATTTCTCACATTCGATACACTCAGCATTTAGCAATGGTTGATGATCGATTTGATGCAACTAATCAGTTTTGGTTTAGAGAACGATGGCAAATACGTTTTTATCAAAATTTAGCTTATACTAATGGGACATGCCCAACCGATAATGGGCAACCTTATAATAATGTTTGGGCTTATTCAATATTTTCAGAAAATCCAGGTTACACGGGAAATCCAGATATAAATGAAATGGCAAGAAATCCTCAAAACCCAGCGCAATTTTTATCTGGAGGGTATAATAATACTTTATGTGTAACCAATGCTGATAATGCTGCTAACCAACAGTCAATGCCAGAATTACAATTAGGCACAGAATATGATATACAAGATATGAATTTTACGGCAAGCTGTAGTATTGCTGGTAGTCAACGCATTGCATTCGATCATGTAGGACGTCCGTTACGAGGTGCTTTTAATAATTACAATACAGCATATCCAATCAATGTTGCAGGTAATAGATTAATTACGCAACAATGCGTTATCACCTTATGCAGCGTTTCTTGCGGTATAGCAAATGCTAATCAGTTTGTCCAGATTGCTATTGAACCTGAAACAGGATATATTCACTTTTTGTAAGAAATCCCTTACTCCACGACACAATTGGCACAGAGATAGCTTGAAACTGCAAAAACTGGAGCCAGACCCGAATGCCACTTATTTAACGTGAGTCTCGTTTAAGTAACATAGACTTGAGAGCATCAATGCAGTTTTCTGTTTAACAGTCTTTACAATCAAACTTCTGAGATAATCCCTTCAGCCTCCAATAAGTTCCTTATTAGCTCTGAGACACTTCTAACATCATCATTCTCAGCTACATAATCTGTCAATTCATGCTTAGCTTTTTCAGTCATACTAATCGTCACTTTATGATAACTTTTCGTCCTATCCTGCCCTTTTGTGTCAAGCGCGGAGTTAAACTAGGCAGCTGAGAAGGCTGTCGGATTGTAGTTTTTACGACCAAAAGCTTAAAGAAGCGGATTAAATTCGCTAAAGTCCTTTTTCTGTTTTTGAAAGGGGGCATATGCTTAAAAAAGGTGAAGTAAAAATGATACACCAGATGATAAAAGAAGGTCTGAGCAAAAGTGCGATAGCACGTAAACTTGGATTATCCAGAGACACGGTTGCCAAGTATGCCAAACTCCCAGAGGGATATGTCCCGATCATCAAGCGCGAACCCGTAGAAACCACCATCGATCCCTATCTCGTGAATATTGCTCAGATGTTG
>JBNKJB010000023.1:0-2128 GCA_050290965.1 Sulfurimonadaceae bacterium
TTTTTGCTCTGGCCGAAGCCTACCCCGATCTTAAAGCCAACGAGACGTTTTTAAAACTGCAAAATGAACTCGGAACGCTTGAAGAGGCCATTCAAAATGCGCGGCGTTACTATAATGCAGTTGTCCGCGACTACAACGCGAAATGCCGTTCCGTTCCCGATATGATTATTGCTTCCAAGTTTCATTTTGAGCCGCGGGAGTATTTTGAGCTTGATGATAAGGCCACACGTGAAATGCCGGAAATTAATTTATGAGATTTTTGCTTTTTTTCTTTGCAGCCGTAATATCGCTGTATGCGGAATCTATTGATAGCTATCACATCGACATTAATGTTGCAGATAACGGCTCGCTTCGTGTACAAGAGCAGATTGATTATAATTTTGACACGCTTGAGCGCCACGGTATTTTTCGCGATATTCCAATCATGGTCACAAGCTCTCGCGGTTCATGGGATATCGGATTAAGCGATTATACGGCTTCGATGGATGGCGGTTTTGTGCCACTCAAAATCAGCAAAACGTCATCGCACAATTCCGGTGCAATGGTGCATCTTCAAATTGGAAGTCCCGATGCCACCGTAAGTGGCAAACACCGTTATGTCATCACCTACTCTGTTGTGCAGGGCATTTTGGGCATGGCTGACGGACGCGACGCCATCAGATGGAATGCAATTGGAACGCAGTGGAACATTCCTATCAATAACGTAACGGTAAGCATAACCATCCCAAAAAAACTGCAAGAGAGCACGATTACTCCGGCAACCTACAGCGGCTCTTTTGGCACTACTACCACTAAAGGAAGCATCCAACAAACAACACCTGAAACGTTTGAAGCTGCCATTGAAGGTTTATATCCTCACGAAGGCTTTACGGTAGAGCTGGCCTATCCCGCAGGTTTGTTAGTGCCTCCGCCAAAAATAGACACGCGAATCGTTCAACCGACATCAAGCACATGGCAGTGGTATAGTGTTGTACTTTTTACCCTCACTCTTTTTATATTTTGGTGGCGTTACGGCAAAGAGGAGCCTATTGGTCCTATTGTGCCGCGCTACGAATTGCCTAAAGATATGACCGTCTTGCGCGCAGGCTTGCTCATTGACCAGTCTGCTGACAATAAAGATTTTGCAGCCGCTATTATAGAGCTGGCGCAACGGGGTTACTTAACCATTCAAAAAATGGATACACTTGATCTGAAAATGATGCAAAGTATTGATGATTATGCGGATTTGACCGAGCAAGAGTTTCAATCAAGGCAAGCTTTTTTAAAAAATCTAAAAGCATTACCATTATTAAGTTCTATAGGAAGCAAGCATACGGTACTCATACGCACCGATAAAGACGTTCGTGGTTTGCCCTTTGAACTAAAAACAGTACTCAAAGAGGTACTTTTCAAAAATGCTGATCGTTTTGTAGTAGATATTCGCTCAAACATACGAGCAGAGCGCATTCAAGAACGTTATGACGAAATTAGTGCAGAGCTTTACACATGGTCAATACTTCACAAAGGCTATATGGCGGGTGATCCGAAAAAAATACGACAAAAATTTATGTGGTTGAGTCTTTTGGTGGCGCTGCCGCTTGTTGGATTTGGTTTTTATGAAACTTTAAACACACTCCCTATACCGGTCATGGTTTTAGGTACTGCAGCGGCAGTTGTGGTGCTCACACTATTTGGAAATTTAAAAGCACTTTTTACGTCTAAGTTTCAAGCAAAAGATATTATTTCTTTGATATTTTTTTCTGTTGTAATTTACATATCAACAAGTTTTTTCTCTATGTTCTCATGGGATTTTCGTGCACTGCTCTACCCATTTCCCGTTGTACTACTGACGCTTTTTCCCATTTTTATACTCAAACAACACATGGGAAAATTTACGCCTGATGGCATAGAGGCATACCGTCAGATTGCTGGATACAGAGAGTTTATTAAACGGGTAAAAAGTGATGAAATCGAACGCTACTTAAAAGAAGATCCGCTTTTTTTAGAACGCGCCTTGCCTTATGCTATGGTATTTGGCATGACAAAACATTGGCTAGCCTTTTACGATCTGGCGCATGTTGCGCATCCATCGTGGTACCACGATAATGATATCAATTCACTCGATAGCTTAAGCGATTCGCTGGCATCG
>JBNKJB010000024.1:0-36131 GCA_050290965.1 Sulfurimonadaceae bacterium
GCGCATTCGCTTTACAAAAATAATGAAAAATATGATGCCCGAAAGTATCAAATGGCCACAGGAGTTTAAAATCTAAAATAAAGGAAATTATGCAAGAAAACTTTAAATAATTTATGGAGTTTTAAGGTGGCGACTGACCCAAAAATACCACATCACCGCCGTGGCAATTGGCAATGGTACGGGCTCTCGTGAAAGCCAAGAGTTTTTTGCACGACTCAACCGCGACGAAGGGCTAAATCTTGCCTATACGGTGGTGTCTGAAGCGGGTGCTTCGATTTACTCCGCTTCAAAAATTGCTACCCAAGAGTACCCAGACCTTGATGTCACCATTCGTGGCGCCATTTCTATTGCACAGCGCTTGCGTGATCCAATGGCGGCGCTTGTGAAGATTGATCCAAAATCCTTGGGCATCGGGCAGTACCAGCACGATGTAGATCAAAAACAGCTGGAGAAAAAATTGCATGAAGTGATTGAAGATTTGGTCAATCGTATCGGGGTTGATCCTAACAGCGCTTCGATCTCGTTACTCTCTTATGTAGCAGGGGTTGGGCCCAAGCTTGCCAAAGCAATTGTTGAGCATCGTGAGAGCAAGGGCGCGTTTACATGTAAGGCCGAACTTTTACATGTAAAGGGTTTAGGAGCCAAAGCGTACGAACAATGTGCGGGATTTTTCCGTATTCGTGAAGGTAAGAGCGTGCTTGATAACACCGGGGTACATCCTGAGAGTTATGCAGCGGCACAAAAACTTTTAGCGCGTACCGATCTTTCAACCCTTTCAAAAAAGCAGATTATTGCATTGGCAAAAGAACAAGGCATTGGCGAAGTAACGCTTCAAGACATTATTGCCGAGCTTCTCAAACCAGGGTTTGATCCACGCGAGAGTTTGCCGCCTATTGCATTTCGCTCTGATCTGACTGATATTAGTGAACTAAGTGAGGGTTCGATTGTCTCGGGAGTGGTACGAAATATTGCCGATTTTGGGGCATTTGTGGACATTGGGCTCAAAAATGATGGGTTGATTCATATTTCACAAATGAGTGAGAAACGCATCGCGCATCCCTTGGAGGTGCTTAGCATCAACCAACAGCTAACGCACATCCGTGTTTTGGAAGTGGACAAAGAAAAAGGCAAGGTAAGTTTGAGTTTAAAAGAGATTTAAATCTTATGAGTTTGACTTATCCTAAAACCTCTTTTTTAGTTTTCGCTTCTTATCGATATTCCAATTAATTTGTAACCCTCTTCTATTCGCAAAAATTCAAAATGATCCTGAACGTATTCACTGTTTTTCCTACCATCAATAACCACCGTCATTACAGGATACTTTTTGTCTGGAGAAATTGCAATGCTTCCATCCCCATCAAAAAGTCCCACTTTGTCTATTTTGTGATCTCTAAATCGTATAAACCCTTCACTCTCGCAATCAACCCCGTTGTCAAAAAAATGTAATTTATCAATCCCAACTGTTTTGCCTGTTTTAGTAAGGTAATAATACGCATCTGAGTCACCTCTTGACTCAGCAACAGCAATAATTTTATCAAATTGATTTGCTCTCACAAATGGAAGAAATTTTGGTTTAATTTTTATATTTTGATTGGCATCTTTAAAACCTATTAAGTCAGTTTTGTTGTCATCAAAACGGTACCAAAGAGTGTTTTCTTGTGCGATGATATGAGTGACCAGCATTATAAATAGCACCGCAATTTTCATGACTTCTTAAATTTCCCATACTCTCAATCTACATCAGTTGCTTATTGTATCTATTTGTTGTAAAGTTTTCTGCGTTTACATGTAAGGCTGTTTCATTCATAGGAATCTCTTGTTCTGTTTAGCGCTTAGCCCTACCTTCTACAAGTGGATTCTCTGCAAAAAGCTCTACCCTTAGACGGCGGGGTTTTAGGAAAAAACGATAAAAGATAACATAGCCGATGGCCCCGAAATAGTTCAACAAACCAAACATAATGAAAAGCATGCCAATATTGAAATGTTTTTTTTCAGCAACAAGTGATGCACGCTCATGCTTGATGATCTGATAGTCGTTCTCGTAGAACATGGCATCGATACGCTGCATCTTTGTGGCATCATCAAAGTCAGCATGCTGCATTTTGATGATGTAGGTTCTAAAAAGCTCAAGGCTTTGTGCATAATTTTTCCTGTCCCAAAAAAAGAGCAGTATTCCAAGAGGCAGGATAAATAACATGATAACTGTTGACATCTCCCACTCCTTATTCTATACCCGGAGGTAGCTACTTTTTGTCATTAAAGTATCAAAAGCCTCTGCGCCGCATCGCGCATCACACTTTGTGGTACCGCAAAATTAAGCCGCATAAATCCGCTGCCCTCTTTAGCAAAAGAGATGCCGGGGCTTAGACCCAGTTTGGCTTCATGAATAAAACGCTCACGCAAAGCGCGATCGCCCAGACCCCATGCCTGCGCATCAATCCAGGCCAAATAGGTTCCCTCAGGCGCTTTACATGTAAGGCTGCTGCCTTGCAAGGCTTCTTGCAGCAGATTCACATTGCCTTGTAAATATTGCATCAAGGCATCCACCCACGCATCGCCCTCACGGTAGGCTGTTTCAAACGCCACATGTCCAAAGGTTGTACCCTCAGCAAAGTGAATCTGTTTGTAGTATGTTTCAAAACGCGCGCGCAGTTGTGCATTGGGCATCATCACCGTTGAAATAGAGAGTCCGGCCAAATTAAAGGTTTTGCCCGGCCCATACGCGGTGATGGTGATGTCGCGCAGCGCTTTCATAGCAGCAACCGGGGTATGGCGATGCGGTGAGAAAATAAGATCAGAGTGAATCTCATCGGCAAAAATCACAATATTATGCTCCAGACAAATCTCGCCAAGTGCCTGCAGCTCTTGCTGGCTCCAGACCCGTCCCACAGGATTGTGCGGCGAGCACAGCAGCAGCAACTTGGTTTGCGCATCAATCTTTTGGCGCAGATCATCCAGATCAAAACGATACACCCCCTCCTCATCACGTTTAAGCGGGTTTATGAGCGTGTTGCGATGGTGCGCGGCAACACTTTTAAAAAAGGGCGGATAGATAGGCGGCTGTACAATAACCTTGTCGCCAGGGTTGGTAAACGCGGCAATTGCCAAATTGATAGAGGCCACAACCGAGGGCGAATACACAAGCCATTCACGCTCTACATGTAAGCCATGACGACGTGCAAGCCAATCCATTTGTGCCCTATACGCGCTATCGCTCATGATTTCATAGCCATAAATAGGGTGTGCCGCGCGCTCTTGTAGGGCATTGGTAATAAATGGCGGGCTCATAATGTCCATATCCGCCACCCACATGGGCAAAACATCATTGGTGCCAAAAAGTTTGTGGCGCAGTGCATATTTTTCGGCATTGCCCATGGTGCGATCGATCACGCGATCCATTAGTGCATCATACGATGTCAACGTTTTTTCCATACGCTCATCTGTGCAATGGAGTGCTGAAATTTTCGCGGCGTCTCACGAATAACAAACGCGACATCATGGGTATCAATCAGATCAAAATGCGCGCCAAGAATGGTTTTAAGCATCTCTAGTGTATGGACCTCATCGCCGTTTTCATCTTTGTAACCGCCCAGCCAAAACTGCTTTTGGGTGTACTCTTCAAGCCAGGTATAAGGCGAGGTTAAAATGAGCACTCCCCCTTTATTTAGACGTTCATGCACGCTATCTAAAAAGAGACGCGGCTCATACAATCTATCAATCAAATTGGTAGCCATAATGAGATCGTAGCCTTTAAAATGCGCTTTTAAATTGCACGCATCCCCTTGCCAAAACATGACCTTATTGGCATACGCTTCTAGTTCAAACTCTTTAAGAGTATGGCTTTGGCGTGAGGTAAGCTCCCCCTCTTCGGCACGTTCGTAAAAGATGACGCCTTTTTTTTGTAACGCCACGCCCACCTGAATAAAACGCGCCGAAAAATCAATGCCCGTTACCGCATCAAAATGGCGCGCCAGTTCAAAGCTTGCACGCCCTGTGGCGCATCCCAGATCAAGCGCACGTTCACCCCTGCCCTTACGCGCATAGCCAATGGCAAGACGGGCACATTTTTTGGCAAAGTTCTCTACGTCAAAATACTCCTCGCCATATTGAAACTCGCAATACTGCGATACCAGCGCGTCACTCTCATAGATACTCTCATCAAACGATGCCGCTTTGCCTTTAACATAGCGAAATCCCGCATGCTGATAAAAGTGGCGGCGAAACGCATAACGTGAATGCGCCATCAACTCATTGCCGGTGCTTATAAACGATCCGCCTTTCATCAGATTGTGTTTGCCATCAAACGTTGGAACGGAAAAATCATCATAAATCGGATGCGGCTCAAAGCCCTCAAAACCATCTATGGGCGTTTGCGTCCACTGCCAAACATTGCCCACAACATCATAAAGTTCACCCTGACGAAACTGCGTTACCGGACACGGCGAAGCATAATGCACCATATTAATATTGGCCTTGGCATCATCAAACTCCGGCACATCATTCAAGCCAGAAAGCTCGCGCATACGCACCCACTCCGCTTCATCGGGCAAGCGATACTCGCATCCCTCTTTTTCGCCTTTGTAGCGGCAAAATGCCATGGCTTCAAGATAGTTCACCTCCACCGGCCAATCTAATGGCAACTCCATCAGATGATCCAGCGCCCGGTAATAGTACGCACCCTTATGCCACACCCAAAAAACCGGATGTTTTGCCGCACGAATCTCTAAAAATCGGCGTCCTTCATCATCCCAAAAATGCGTCTGTTCGTAGCCCCCCTCAAGCACAAAAGGCAAAAACTCGCCATTACTCACCAAATAACGTGAAGCCTCAAAATCTTTAAGCTTACATGTAAGGCTGCCATACTCATTATCCCAGCCATACAAGTGATGATGATGCGTTTTGCCAAGCGTAATGTCTGCCCCTTTAATGGCAACCAAATCGTTTTGGGGTGCGCTTGCACGCTGCTTACATGTAACAAAACGCTCATCACGTTTAATACACTCTAGCGGCATCTGACGGTGCAAGACGCTAGAGGTTTCAATGTGAATGCGCTCATGCTCGATACCCATCAGAATCACCCAAAACGGATCTTCTGGCCTAATGGGCAAAGAGAGCGGCAGGGTTTGAATGAGTTCTTCAACCACGGCTTTAACCTGCTTGCGATACGCTCTTACCGCATCCACTTTGGGCCAGCGGTAACGCGCCTTGTCGAGATCATCCCACGCCATCTCGTCCACACCAATGGCAAACATAGATTCAAATTCAGGATGAATACGCGCATCAATCACCTGCGCTAAAATGAGTTTGTTAATGTAAAACGTGGCGGTATGTCCAAAATAAAAAATCATGGGATGGCGCGTGGGCTCGCTCTTTTTATAAAACGTATCATCATCTTTTAAAAGATCAAAAAGCGCTTCAAAAAGGGCATAACTGTTTTGAAAATACTCCAGTATCTCCTGACGTTTATAAGTGGGATTATCCCCGGTGAGTGTTGGCGGTAGTAAGCTTTGCATCGGGTATTGTAGCAAATTTGTCTTGACTTACATGTAACCGGAGTTACATGTAAGCATCACCTACTGACGTATGGCAATCTCTGAAAAATCGCTGCACAAATTTACCAGGTTGTTACATGCCTTGATTGCAAATTTGTTTATGTTAGTGATTGCGTTGTAATGATAGCTCGCTTGTGTGACGTTATCATCTAGCAAGGTATAGTCTTTTTCTACGCCGTACACTTCATAATGCGTTGCATCTTTCACGGCATCCCAAGTCACTTCGGTATAACTTAATTGCAACTGCCCCGAACCGGTTGTTTTCAGAACCGCTTCAACATTTGTTGGTATTTCAGGAGCACCAATCACATAAATAACAACGGTGTCGGTAGCGGTATCGCCTTTACTGTTGATCACCGTCAATTCCAACGTATGCACGCCTTCAGTAAAATAGGCTGTAAAGTTTTCATTTGATGATATAACTACTACTGAGGTGCTTTCGCGCCACTCATAACTCACAATAGCTGCTCCTGTTGCAAGTGAACCCGAAGCACTGAATGTCACCGGAACCGACGGATCGGTAAATGCAACGTACTGATCTTCACCGGCATTAGCTGTAAGCGATGTTAATGATGGAACGTCCGGGCCATTAGGAGTACCCGGTGTCGAAGGATCTGAAATATCGTCTCTAATGGCCGTACCCTCATCGACATTACTAAAATCGCCACACTCATTTTCAATATTGCACGCTCGCACCTTATACGAAAACGTTACGTTGCCAAAACCGGGGAGGCTGGCTAAATAATTTGTTTCGCTTATCGTAGCCACTTTGATATCTTCGCCCGTTGTAGTATTCGTAGTATAAAGCTCATAATTATGCGCATAATCCACACGTTCCCAATTAATTTGAATCGCATTTTTCAAATCATCCGATGCCACAAGATTGCTCGGTGCTTGGGGAACAGGAGCGGTAGCGCCTAGCTGTTTGGAAATGGTTGGCGAAATCGATTTGCCAAAATTCCAAAAGCTACTCTGATAATCACTTGCCAATACCACCGCTTTAACACGTACGGTTTCGTTTTGCTCAACCAAAAATGATTCAAATTCATGAAGCATGGCAGAGCTTTCGGTAGGCTGTGATCCATCTAGTGTATAAAAAAAGCGTACATGCGGATCCATCTCGCTACTCGCAGCAATACTAAAATGTGCGTAAGTCAATCCTCCAATATCTGTTGTGACCACCTCGGGGCTAGGAAGCAGCCCAATATGCCAATCAAAAATTTCAATGGGATCATGACGATACAGATCTTTTTCAGGCCCATCATACAACACCCAAGGGTTGAGCCCATCTTTTTTAGGTAATTTTGGCGCTTCAAGTTTGACATACATCTCATACGAAACCCACGGTTCAGCCGTTAGCAAGACGCTTAAGTCCGCTTGAGCCAATGCTTCGCTTTGGGTATTTACAATGTCATACGAACCATCAAAATGACCTTCAAGTTGAGCATTAACATCAATGCCACCACGTAGTGTCACAATGCTTAATTCAATTACTCTTAGCAAACTGATTCGCGGCTCAATTGCCAAAGTAGGTGCTATATAGGCCATACCCTGTGCATCAATATCCAGGCTCACCCCATGCTCGTTAATAGGATCAAAACTGTTATTTACCAAAGAACTGGTTTGTACCCGATCACCGCTTTCACGCTCGGAGTGGTAATCAATAACATAACCACCGCTACGACGTAGATGCGATGTTGCTACCATCACCCCATTAATTGCTCCCGATGCCCCCAATTCAATTTCCGGCGTAAACGTCAATACTGCTAAAACCCCCGAAGATCCCACTGGAATACTAACAGCAATCGGACGACCTATCTCAATACGTTGGCTCCAACTTTCATCTATGTGCCCTGTGATTTCTACTTGTAGATTGGATTCAAACAGCGCGCTTGGTGTTACTGTAATATGCGCCCATCTTCTATTGCGACGCAATGCAATTTCACCTTCGGCTTCAAGAGCAACACCTAAACCATACTCAAGATAACTCCCTTCAGTATCAATTGTGAAATAAGCACTACTCGCCGATTCATCAATAGGAATCGTCCTGTTCATTTCTGCAGAAAAATCGGTATCAAACTCAATACCTCTCAGTTGTGGATCGATATTCAGATCCATCGCTTTGGCTTGCAAAGGAATTTTGTAGCCTTTAGGAAAAACAATACGCAGTGAGGGTTCGGTAACATTACGTCTTAACCGCTTGTTGTAAGCAGTGTGCTGACGCAGTTCATAGGTAAGCCCTTCACTATTAAATTTATCATATTTTCCCAAACCTCGCAGCACTCTGCGCTTATTACCAAAGCTTGCCTCAGATGCGTCTATTTTGATAGTAAAACTATCAAGAATATCTTCCATATCTTCAGGCATACTCAAACAAAGACGAGTATGATTGGCATCATCACTCTGCTCGTTTACAACCCCTTTATATTCCCCCAAAACAAATAGATTACTTCCTTCGATATTCTCTTTGCGAAGCGGCGTTACAATACACGCTTTCTCTTGTGATGTCTCTAGCGTGTAATTGGTATCGTTAATGTCTATGGCATTAATACGCCCTAACTGTACCTCACTCGATTTTGGTATCAGTTCAATCACTTCTTCTACTGCTGCAGGAGCATTGGAGCTATTTGAATCATTTCCACCAGACGATCCACCGCCACATCCTATAAAAATCAAACCCATTATAATGAGCACCAACTGTTTCATCATCATCTCCTAAAACACAAAATTTACATAACAGTAACATCTTAAAATCATTTATCCGTTTCGTGGCGTGATATAATTCATCATGCTTACATGGATTAAACAGTTTCAATATAAAGAGCTCTTTTTGGTGGGTTTCTACCTTAGTTTTATTATCATTACTTTTATTGCATTTATCATTGACACTCTTATTGCAAACTATTTTGACGCGCTGCTTGATCTGTTTTTTGTGGGAATTAGCAGTGCATTTTTACGCTATTTTTTACACAGTAAAAATCATAAAATTGCTTCACGCGCAATTGTATGGATTGCCAGCACTTTAGTCTTTATTTTTGTCTATCACAGCGAATTTGATATGAGTATCATGTTTACTCTCATGCTCCCTATTGTGGTGTTTATTCTTATGCCGCCTCGAGAAATTGTGATTAATATGTCACTCTATTATCTTGTGCTTGGTGCTCTTTTTTTTCATGGATTTAACACCTACGAAAACCATCCACTGCTGCACGATGCCCAAACCATGTCGGCATACTTTATTGCATCGCTCTTTGCCATTGCGTTTGGTATTTTTTATAATTTTGCTATTGAAGAGTCGCATCGAAAACTTGAAAAGGCCAACCGCCAAAAAGAGATTTTGCTTAAAGAGATTCACCATCGCATTAAAAACAATCTCAATATTATCAGCTCTATTTTGGGCTTGCAACAACTTGAAAACAGCCATCCTGAAGTTGCCAAATTGATCGAGCAAAATCGTCTGCGCATCGAATCAATTGCTTTGGCACATGAGATACTCTATCGCAGCGATGATCTGGAACATATTGATTTTAAGAGCTACATTGACCGACTTGGTCAGCAGATTCTTTTTACAATGGGCAAAGAATCTACTATATCCTTACATGTAGAAGCAAAGCCCCTTGTATTTCCTTTGGAGATTATGATCAAAATCGGAATCATTTTAAATGAGTTGATGACCAACTCTGTTAAGTATGCTTTTGCAGTAGATGCGGGAGAAATTACCGTGACATTAGCAACAACACCAACGGGGTATCATATGGAATATTTTGACAGCGGCAAAGCCATACCAGGCAGCATCTCTAAAGACGCCCTAGGACTAAACCTGGTATCACTTACCGTGCAACAGCTTGAGGGCACACTGCAAACACGCCCCGATGCTCCATACCATTACGATATAAGGTTTCAAGCATGAAGCGTGTTTTAATTGTTGAAGATGAGCTCATTCCGGCAAATTATCTCAAAAAAATTTTGCAGCAGCAGCACTATGAAGTCATAGGCATTGTCTCTAAAGGTGCCGATGCCATTAACACAGCGCGCGCACAGCGACCCGATATCATTTTAATGGATATTATGCTTGCTGATCACATTAGCGGTAGTGACGCAGCCTTTGTCATCAGCCGCGATGTACCCCAATGCACTATTATTTTTTTAACCGCTTACACCGAAGAGCAGATGCTTGACATGGCGGCTCAGGCTAGAGCCTATGCCTATTTGGTTAAACCCTACCGTGAAAAAGAGATTATCGCCACACTTAAGCTTGCCTCGTTGCAACAACATACACCCAATGACACCTCTTTGCATACACCGCTTGCCTATGGTTATCATTTTGATCACACCACTGAGCGGCTTTTTAAAGAGACTCAGGAGATTGAGCTTGGCCCTAGAGCACTTAAACTCATTAGCTTGCTGTGCCATACCCCTCACAGCAGTGTCTCAAGTGAAACGATTATGCACTCCATCTGGCATCAAGAGGTCTCCCAACAAACCCTGCGTTCTTTGATCCACAGAATCCGCGAACAAACGCACAAAGAGCTCATTTTAAATGTTAATAAACTAGGATATAAAATCAATGCCAACACTTGAACTCCTAAAAGCAAAACGCTTAGAAGCCCACGGTCTTACTCATGCCTTTACTACACGTCATGGCGGGCTCAGCAATCCCCCGTATGAGAGCTTTAATCTTGCCTTTCATGTAGGGGATGATCCTTTACATGTAAGGCAAAATCAACAGCTTCTTTCTGATGCACTTGGCTATGATTTAGAGCGCTTAATCTATATGCGCCAGATTCACTCCAACATCGTTCATATTGTCAATGAAAACGACCGTTTTAATCATCCACCAGAGTGCGATGCGCTTATTACCAATCAAAAAAATACGCCTTTAATGATTATGAGTGCCGATTGCATCCCCATCATCTTGTACGATCCCATCCAACACGTCATTGCCGTTGTTCATGCCGGACGTGCAGGCGCTTTTTTAAATATCATCCAAACATGCATTCACACCATGCAATCAGCCTTTACATGTAACGTCACCGATATCATAGCCGTACTTGGTCCTAGTATTCACGGATGCTGCTATGAGATCAATCAAGACATTGCCTCAGAAGCAAAACGGCTTGGATATGCCGATATGATCACCCGTAAAGCTTGTGGCATCTATTTACATGTAAACCGTATTGTCACAAAACAGCTGCATGACATAGGAGTAAATGAAGCGTGTATTGAGGAGCTACCATACTGCACCTCGTGCCATAATGATCGTTTCTTTTCCTACCGAGCAGATCAACACGTTACTGGTCGCATTGTGGGCATTGCAATGTTGCAATAAGTATCAAAGAAATTATTTTTTGTTCATAATAATGTGAAATTGAATGTAAATATAAGCATTTTTTGTATAAAATACATTAATTTAAATTTAAGGGATATTAATGATAAAAAAATCTCTCTCTATTTTGGCAGCCACTGCCCTGTTAAGCGTTAATCTCAGTGCGTTCTCTTTTGGAAACTGTAATTTCTCATCCATCACGTCACCGGTTAAACAAAATGACCTGGGAATCATGGAAGCTAATGCCGTTCAATCAGAAGAGCTACGCTCGATGTCAAGCAATTTGCTTAGCATATCACTGGCACTACAAAACAGCGCCACAACCAATGATCTCTCTTACATCAATGCCATGTTGCGTTTATCGGATGACATTGGAACAATGGCAGATCGTATCGGTGAAATGGCAGATCGCATTGTAGCTACTGAAGTACTAATTGGTGACATGGCCGATCGTATTTTAGAGACACAAGCAATTCAAAATCTTAATATTGCCAATACGCAAGCCAACTTGCTTAAAGCGCAAGAGAACCTTAATAAACTCTTGACGGAACTCACAGACTAATATTACTGTACCTGACGCACGATGCATTAATGAAAGTGCATCACGTCAGTGCTTCTCCTACGCTCAGTTAAACACTCTTTTTTCAAGCTTTGAGCTTCCTTTGCTAATCTCTTGCTCCACACGCTTTGCCAGCTGCTCAGGTAACAGTCCCATTGACGCTTCAATTTTTTTGGTATTGCCATGTTTAATAAACGCATCATCATACTCAAATGTTACGACCTCAATACCCATTAATTTCTCTTGAGCTAAAAACTCCATAATTGCCGATCCCACACCACCCATTTTGGCACTATCACTAAAAATAAACCATTGGTGATGTGACGCAGCAAGAGAGCGCAACATCGCAGTATCAAGAGGTTTTACAAAACGCAAATCCAGCAACGCCGGTCTATCAAACAGCAACTCACGCGTCTGGGCCGCCCGTCCAACGCCATTACCATACCCAATAAATAAAACATCACGCTTGGATGAAAAAAGCAGCTGCGACATACCATACTCAAACGGTTGTGGCTGAGGTAGTTCAACATCCATAAAACTACCACGAGGATAACGCACAGCACAAGGACGATCAAAACGGTGTGCAAACCCCAAAGCCTGATGCATCGTCTCTTCGCTACAAGGAGCACAAAGCGTCATATTGGGAATAGCCCGTAAAAAGCTAATATCAAATGCTCCTTGATGGGTTTCACCATCCTCACCCACAATACCCGCACGATCAATCGCAAACACTACCGGCAAATCCATCAAACAGATATCGTGAATAATCTGATCATATCCACGCTGCAAAAAGGTGGAGTAGATGGTACAAAACGGTTTAAATCCTTCTACGGCCAGTGCGCCCATTGAAGTAACGGCATGCTGCTCGGCAATCGCAACATCCCAAAAACGTTTCGGATATTTTTCTATCAAAGCCGAAAGTCCGGTTCCGCTTGGCATTGCTGCCGTAACACCAACAACTTTTTCGTCATGATCTGCTAGATGCATCAAAGCTTCGGCATAAATTTGTGTGGCATTTTTATGTCCGCTTTTTTGATTCGATTGACCGCTTTCTAAATCAAACGGCCCCACACCATGCCAGTGTTCATGCTGCCCTTCGGCAATTTTATAACCCTTGCCCTTAATGGTTTGGGCGTGAATCAATACCGGTTTTTTCATCTCGCGTGCACGTGAAAAGGTTTCAATCAATTGCACCAAATTATGCCCATCCACAGGTCCAATATACTCAATGCCCATCTCTTCAAACAAAATACCGGGAGTAATCAGTTTAAAAGAGTCTTCAAAGCGCTTGGCCATATAGTGTGCACTTTCGCCAAAATGATCTACCACTTGCTCAACATTACGCCGAATCCGCTGATAAAAGGGGCTTGCCATAGCAGAACTAAGCATACGACTAATGGCACCAATAGGCTTAGAGATACTCATCTCATTGTCATTAAGAATAATCACCATTGGATATTTATGATGTCCCAGCTCGTTGAGTGCTTCATACGCCATACCTGCACTGATCGAGCCATCCCCAATCATCACTACGGGAATGCGTTTGTTCTGCTCTCCTTTTAGAGCAATAGCTTTGGCCGCACCGACTCCTAGCGATATGGACGTTGAAGAGTGCCCCGCTACATAATAATCATGTGCAGATTCTGTAGGCTTGGTATAACCGCTCATGCCTCCAAATTGTCGCAAGCTTTCAAACATTTCCCAACGCTCTGTCAACAATTTGTGGGCATACGCTTGATGAGAAACATCAAAAATGAAAGGATCTTTTGAAGAGTCAAAAACCTTGTGCATCGCTACAATGAGTTCTGTAGCTCCAAGTGTCGAACTTAGATGCCCCCCATTTTGGCTCACAACTTCCAAAATACGGGATCGAATCTCGTGACAAAGTATGTCAAGCTCTTTAATACTGTATGATGTGATATCCATATCTTCCTTTCACCTATCCACCAAGTGCGGTACGTTTGACCCGTTCGTAACGTTTCATCACTTCAGAATCAATATTACCGCTTTCACTCACCGCAATAACACCGCCTTTGCTAATTGCACTGTCTGAGATAATATCAACATGCTCAAGCTTACCCACTTTTTCTGAAATCACTCCGTGATCGGCCGGATTAACTTTGAGTGTGATTTTAGCACTCCCTTGTAAATCATGAATGAGTTCCGACGCCAAAGTCGCCGCAATTTCCGAGGCATGATCATGCAACTCAATCACAATCACCTCTTTGGCAATATCAACTGCCGCATGCACCAGTTCACTCTCAATGCGGGCTAACCCACTCCTAAAATTTTCAGCACTTGTCTCAAGCGTACGAACCGATTTGGCTAATTGATCAATACCCGCTTCTTTTTGAGCATCAATTTCGGCCTGTAAAGCGCCTTTGGCATCCGCAAGTCCTTTTTCATAAGCCTCTTTGGTTGCGCTCTCAAGCTGCGCTTTAAATTCATTTTCCTGATCTTCAAGTTTCATTTGCAGTTTTATAAAATTTGAAGACATCTCATCGGTTTTTTGCAGAAGCGATTCAACAAGTTCATCGCGTGATGACGAAGAGATCGCATGTTGCTCAAACACGTTATCACTCTCATCTGACGCATCTTTTTGTGTTGTTTCCGAAGCTTCAATAAGATGCGACTTTTCATCCTCATGGCTTACTGCACTACCAAACGTCAATACTTTGAACTTGTATTTGTTGATGATATGACCCTGAGTATTTTCTTTGGTGATTACCACATCCATGATTATTCAACCATCTCGTCAGATTCTCCAATCTGAAGTACACCCTGCTCGGCAAGCTGCTGTACCACATCCACAATGCGACGTTGTGCCCCTTCAACTTCTTTAACCTTAACAGCACCCATAAACTGCATCTCTTCGGAAAAAGCATCTTTTGCACGTTCAGACATATTGGCAAAAAACTTCTCTCGCAACTCTTCAGGAGCACTTTTAAGTGCCAACATCAAGTCTTGTTTATCTGCCACTTTAAGAATTTCACGTACACCGGTGTTATCCATATCTGCAATATCTTCAAATGTAAACATCATCTCTTTAATCGATGTTGCTAGTGACTCATCCACCTGTTCAATCTGAGAGAGTGTACTTTTAGATGCTTTAGCACCCAAGCGGTTAAAGATATCTGCAACGGCGCGTGGCCCACCCACTTCAACTTTATAGCTCGCAAGTGATTCAAGTTTGCTTTCAAGCACTGCCGATACACGTTTAATAATAGAAGGTGAAATATCCCCCAATTTTGCCATACGCATCGCAACTTCAGAACGCAGGTCGTCAGAGAAAAAGCTAATCGTTTCAGCCGCAGCGGAAGGATCCATATGCGCTAGAATGAGCGCAATCGTTTGAGGATGTTCTGTAACAATAAAATCAGCAAGCTGTTGCGGTTTAATTTTAGAAAGGTATGAAAAGTTCTGCGTATTTGCCATTGACTTGGAGAGTCTATCCAGCACTTTTTTGGCTTCGTCAGCGCCTAAAGCCTTGTAAAGAATCTCACGTGCATAATCCAGACCGCCCGAATTCAAATACGAATTCGATTGAATGATAGCGTAAAACTCTTCAAGCACTCCCGAAGCAATCGCACGATCAATCGTACGATTATTTGCAATATGCTTGGATATCTCAGTAATGGCTTCAACATCCAAGCTTGAAAAGATGGTTGCCGTAGTCTCTTCGCCTAACTGTAGCAGTAAAATTGCCACTTTTTCAGACATTGTCATCTCTTCAAAATAAGCTTTTTGAGTATCTGTCATCTGCATTAGTTCTCCTTGAACCCACTGCCAGGTCTGGATTCTTCATTAATGAGTGCTTGAATAAGCGACGCTACCTCTTCCGTATGTTCGTCTGCCAAGGTGCGTACTTTTTCAAGTAATACGTCATATTTCATCTCATCCTCGCTAAAGCCCTCGCCAAGCCCTAACTGATCTTCAACTTTTTTACGCATTTGCTGTACTTTTTCGGCTAAATCCTCATGTTGTTCATCTTCAAGATTAAGAATTGGTTTTTCCAAAGACTCTTCCTCTTGACTGATCTCCAGCATCCGCTCGGCAAACGGTGCAATGACCTTTTTATACGCAAAAAACAAGATGGCAAAGACAAGCAAATATTTTAGCAACGGCGTAAAAGGCGTAAGATAGACATCGGTAAGTTTTTGTACTTTAGTTACCGGATTGTCAGGATGTATCATGTTGCGTGTTGCTTCAAATTGAAAATTGCGAACCGAAACTTGATCGGCACGATTTTCATCCACGCCTATGGATTTTTGCACCAAAGAAGTAATCGCATCCAACTGACTCTCATCAAGTGGCACATACTCTTTATCATCGGTGGGATTGCCCTCCTCATCCTTTTTGCTACGATATTTGCCATCCACGACTACCGCAGCTGTCATACGTTTGATTTTGGCAAACTCACCTTTGG
Source organism: Sulfurimonadaceae bacterium (assembly GCA_050290965.1). Lineage (GTDB taxonomy): Bacteria > Campylobacterota > Campylobacteria > Campylobacterales > Sulfurimonadaceae > JAFGUB01. The sequence continues at coordinate 15,864 of JBNKJB010000024.1, forward strand.
AAGTCGAAACTTTTTTAGATATTTCATAATTCGTTGTTGTCGTGGATTTTTCATATTTCTCACCGCTTTGCTGCGATGTTATGCCCTCAACCGGTCCCACATTACTTACAGCACCGGGAACACCACCAACCTCTTTAGGAGTGAGACCTTCACGTTTCTCTTCGTTGCTCTGCTCGCTTCGCACCACATTTTCAGGATTAAAACTTTCTGCTGTATAACTCTCTTGCGAAAAATCATACTCAATCGTTACTTTTGCCACAACGCGGTCTTTGCCCCCAATAAAAGGAGCCAATACCTCAACAATTTTTTGCTCTTTTTTACGCTCTTCTTGATGTTTGTACTGTTGCTGAATCGCTGAAAGTTCGTTCATTTGAGCAAAGTCGTCGTCGCCCCCGAGCGTTTCCCCTTCATCATTCACCAACGATACATTTTCTGCCAAAAGTCTAGGTACCGATGCGGCTACAAGATTTTTGATACCTCGAATCTGTTTTGAAGAGAGTTTACGATCCTCTTTAAGTTTAATCATAACCGATGCCGTGGGAGCTACCGCCTTGGAGACAAAAAGCGACTCTTTTGGCAGTGCCAAATTTACAACCGAGCCTTCCACGGGAGCTAATGCATCAATCGTACGCGCCAACTCCCCTTCAAGCGCACGCAAAAATTTTACATCCTGATCAAATTTGGTCGCACCAAACTCTTGTTCGTTAAAAAGCTCAAACCCCACACCACTCTTTTTGGCAATACCAAGCGAAGCAATAACCATACGCTCTTTATACAGTACATCCTGCGGCACTTCAACAACATTATCGCGCGGGATTCTATAAGGGATATTATCTTTCTCAAGCTGTTCAACTACTTTGGCAGCATCCGCAGGTGAAAGGTTTTCAAAGAGTACGCGATAATCACTTTTCATGCTACTAGAGCCGGTATAAACGACTAAAAAAACCAAAAAGGAGACGATTCCAGCTACCGTGACACCCACAATAATCTTTTGTACCAGTGTCAGTTTTCCAAACAGAACCGAAAGCTGTGAAATCAGTGCCTTAAAATCCATCTACCGATGCCGTCCCTTAGAGTAATTTTTCAAATAATTCAAAAAATTTATCATTTTCGCGTTGTGTGCCAATGGTGATGCGTATCGCATTCATATTGTAACTTGTAAGGTCTCGTACAATCATACCCTGTTTAAGAAGTTCTAACGCAATCTCGCTACTTACATAGCGAGCGTCCAGACAATACGTCACAAAATTGGTATAACTCTCGATGTACTCCAAATCATGCGCCTTCGCAAATGCTTCATACCGTTGCATCTGTTCAAGATTCAAGGCCATGCTTTGTAATACAAATTCCTGATCTTGAAGTGCTACCGTAGCCGCTTCAAGAGAAAGCGTTGTGATATTAAACGGAGGTCGAAGTTTATAAAGCTCAGAGATTATTGGCTCATTTGCAATGCCATAACCGATACGCATTCCCCCCAATCCATACGCTTTTGAAAAAGTTCCCAGATACAAAACATTCGTATAACGTGCAATCAAATCTTTAGGCTCAATGGCTTTGGCAGCGTCTTTATAACGCGTATATTCCATATAGGCGCCATCAACAATTACGAGCGTATCTGTATCAATTTTATCCAAAAACGCATACAGTGCTTCACGCTCAAGTGCATCACCCGTAGGATTATTGGGCGTACATATAAAAATGATTGCAGGGTTATGGGCTTTATAAAGCTCATAAAACTGTTCCAAATCATGATGTTGTGATGTTGTTTTAACCACCTTTGCACCCACATGGCGCGCATAAATCTCATACATTGCAAATGTAGTATTATTCATTAATACCGTTTTACTGTGATTCACTTTAGCGTGTATTGCAAACTCTAAAACCTGATCACTTCCCGAACCAATAATGATATTTTGACGCTCGATTGCATAATGCGAAGCAAGCCCCTCTTTTAGACGATACATTGAATCATCAGGATAGCGTGCCATATTAGAGATGATCTTACTAACCGCATCAATCACCTGCGATGAACAGCCTCTTGGGTTTTCATTGCTCGCAAGTTTAATAATATTTTGCGCTGCAATACCATATTCACGTACTACAAGTTCAATCGGTTTACCAGCTTCATAGGTTTTAATGCTATCAAGTGTTGTATTAAACGTCATGCTCTCCCTTTATATAGCTTCCTAGCCATGTAATTTCATCACTGTGTTGTCGCAACACCTTTTGCACATTAGGATCTTCGATATGACCATAAAAGTCAATAAAAAACCAATATCCAAAACTTTCATCATCACGTGATGGGCGGCTTTCAATTTTGCTTAAATTAACTTTTTGTGCATCAAAATCATTCAAAAAATGTGCCAAAGCACCCGGTTTTTGTGCTTCACGCAAACGTACTAGAATGGAGGTTTTATCTTCACCGCTAGGCATATTTTCAAAATCGCTCAAGATCACAAAACGTGTCAAATTATTGTGAACATCCTCAATATTTTCAAACATATTCGGTACCCCATAGAGTTTGGCTGCAATATGAGAGCATATGGCTGCAGACTCAAGGTCTTCAGCAGCTAAAATGGCTGCTTTCGCAGTAGATTCAACCGGAATATGCTCTATTAAATCGAGCCCGTGTTCACTTAAAAATTCTCGACACTGACCAAAACCTTTATCTTTTGAATAGATGCGTCTAATGTGACTGAGTTGCTCTGCTTTGGTAGCAAATGACATATGAATCGGCATATAAAGTTCTGCAACAATTTTTACGGGACTTTTTGCTAACAAATCCAGGGTTTCTCCAACAACGCCATCACGACTATTTTCAATAGGCACCACTGCAAATTTCGCGCGTCCTGCTTCTACAGTTTTAAAGACCGATGCAATGGATTTAAGAGAAAGATAATCGCTCATTGCCCCAAAACGCGATTCAGCCGCTTGATGTGTAAAACTTCCCTCAGGTCCCAAATATGCTATTCGTTCCGGCAATTCTAAATTTCGTGCAACAGCAAAAATTTCTAGAAAAATTGCTTCTATCGCTTTGCGATCAAGGGGCCCTTGTATGGATTGTGCGCTCAATCTATTAATAATTGCCTTTTCACGTTCAGGACGATACACGGCTCCACCCGTCGCATGTTTAATTTTACCAACATGCTCAACAACCTTCATACGCTGATTAAGAAGCTCTAAAATCTGATCATCAATAGTATCAATGGCATCGCGGCACTCTTCAAGCGTTTTCATACTCATTGCTCAAGGTACTCCTGCTCTAATGCAATAATATCTTCAAAAGTTTCACGACGTCGAATCAAGCGATCTTTACCATTAAGTATTGCAACCTCGGCACTACGTCCACGAGTATTATAATTACTACCCATTCCAAAACCATAAGCTCCGGCACTTTCAAGCACTACCAGATCATTATGTTCCAATACCGGTAACATCACATCTTTGGCAAGAAAATCTCCACTTTCACACACCGGCCCTACTAAATCTGCTTTTGTCGCTGCTTCACCTGTTTTATTGAGTACATTAATGCGATGGTACGCTTTGTATAAACTGGGGCGGATCAAATCATTCATAGCCCCATCAACCACAACAAAACGTTTATTACCATTGTGCTTTTCATAAAGGACCCGTGTTAAAAAATATCCCGCATTGGCTGTAAGAAAACGGCCCGGCTCGCATATCACTGTAATATCAATACCTTTTAGTGTTGCCAGAATGGCTTGCACATAGTCATAAGGGGTAATCGTCGTCTCATTATCATAACGTACTCCCAATCCACCGCCAATATCAAAAAATTTCAGCTCAATTTTTATGGCAGCTAGAGAGCGCAACAAATCGGCTACAATCTCGGCTGCTTCTTTGATAGGATCAAGTTGTGTCAACTGACTGCCAATGTGAAAATGCACTCCAACCGGATCAAGATGTTCAGAGTTTTTGGCATAAATGTAAAGACGTTTAGCCATTTCCAGATCAACACCAAATTTATTATCATGCAGTCCCGTCGAAATATAAGGGTGTGTTTTAGGGTCAATATTAGGATTAACACGAATACTAATACGTGCTTTGATTCCCAGTGACTTGGCTATGGTTTCAACACGCCCCAACTCGCCATCACTCTCGACATTAATATATAAAATATCAGACTCTAACGCTTCTTGAATCTCATCGTCACGTTTACCAACGCCACTAAAAATAATGCGATATTTTGGTATGCCGCACATCAATGCACGGCGTACTTCACCGATGGAGACACAATCTGCCCCAGAATTCATGGAAGCAAAATGCTTCACCACGCTAAGATTGGAATTTGCTTTAACCGCGTATGCCAAAATAGATTTACGTCCTCTAAACGCTTCTTTTAATGCCTGATACTGCTGTGTCATATAATCAAAATCATAGACATATAACGGCGTGCCATAGTGAGTGGAGAGTTGCTGAAAGTCGATCAATGCATTCCCTATTTACGAAATGTGCTTATTTTATCCAAAAGCGACTTAGTTGTTTACATGTAAAGAGTTATATTGCCTTAAAGCCGTACTCTAGCAGGCATATTGCGATACCAAATCACAACCGAAATTACAAAGAGTAGCACCACGGGAAATACAATTCCTATTTCACTTGAAATTGTTTTATTATTGGAGAGTTCAATCATCATAAAAAGCACGGCCCAGATCATCAATGTGGCCAAAATTGCCGCAAAACTAAAAAGTGAAACATTCAAAAAACGTGGACTAATAGGTACAAAAAAGAAAATAATCACAATCAAAGCCGGTACAAAAAACGGATGAATAAACATGCGATACAGTGCACTTTTTATCTTGTCAATATTAATATTTTGATTGCTTAAAAGTTGCAGTGCATCAATAGCATCAATAATAGTAAAATTGACTTTACCTTCATAGACCTGATCTAAAATTTTGGGCCGAAATCCTTTAAGCAGCTTCAAATTTTTCTCTTCAAAAACCTGAATCCCTTCACCTTTTAATGAAAGTACTTTGGGACGGATAAGGCGATGTGCTGAAGCGATATTCCAGTAACGGCCCCGATAATAAGCCTCATCAGCTACGATCACACTATGTAATTCATGCTGATCTACCGTAAAGATACGAATATCTTCTGCTTTTTCTTGTAGCGGATAAAGACGTCCAAAATAGATATACTGGTTTTCATAAGTGAAAAAAAGTTTGCTGGTTGGTTTAAGAAACTCAGAAGAAGAGCGGATATTATTGGAATATTCATCGGCTCGAGCAAACGATGTACTGTGTAAAGCAATATAGATAATAATTGTCATCCCCGCAACAGCAACAAAAGGTTTTAAAATATCCGTTTTGGAATATCCCAAAGCATAAAATGCCACTAAGGCATTTGAGCGGATCATCTTGATTTTAGTTGCAATCATGGCAAATATAAGCGATAACGGCAGCATCATATCAATGGCAAAAAAACTCTTATAAACGATATAAAGCATAATAAGATTTGCAGCATCAGGGAGTTTTTGCATGGATTGCATCACATCGAAACCAACCATAAAAAATACCAATGCAAAAAGAATAATAAAAAAATATTTTAGATAGTGCCAAGCTATGTAGCGAAACAGGAGCATTAAGACCTCAAATTCTGGGTAACAAGTAAGGCTTTATTGTAACGCAATTGCTTTAATTGAATACTGAGAGGCAATGTCTTCCCATGAAGTTGTATCACGTTTATCAATGGCATCAGCAGCTTTTATAATCCATGCATCAAGTTCTGCGCGTTCTAGCTCGTTAAATGGAGCCAACACATATGAAGCCACTTCACCCTTATGCTGGGGTTTTCCAATTCCCATACGCACACGAAAATATGCCTGAGAAATCATCGAATCTGTTGATTTAAGTCCATTATGTCCGCCATGACCACCGCCAAATTTAAAACGCAATGCGCCAAAAGGAAGATCAAGATCATCATGAATAACAACAACCTCATCAATTTTATAAAAATTTTTGACGCTAGCAATAGCCCGTCCGGAAAGATTCATATACGTTGTTGGTTTAAGATACAAATGCGATGGAGTTTTATAAAGCTCACCTTCAAAAGAGCTTTTTGAAACGTTTTGATGAGGGTGACGGCGAAGCAGCTCGTCAATCACCATAAATCCAATATTATGGCGTGTAAAAGTGTATGCCGCTCCGGGATTCCCCAGACCGACGATCAGCAAAATTATTTCGCTTTAATAATACTAAGAACCGACACGCGATCAGCATCGGTAAACGTAATGTTTTCAATCGTGGCAATGTCACGAACAAGAATAGAATCACCAAGATCCAATGATGAAACATTAACATCAATGGCATCAGGAAGATTTTCAATTGCTGCCTTTACACGTAAACGATCTTTGGCAACATATAACATTCCCTTGTTTTTCAAACCTACAGGTGAACCATAAGGTTTGACTGGAAGATGATAATGGGTAACTACACCAACTTGTGCTACCATCAAATCAACATGAAGTAGTTTGCCTGTTATTGGGTGAGACTCATACGCCTGAACAACAACGTTTAGCTCTTTGCCGTCAACTTTAACGGGAAATGCCAACGTTTTTTTATTGCGAACGGTACGAATATAATCGTTTTCTTTAAATGCGGCATTGATGTTTTCCATCCCTTTACCGTAAATGTTCGCAATTAGATAACCATCTTGGCGGTATGCTTTAACAGCACGTTTACCAGTACTCTCTCTAATAATTCCTTCTAGCATACAGAAGTCCTTTATATAATAAAATGGGCGAAATTTTACTGAAAATACTATTAATTTCTCTTTAACGCTTTAATTGAAAAATGTCATCTTCATCGTATTTTTGTGCTTTTGAGGATTTTTCTTGACCCTCAGTTTTTTCAAACGATGACAAATCTCCGTCTGTTACAGTGGAAAGCCCTTCCATTTTAAGTTTTAAATCCGAAGGAGACGTGGCATATTCAAAAGCTTTTTCGCGTGAAATTCTTCCTTGGTTGTAAAGATCCAAAATAGCCTGATCAAAAGTTTGTGACCCGTAAATTTCTTTACCCTCTTCAATCGCATCACGAATCTCAATATCACGATTTTCCAAAATTAATTGCTGAATACGAGAGGTTTTCACTAAAATTTCCAAAGCGGCAATACGTTTATTATCTACTGTGGGAATCAAACGCTGTGAGACAACGCCTGCCAGTGTCGATGCAAGGGTGAGACGTACACGGTTTTGCTCTTGTGTTGGAAACATCGAAATAACCCGATTGATTGTCTCTTTAGCATCTAAAGTGTGCAACGTTGAAAAAACCAAATGCCCTGTATCAGCAGCATGAAGGGCAATGTCAATGGTTTCAATATCCCGCATTTCCCCCACCAAAACGATATCGGGATCCTCACGCAGCGCAGCACGTAGTGCATTAGAAAAACTGAGTGAATCTTGTCCGATACTACGCTGATTAATGATACATTTTCGGTCTTTATGTACAAATTCAATGGGATCTTCAATCGTAATAATATGGCGACGACGTTTCCAGTTGATTTCATTAATTAATGCTGCCAATGTGGTCGATTTACCAGACCCAGTAACACCGGTCACCAAAACCAGCCCTCGTTCCATCGAAGTAAATTTATGCAAAACGCCTGGAAGCCCCAACTCTTCAATCGAATTGATTTTAACAGGAATCACACGAAATACTGCAGATACCCCGTCCATTTGAAAAAAGATATTAACGCGAAAACGTGTATTGTCATCAAAAGGATAGGTTAAATCCAGCTCTTTATTTTCTACAAACTCGTTAAAACGACCTCGCAATAGCTCTTTAGCAAACGTCATACCGTCTTCTTTAGAAAAAATATCTCCTGAAAGCGGTACGATTTCACCGTTAATGCGTGCTCGTACAACACCATTAGATTTAAGATGTAAATCTGATCCACCCGCATCGATCATTCTTTTTAAATACCCGCGAACACGTTTAAGTGTTTCAAACGTCAACTCCTCGACATTGACTTCAACATGCATTATTTTGTCTCCAATGCTTCAAGTATCTGCGTAAATGCTGTTTGAAAAGCTTCAATTCCTTCACGAGTTTGTGTTTTGGCTATGGCATCAAAATCAATACCAGCTGCCTCTAATTTTTCAAAGTGTGTTCGAATCTCTTCTTCATCAATTGGCAATTTTGGAGTTTTGTCCCCATCTTTTACAAAAGCATGGATGGTCTCTATTGGCGCCGTATTAACACTGTTGGGTGCTAGCAAAGCATCAACATAGTAGTAAGGGGGAAGCGCATCGCTTTTTACTCCCGTACTGGCAAAGAGCGTACGACAATCTGGCACATTCAGTGCTTCAACTGCGTTATAGATATCTGCCGCATTATAAATGCCCGTAAGTGCCGTAGGAATACCTTTAGCTTCAAGCGTTGCATCAAGTGCGCGATCAATACGGCTTACAAAAACGCTAATGACCGTATCAACGGGACCAGATGCACCAAATAAGCCATCTTCAAAAGCTTTAGCACACTCAATGGCTTGTTCTTTAGAAAAGACTAATGTCGCATTGATAGGAATGTCATGTGCTATCAAAACTTCCATAGCCTCATAGCCATCTTCTGTTGCAGGTATTTTAATCATCACATTTTTTCTTCCAATTGTTTCATATAACCGTCTTGCCTCTAATATCATAGAGATAGCATCATCACAAAAGAAAGGATCCACTTCAATACTAACATAGCCATCATCACCTGCTTCGTATAAAGGAAGTAGCAAATCCGCTGCTTTTTGGATATCGGCAATAGCTAGTGCCTCGTAAATACTTTTAGCATCTCCTTGCAATGCAGCCATTTGTTCCTGATACGCAGGCGATGTTAAAATCGCATTTTTAAAAATAGTCGGATTGGATGTAGCCCCATTAATCACCCCTTTGGCAATCAACTCTTTAAATTCTCCTTCGAGAAAAGTACGTTCAATAAAATCAGCCCAAAGAGAAAAACGGATATCAGAAAGATACATGTAACACCTTTATATATAAATATTCGAAGATCAAAAATAGTATTCAAATGAAGCTTTAAAACTCTTTTCATCTTCATATTCGCGGCTTTTAAATTCAGCCATAGCCTTAATTGCCAATGAAGGTGCGATCCTCCACAGTTGTGTTAGTGATACCAAATGTTGCCGCATGCCATCTGAATACCACCGATGAGAATACTCACCTACCGTTTTAAATGATTGACTCTCTTTAAAACTCAAACCAACAACAGGCGCTATTGCACCAATACCTTCTTTATCGGCATATCCCGTCACTTCAGCCAAAACATATCCAAACGCCGTCTCATTTCCCCACGTTGAACCCGCAGCCAAATGCGTACTAAAAACCGGTAAATCCGGACGGTAATCACGATCCCATGCAAAGCGTGCACGCCATGAAATAGGGTGAAAAAAAGCACTTTGCGGCGCATATGATGCCAATGAAAATAACGTAAAATATTCAATACCGTAATCACCATGATAACTTAGATCAATCTGTTTTTTGCTGTAATCATAAAATTGATGCATCTCATAAAAGAGTAATAGATCAAAAAATTCAATACGCGTTCCCCAAAGCATCCCCTCATCACTATCACCAAGATCCTGATAAGAACCACGAATCCCAAGATAATTAGTTCCATACCCATTCCGTACACCAACCTGATAACGAACGCGTGCACTATGATGGGCACTATCAGGATTGGATGGTTGCGGTATAGATAAAGGTTTTGCTTTGCCCAGCGTTGCACGTTCAGATAAAATCGCTTGAAAATGCTGTAAATAGTGCTCTTTATCCAGCACATTTTCAATCAAATAATACTCGCAAAGCTCGGCCGCCGCTTCTAGTACATACTGCTTCATTTCCAGAGTCATTTGCGTATCTGAAGCTACTGCAGAAGCAGGCATCTCTCCATTAGCTACAGCTTTTGCCATTACACGCCCATTAGAATCCAAAACCTGTTCATATGCCATCAAAACCGATCGTTTTGATGGACGATACTGGCGTGCTTTAAGCAGCCCTTCCTCTTCTACGGCCATAATAGTTTCAGGTGGCGCCACCTGATACCAAAAATACTCACGCAGATGCACGCTGGGTCTTGCAATTTCTAAAAGCCACAACATATTGTACGAACAGTTTTCATCAAAAAAATAATACCATGCATACTTGTTATGAATCTCCCAGATATGCATCAACATCCACCTCAGCTCTTCGGGTGTTAGATTGAGTTCATACTCCCAAAGATCACGCTGTTCCGTACTTTTATACTCTTTGATTTTTTCATAATAGGGTAACAGTGAATAGATCCCAGGATAGCCGCCAAAAAGTCCTTTAATGGCAAAAGTAAACCCATTCTCCTTTTCTGAATCTGCATTCGCGGCATAATTAATCGCATGTGAGAGCAATTTTGATTTATAAGAAGAATCAATGCGTAAAAAGGTGTGTCCAAACATGGATGCGGGAGAGTTAATATGCCCATCAGCAAAAACTAGCGTTATGGCTTGTGGATCTACTCTTTTATAAAGCGCATCAAATGCCTGACAGCTCACCAGTGGCAGATTTTCTAAACCCAGTTTCTCTTTAAGCCAGCGCGTACGTGCCGGAAAACGACACGCAGTTGCATTGTCATCAAAAGAAGTTTCATTATAGAGCGCTTCAATAGTAGCAACAAGTTCATGTTTAGGGTTTGTTTTGCCATCAGGAGCAAGAAAAAATGTAGGATCATCGATTTCACTTTTATCGCCGTTACGGTGTAAAAGCAATACCCAAAATCGATCATCATACAGTTTTAACGTTTGCGCTTGATTCACATAACTGGCAACATCTTCTGCTAAAAGCGTTACATGTAACAATATAAGAACAATAATAGTACGTATGAAATAACCTTGATTGATAAAATGCGGTACGGGCGAATGCCCGTAATGTTTCAGGATTTAACCTGCGATAGTGTTGATGTTTGAAACAACATCAGCCATTTCAACATCTTGATTTGTGTAGATGCTATTGTAGTTTTCTTGAAGTAATGAAGCAAATGCCGCTTTGTCTTCTACATTCAAAAGTTCTGCCAATGTGTCAATGCTTTCACCTTGACCCATAGCAATCTCTTTTGCCAGTTGATCCATATTAGAAGCCACAAACTCTTGAGCTGCATCGTTCATAACAAATTTAACTTTTTTACATCCTGAAGTACCAGAAGTAATACCAAACGTTTGGTTACCACAAGTACCGTTGAATGTTGCTTGTAGCGACAGCATCACTGCAGAACTATCATCTTTAATGATTTGGGCACCAAGACCACAACCTGTTTGATCTTGAATGGTAGCAAATGCCATAGTACTAAGTGCTGCTGTTGCAAACACACTAACGAGAATTTTTTTCATAATTACCCCTCTGTTATATTGGATTCATGGCAATTATAAAGCGGACAAACTTAAAGCATGCATTATTTTATAAAAATTAATAACGTTTTTTAAAACTTTTAAATAGTTTTAATTCGTATTCCACTATTATGACACTTGATTTTACTTAAACAAGGATTTAAAATGAAAAAAACACTTGCACTTGCAACACTGAGCGCTGCGGCAGCTTTAACCTTCTCAGGATGTGCTATGACAGTCGGTGCACCAGCAACAGGTTTCATTATGACAAACGCAAAAGGTCCAGGTATGGCAGCAACACCTCACAAAATTGCTAAAACTGGTACAACACAATGTCAATCAATTCTTGGTCTTGTTGCTTCTGGTGACTGTTCTATCTCTACTGCAGCTAAAAACGGCGGCATCACAAAAGTGGCTACTGTAGATTTCGATGTTAGCAATATTCTTGGTTTATTTGCTACAACTACCGTTATTGTTACTGGCGAATAAGTTCCTTTTAATCCCACGCAGATACGTCGACCTCAAGGTCGATGTTGTGTGCGAGCCTCTGTAAAAACGCTTCACGACTCACCTCTTTTGCCCCCAAGCTTTTAAGATGTTCCGTAGGTACCTGTGCATCAATAAAATCATACCCCCATGTTCTAAGCCGCTCAACCAAATAGGCAAACGCAACTTTGGATGCATCACTTCTATACGCAAACATTGATTCACCACAAAATACACGTCCTAAGGCCAAACCGTATAAGCCCCCCACCAGTTCACCATGTTCATAGGCCTCTACCGAATGAGCATACCCCCTATGGTGTAATTCTTCATAAGCCTCAATGATTTCGGGCAAAATCCAACTTCCCTTCTGCCCTTCACGTTTGATGCTCGCACAGGCACGAATAACACCGCTGAAATCGTTATCAATAGACACATCAAAATGTTTTTGCCGTTTCCGCAGCGATTTGCGCAATTTAAAATCATTCACATCCAAAATCAAGCGTGGATCAGGTGACCACCACAAAATAGGATCGCCTTGTGCATACCAGGGAAAAATACCATTGCGATACGCAAGCAATACACGATTAGGAGAGAGATCCCCTCCATACGCTACAATACCATCTTCATTGGCACTTCGTGGATCAGGAAAAATAAACTCATAACGGATGCGAGGAATCATAACCCAAAATCAAATACCAATGCTTTGTCATAATCAATCGCTACTGTTCCGCCGTTTTTAAGTTTTCCAAAAAGTAACTCTTCGCTTAGAGGATCTTTAATACGCTCTTGAATTACTCGGCCAAGCGGTCTGGCACCCATATCACGATCATAACCCATTTGGGCAATATACCCTTTGGCTTTTTCGCTCAAGGTAATCGTCACTTTTTTCTTTTGAAGTTCTTGATTAAGTTCGGCAATAAATTTATCAACAACACTTTCAACAATCTCCATAGAAAGCGGAACAAACTCCACCACGGCATCAAGGCGATTACGAAATTCCGGTGTAAAAAATGCTTTTAGGGCAACATCGCGTGAAAGTGATTGATCCGCATTAAAGCCCATTACATTCGCCTCATTTGCGCCAATGTTGGAAGTCATAATAATAATAACGTTTTTAAAATTTGCCTTAAATCCGTTATTATCAGTCAAGGTTGCACTGTCCATCACCTGAAGTAAAATCCCTATAAGCTCTGGATGTGCTTTTTCAATCTCATCAAGCAAAAGCACCGTATAAGGATGTTTACGAATCGCTTCAGTGAGCAACCCGCCCTGCTCAAACCCGACATACCCAGGAGGGGCTCCAACCAAACGGCTAAGGGCATGTTTTTCCATATATTCACTCATGTCAAAACGTTCAAAATGCACTCCCGTAATCAGTGCCAAAGAACGCGCCAATTCGGTTTTACCCACACCTGTTGGACCTGAAAATAAAAATGATGCAATCGGTTTATTATCGGTATTTAGCCCAGCGCGTGAACGTTTGATAGCCGTTACCACATGCTCAATAGCGCGATCTTGACCAATAACTTTGGCTTTAAGCTCGCTTTCGAGATTTTGCAATGCATGAATGTCATCTTCACCAATACGCGATGTAGGTACTCCGGTAATTTTAGAAATAATCATCTCTACATCATGCGGATGTACCGTACTTCGTCGCTGTTTTTTCAGATGAAACGATGCACCAGCTTCATCCATCAAATCAATGGCAACATCAGGTAAAAAACGATCGGTAATATATTTTTTGGAAAGCTCTACTGCAGCACGAAGCGCTTTATCGGTATATTTAAGCCCATGATGTTTCTCATATTTAGCACGCAACCCTTTAAGAATAAGAAAACTCTCATCCATACTTGGTTCATCAACATCAATGCGAGCAAAACGGCGACTTAGTGCACGATCTTTTTCAAATACATTGCGATACTCTCCAAATGTTGTAGCACCCATACATTTTATAGCACCTGAGGCCAAAGCGGGTTTAAGCTGATTGGAGGCATCCATACTGCCGCCGCTTACCGATCCCGCACCCACGATTGTATGAATTTCATCAATAAACAAGATGGCATTATCTTCCATCTTAAGCTCATCCATAACCCCTTTAAGGCGCTTTTCAAAATCACCACGATATTTGGTTCCGGCCAAGAGTGCACCTAAATCAAGTGCATAGACGGGTGCATCATACAACAGATCAGGAACATTATCATCAGCAATACGAAGTGCCAGACCTTCGGCAATAGCCGTTTTCCCAACCCCGGGTTCTCCTACAAGCAACGGGTTATTCTTTTTACGGCGGCACAAAGTTTGAATGACACGTTCAACTTCCATTTCCCGTCCGATAACAGGATCAATTTTCCCTGATTTTGCCATAGCAACCAGTTCAATGGTATATTTCGACAAGAAGCGTTCTTCATCGCGTTCATCGCCCCTGGCATTGATATCACGATGAGATATCACCTCCAAAATATCGACACGTCTAATATTATGCTCATTTAACAAAATGGCCGCATAGGTGTGTTCTTCTTCAAAAATAGATGCCATCAAGTCACCCACATCTGCTTGCTGCTTTTGAGCACTTTGGATATGACGTACCATACGATCAATCATACGTGACAACGCTACGGTTTCAAAAGGTTCTTGATGGATATCATCAGGAAGCGGATGGATATGTTCTTGAATATAGTGACCAATCAATTCACGTAATTCTGCAGCATCGCCTCCACACTCTTTAATAATATCAATCCCCTCTTTAGATCCCAACATAGCAAAAAACACATGTTCTATTGTCAAATATTCATGCCGTTGATCTTTAGCAAAGCTCAACGCTTTTTGAAAAACGGCATTTAGTTCAGCGCTTATCATCGTTACGCCTCCTCTACAATTGCTTTGAGCGGAAAACCTTGCTCACGTGCCAAACGGCCTACTTGAGAAACTTTTGTTTCTGCAACCTCATACGTATATACTCCGCAGATGCCGCGATCTTTCTTATGAATGTCAAGCATAATGGCTTCGGCTTCTTGATAACTTTTATGGAAAATAGTGATTAAAATATTGATAACAAAATCCATAGACGTATAATCATCGTTTAGCATAACAACCTTATACATTTTTGGTTCCCAAAGCGAAAGCTCCGATTCCAATTCATACGCTCTTTTGGTACTCACACATCTCCCTGCGTTTAGAATTTAAGACAATATATCAAGGCTTCGGTATCGTTTTTCTTAAAGAGTGAATATGAACGTAAAACTAAGCTTTAAAGAGCTCTCCAAAAGCACGATTTGCCCATTCGAAAAGTGTTTTATCATCTTCGTTACTATTTAAATTATTACTTTCATGGATTTCTACGGTACTAAAACGTTTCTGTAGCAGATTGTAATGGTAAAAATGACGTTGTGAAATCACCTGAAGCGGTTCCATGCCAACAGCACAAAAACTGATGCTCTCTGGCGATGCCCAAAGCAGACTCTCTCCCATAGAACGATAAAAAATCATACGGGCCAAATGGCGGGCTTCACTGATTGCCGTTGAAGCAAGCCGCTCTAACTGCATACGACGCGCATCCCCAATAATATAGATCGTGTCATTTAGATCCCATGCATTATTTAAGGGATCAGTCTGTGCCTCGCCTTGATCGTTTAAAACGCCAATTTTTTCTAATAATGCCGTACTTTTAACATGCGGATAAAAGATAGCATCATCAAAACTAATAACAGACCCATCATTTACATGTAAGGATCTCTTTTCAATATCAATGGCCTGAATAATGACACTGCTGCGATACGAAATAATCTCTTTATAACGTTCATCAAAAAACTGTTTTAAAAGCGCTGCATGAATTCGTGGTTTAGGGTTTTCATCCAAGATTAAAATCGTAACATGCCGTCCTTCACGCTTGAAGAAATCTGCCATCAATAGCGCGCGCTCATAAGGAGCAGCCAGTGCTCTGTAATTGCCCGAAGGAATGGTAATAACAAAAACACCTGCTTTGAAATCAAAAATTTTATTACGAATTGTCAAGAGTTCAGAACTAGAAAGAAAGCCTGCAGGATAGTGCATTTGTAACTCTCTTGAATAACGAATATCACTACTCCAGCGCGAATAATCATATTCAATACCGGGTGCAAGTACCAAATAATCATAATCAATTCCCCCGTGTGTCGTTACAACAATCTGTTTTGATTTATCAACATCAATAACCGTGGTATTAATATAGGTGTAGTTATTTTCACGCGCAGCTTGAAGATAATCGTGAATCAGATATTCCATATCAATAGCACCCACAAGCCAAAGGTTACTCGTGGGGAGCGAAAAAAACTGGCTACGCTGCTCCAATAAAATCACATCCATCTGTGGTGCCACTTTTTTCATGTGTTTGGCCATGGCCAGCCCAGCCCAGCCTCCACCAACCACAACAACGCGCTGAGCATTGGATTTGGGAAGCATCATCTTTATTTCAGGCTCAACTTCAACAATCTTGACAATCGGTTCAACAATCGGCTTAGGAGCAGGTTTACTGCACCCACTTCCAATCAGTGCGGACGCGGCTACGATGGAAAGACTAAGCAGTTCTCTTCGATTCATAGAGCCATTCTACTTTGCCGCCTCTAAAAAATCACTGATAATGTCCTCTGGATGTTCCAGACCAATCGATATACGTATCAATCCATCCGTAATTCCCAAAAAATTTTGAGTGGCACGATCAAAATCACTGTAGATCGTAGATGCCATATGAAGGGCCAATGTGCGATTATCTCCAATATTAGCCGTAATTGTTGCTAATTGACTGCGATTAATAAACGCGAATGCAGCTTCTTTACTGCCACAATCAATTGTCATTACCGGTCCACACCCCTTGCTATAAAAATTGCAATAACGCTCATGATGTGGATGTTGCATCAATGAAGGATGGTTTACATGTAAGCCCTTGGAATCGAGTGCTTTGGCTATGATTTCAACACTATTTGTAATGCGTTCCATTCGTAAGGGGAGCGTCTCAAGACCCAACATTGTTAGGTAGCTGCCAAACGCATTGGGGCTCATTCCAAAATCACGCATAGCACGTTTTTTACCATTGACAATCAATGCCATTGTTCCCATTTTATCAATAAACTTGTGCATATCTGCATAGCGCGCTGTTTTAAACTTATCTGTACCATCACTAATAGCACGAAATACGGCCACACCACCAAGAGCCGAAGCATTGCCTGTGATAATCTTGGTGGTAGAATACACAACGATATCTGCGCCTAACGCCAGTGGTTGTACCGAGAGCGGGGTTGTTGTATTGTCCACAATCAATACAATATCATGACGCTTAGCAATCGCAGCTATGGCAGTAATATCAGGCAAACGCATGTTAGGATTACCCACGCTCTCTAAAAAGATAATTTTTGTGGATGCACCTATGGCATTTTCAATTGCCTCCAATGCGTCCACATCAAAAAAAGAGGTATGGACTCCAAAACGTTGTAGGGTTTCATTAAAAAAGGAATAGGTTCCCCCAAAAAGACCGCCAATGCTAATAATATTATCTCCCGAAGAGACAATGGACATCACCGCTAATGCTATGGCTCCCATCCCTGTAGATGTTGCAATCGCACCGATACCTCCATCCATTTTTGCCAAAACATTTTCAAGTTGTGCAGAGGTAGGATTGCCCATGCGCGCATATAGCGGTTTTTTGACGCTCCCATTAAATATTGCTTCACCCGTTTCGCTATCGCCATAAGCAAATGAAGCCGAGTTGGCAATAATAGGTGAAACAGCACCCTCTTTTTTCCCAAGTTCTTGAACAAACAAGGTTGTAAATTCTTCAAAGCGATTCATAACGCTACCTGTATTAAAATTAGCACCATTATATCCTTGCTTGGAGTAACTTTGGCTAAACGTGTTTTCATTACCGCTACTAATACAGATATAGGTAAAACTTATGCCACAAAACTCTTGCTTAAAACGTACGCTTCCATGGGATACCGCGTTGGAGCTTTTAAACCCATTGAAACGGGAGTCGTCAACACTCCAGCAGATGGCAGTGCATTACTGCAACTCATGCACCAGCTCAATCCCCAAACGCGCCACTTACATGTAAACGATATTGTACCGCTTCAATACACCCTTCCAGCAGCTCCCTATGTAGCTTCAGGAGGTGTTGCGATTGATTTTAAAAAGATTGATGCCGCCCTTCAAAATCTTGAACGCTATTGCGATATTGTTCTTATTGAAGGTGCTGGAGGTCTCATGGTGCCTTTAGATGCTAAATACAAAATGATTGATCTCATCCACCATTTACAAGCAAAAACGCTTTTGGTTGCACACTGTAAACTGGGCTGTATCAACGATCTACTTCTTAATCTTTATCTTCTTAAGCATCATCCTATATCCTACGAATGGTCTCTTAACTGCCGTGATGACACATCATTTGAAAATGTCTCAAAGCCCTATTTTGTAAATACTTTTTCTTCCTATTATGATCTTACCAAAGATATCAAAAACATTGCCGTTGCACTTATAAACTAAGAGTTGTTAAGCTATACTAAACCAACAAAAACAGGAGCCAGAATCATGCGTCATCTTATCCGTACTGACGACTTTAGCATTGAGGAAATTGATGCTCTTTTTGATGATGCCAAACGTTTTAGTGACGGTCGCTTCGAACGTATTTTAAGTGACAAAATCATTATTACCCTCTTTTTTGAAAACTCTACACGAACCAAAAGCTCTTTTGAGATTGCAGCCAAACGCCTTGGCGCCGAAGTGGTTCATCTTGATGTTGCCAAAAGTTCCACCAAAAAAGGAGAAACGCTTACAGATACTGCCGCAAATCTTGAAGCTATGGGACCCCATGCTATCATTATTAGACACGCCAATGCGGGAGTCCCAAAAATTCTTTCCAACCATGCTAGTGCATCCATCATTAATGCTGGTGATGGGGCACATGCCCATCCCACACAAGCACTGTTGGATCTTTTTACTATTAAAGAGCATTTTGGTAACGTACATGGCAAACGAATCGCCATCGTAGGCGATATCAAAAACTCCCGCGTTGCCAATAGTAATATTGAATTACTGACTCGCTACGGACTTGATGTCACACTGGTCGCACCGCCGCAATTTATGCCAAAAACGTCACTTAAAACGACTGATAACCTTTTTGATGTGGTTGATCATGTTGATGTTATCATGAGTCTCAGAACACAAACAGAACGCCACACCTATCCTATTTACGCATCACTCAAAGATTATGCCAGTGATTTTTGTATTACACAAAAGCTCCTGGGTGATCGTGACATTATCATTATGCATCCAGGACCCGTTCATCGTAATATTGATATTGACGATGCTCTTTTAGATGATCCCCGTTCTAAAGTACTTGAGCAGGTTAAAAATGGCGTTTTAATCCGTATGGCTGTATTGAAAAAACTTTTGGGTTAATGTTTCAAAAAATTTCTCACTACGCAGCCCAACAGATCCCTTTTTTATTCTACACAGATTACAAGGGCTCAAAAGCTCATGTGTATAAGTTAGATGAACTACACCATTACGGTATTCAATATGCCATCAACGCGCCTTATTTTCCCCATCAGCATCGCCTTAACATCACACCTATGCCCTATCAAGCCTATAAAACAAAATTTGATGCCTACATTAGCGAAATTAAAAAAGGAAATACCTATCTTGGCAATCTTACCCAACCAACCCAAGTCTATAGTGATCTAAGCCTCGAAGAGATATTTAAAACGGCTAATGCAGCCTATAAACTACTGGTTCGTGATCACTTTGTCTGTTTCTCACCAGAGCCTTTTATTACCATCAAAAATGGATGCATTCATACTTTTCCCATGAAAGGGACGATAGATGCTTCCCTACCAGATGCTGCCATGAAAATCTTGAAGAATCAAAAAGAGATGGCCGAACACACTATGATTGTAGATCTGCTACGCAATGATCTAAGTATCATTGCTCATAATGTGAAAGTTGAACGCTTTCGATACATCGAAACTATCTCTGCAGGAGACAAACAACTCTTACATGTAAGTTCTCATATTAGCGGTGCATTACCATTCATGTGGCAAAAAGAGCTTGGGCAGATCATACAAAAACTATTACCCGCTGGCAGCATCAGCGGAACACCAAAAAAAAGTACTGTAACAATTTTAGATGAAATTGAAGGGTATGAAAGAGGTTATTTTAGCGGTATCTTTGGAGTATTTGATGGGGCAACACTTAACAGCGCTGTCATGATCCGATTTATAGAAAAGAGTAGTAAAGCCTACCACTACAAAAGCGGAGGAGGTATCACGATAGAGAGTAAAGCGGAGGATGAATATCAAGAGATGCTATCCAAGATTTATATTCCATAGATATCGTTAGTAAAGTCAATTAAGAGTTGCAAATTAAAACGTTCAG
>JBNKJB010000025.1:0-16092 GCA_050290965.1 Sulfurimonadaceae bacterium
GCTTCTTTAGCTTTAGCAAATTCTTCAGCTGACTTTCTTTCAGCAACTGCAATACTAATGTTTTTAGCATTGATGTTTTCTTGGGCAAGTCTATCTTGTTCTGATTCTTGTACTTTCATTTCAGCAGTATAGGCTTTATTAATGGATTCTTGTATTTCTTTATCTTCAATAGGTGATTGTTTATTGTTAAGCATCTGTACTTTTTCTGGAATAATATCAAGTGCTACTACTTCATTGTTTTGTGCGAGTAAAAGACCATTACTTAAACCTACATAGCCTGTTCCTGCTATCGCTATTTTCATCTAATTCTCATCCTCTTTATACCCATCAGGATTGTTACTTTGCCATCTCCAACTATCTATACACATATCTTCTAATGTTTTAGTAGCTTCCCATTGCAAAATCTCTTTTGCATAACCTGGATCAGCAAAACATTTTGCGATGTCTCCTGCTCGTCTTGCGACTATTTTATATGGAATCTTTTGAGAAGAAACTTCTTCAAAAGTTTTTACTATATCTAAAACAGAGTATCCTTTCCCTGTTCCAAGATTCACTATAAGCGGTTTTTCGTTCTTTATACCAGCAATGTATTCTATCGCTTTTACATGAGCATTTGCTAAATCAACTACATGGATATAATCTCTTACTCCAGTTCCATCATGGGTATCATAATCTCCGCCAAATATATTTAAAAACGCTCGTTTACCCATTGCAACTTGAGAGATATAAGGCATTAGATTATTAGGTATTCCATTTGGATTTTCACCTATCAATCCACTCTCATGTGCACCAACAGGATTAAAATATCTAAGTAACACCACATTAAATGAGTTATCAGAGATGTAAATATCTTCTAAAATTCTCTCAATTATGTATTTAGAAGTTCCATAAGGATTAGTTGTAGTGCCAATTGGAAAGTTTTCTTTTATTGGTGTTGTATGTGGATCACCATACACTGTTGCAGATGAACTAAAAACAATTTTTTTACAATTAAACTCTTTCATCACTTCAAGAAGTCGTAATGTACCAACGACATTGTTATCATAATACTTCAACGGTTCTTCAACAGACTCTCCAACAGCTTTTAATCCTGCAAAATGGATAACACACTCTATCTTATGATTTTCAAATACTTCTGAAAGTTTTTTAGTATCTCTTATATCTCCTTCTACTAAGAAAATATTTTTAGAAATAATTTTTTCAACCCTTTTTATCGCTTCTTTTGATGAGTTTGAAAAATTGTCATATACTACAAAACTGTATCCAGCTTTATCAAGCTCTACAAGAGTATGACTACCTATATAACCTGTTCCACCTGTTACTAGGACACTTTTCATACCTTCAAACTCTTTAAATTGAAATCATTTCGTTAATTTCAAGCCCAAATCCACCAAGACCTATAAAGTCTGTGTGTTTCATAGAACTAATTAGGTTCATTTTTGAGATACCAAAATGTTTTATGATTTGCGCACCAATACCAAACTCTTTTGGTATTGAATTATCTTGATGATGTGTTTTATTTATAAATACCAAAAGTCCACTATTTTGCTTTAAATACTCTATCGACTTTATAAGATGGTTGTATTTTTCTTGATTTAAAAGTAAATCACAATCTGATATAACATTATGAACGCGTACATTTGCAAGTTCTTTTGGTGTGTAAAAAGCAATTGCGGTATGTGTTATCCCATCATGATCGGCAAATGTATGACGTTTTACTTTTACTCCAAAAAATTCAGTATCTTCTACATCTAACTCTTTTACAAGTGATTCATTTGCTAAACGATACTCAACGATATCAGAAATAAACACCGTATGTAAATTATGTTCTTTTGCAAAAATATCAAGATCATCACGTCTTGCCATCTCTCCATTCTCTTTTATAATCTCACAAATTACACCTGCTTCATTAAGCCCTGCTAAACGGCACAGATCAACTGACCCCTCTGTGTGCCCAGTTCGCACAAGTGTACCGCCCTCTTTTGCTATTAATGGAAAAATGTGTCCTGGACGAACTAACTCTTCACTTTTTGAAATTGGATTTGCAAGAATTTTAATCGTGTCATCCCGCTCTTTTGCTGAGATTCCAGTTGTTGCAGTAACAGCATCCACTGAAACTGTAAATGCAGTTTCGTATGAAGATGTGTTTGCACTTACCATCGGATTTAATTCAAGTCTATTTGCAATCTGTTTTGACACTGCAACACAAATGAGCCCACGTGCATGTGTAGCCATAAAATTAACATGTTCAGGTGTAGAAAATGCAGCAGCATATACTAAATCCCCTTCATTTTCTCTATCTTCGTCATCACACATGATGACCATATTTCCTTTTTTTATCTCTTCTATAGCTTTTAAAACTCTTTGAATAGGTGTCATAATTTCTCTTTAATTTTATTGTGTACATTATATAGAAAAAATCATTAAGAGTAGCTCAAAAAGAAATTTGACAATTTTATCTTTAAATCCTTGACATATGTAAAAAAATTGTCTATAATTTCGGCTCACAAACACCTAGTGCCTGTGAAAACACCGCGGAATAGAGCAGTTCGGTAGCTCGTCGGGCTCATAACCCGAAGGTCACTGGTTCAAATCCAGTTTCCGCAACCAAATAAGTTTTTTACTCTCATATTGGGGTATCGCCAAGCGGTAAGGCCTCGGTTTTTGGTACCGATATTCGGGGGTTCGAATCCCTCTACCCCATCCACCCTTTTTACACACCGCGGAATAGAGCAGTTCGGTAGCTCGTCGGGCTCATAACCCGAAGGTCACAGGTTCAAATCCTGTTTCCGCAACCAACAAAACTTCACTTCATCAATTTTGAAATTATTTTGCTACACTACTTGTTTTCTACAAACTCGTTTTAGGCTCTTTGAAAACAACAATACCATCTTCATCACCATAAAGGTATTCGCCTTCTCGAAACGCAATACCTGCAAAAACCACTTCTACACCACGCTTTGAGGGTGCTTTATTGGGGCTTTTATAAGGGCATGTACCCAAAGCAAAAAGTGCTAACGGTACGGTTTTAGTCACATGAATATCACGGACATAGCCGTTAACAACAATGCCCGCCCAATTGTTTTGATGGGCAAATGTAATAAGATTCTCCCCCACAACGGCGCAATAATCACCATTAACATCCACCACAGCAACATGACCATGCCCCTCCTCTTTAAGCATCGAAACCAAATCGGCGTTGTGTTCATCGAGTTTGATCGTTTTGATTGGACCACGACACTTAAGCGCTCCGCCATAATTACTAAAGACCGGACGCGCAACTTGGGCCTCATCACTGTAGGCGTCGCAAAGGTCTGCGGTAAAAAAATTCATAAGCAAAATCCTTGGGCTGTTTTTGGCGATTATAACCTAAATGCAGGTAAAATTTTGCATTACATGTAACAGGCCTGAATTTGAAAAAAGTGGTAACCGGAGTCGTAGGCAACGATATTCACGTCGTTGCTAACCGCCTCATTGATATTTCACTCCAAGAGCGTGGCTTTGAGGTTTTTAACCTTGGAGTGAACACCTATTTAGAAGAGTTTGTGGATGCGGTCATTGAGACCGATGCAGATGTGTTGTTGATCTCGTCACTCAATGGCGAAGCCGAAGGGTGGTGTCGTGATCTGGGTATTTTAAAAAATCGTTTTGATTTAAGCCGTGTTGTTTTTATGATTGGCGGCAACCTCAGCGTGGGCGAAGTTAGCGTAGAAGAAATTGTGCCCAAGTTTCAACACTACGGTTTTGATTTGGTATTTCATCAGATTGATCTTAACGAAGGCCTTGATCGTCTTGAAGCTTATCTGAAGGAGCGTTCATGAGTTTGCTGCAACGCGAGCGCGAGATCATCGTTAGAAATGAGTATGTAGACAACTTTGACTTTGACGAAGTACGTGACTTTGTTAAAAATGCCAGTAAAAATCTCTTTATTTCCCATCACTTTAAAAACCGTAACGACATGTTGGTACAACCGCGTGGCGGTTTTCCCACTTACGATAAAGTCTTTGCCCTATATGGCGAGTTTAAAAAAGCCAATGTTGATGTTTTACCGCTTACCATCGACTCTAACACCCGCCTTAACGATTACGCTATGGCTAAAAAGATGCTCTCCCTCTCCGAAGAGAACGATGTCAATATGCTTAACGGCTATCCGCTTGTAACGCACGGCTACCGTACGACCCGAAAGATGATGGTGCATTATGACACACCCGTAAGCCTGCGCCACGGCACGCCCGATGCCAGATTGCTCATTGAAACCGCGATTGCTTCAGGTATTTTTGAGATAGAAGGCGGTCCTATTACCTATTTGCTGCCCTATTCCAAAAATTTTCCGCTGGATAAAGCCTTTTTGTACTGGAAATATGTAGAACGTGTTTGTGCGCTTTATTCCGAACTGAACGAACCCATTAACCGTGAAAGCTTTGGCCCGCTTTCGGCTACGCTACAACCCCCTGCTATTGTTATCGTTATTCAGATTATCGAGATGCTGCTCTCGTTAGAAGAAGGGGTCAAATCGTTTTCGGTCTCTTTTGCGCAAACTGGCTCGATGCTACAAGATATTGTTACCTCCAACGTGCTTAAAAAACTTGCCCGTCACTACGCTGATACTTTGGGGTATGACGATGCCACTATTAATCTGGTTTATCATCAATGGATGGGCGCGTTTCCCTACAATAAAAACTATTCCGATTCACTCATCAACACATCAACAGTAATTGCGGCAATGGTAGGTGCGGATAAAATCATTACTAAAACACGCGACGAAGCTTTTGGTATTCCCACCAAAGAGGCCAATGCACAAGCCGTTGCCAATGTTAGGTACACCCTCAATATGCTCAAAGGTATTCCCGCCATTAGTGATGAAGCCGAAGAGGCCAATTTGGAACTGCAGGTGCGTGAAATGCTAGAAGCTGTCTTTAACGATAATGCCGACACCCTTTGGCGCAAGGTTTTTAACGCCATTAAACGGGGCCATATCGAGATTCCTTTTTCACCGCATCTTATCAATAACAACAAAGTTATTACCGTACGTGATGATGCCGGTAATATTCGTTTTTATGACCGCGGCAATCTACCGCTTTCAGACAAAAGTTTTCAGTTTGATCGTGACAAAATCCGCTTGAGTGAAAATGAATCGGTGGTTGAAAAAATCATCCACGATATCGGAGTGATGTTATGAATGATAAACTCTTTATTGATATTGGAAGTACCTATTTTAAAGTCTGTGAACCGCACAAAATTGAGCAGCATTTTCGTAATTTTGAGCGCAATATTTTTGATGATCTTAAAAGCAAGTGCGGTGATACTCTTTCAAAATACAAAAGTGATGCTGTTTATATCTGCTCTTCGGCCAACGGCGGTCTTAGCACACTCATTATTGGTTTAACCCACTCCTTTAGCCTTAAATTTGCTACCAATATTGCTTATAATTCTGGAATCAATATTATTGACACGGTACTCTATTCGCACATTCACGAATATACGCCGCCACTTGAGATGATTGATGTGGTTATTATTGTAGGCGGTATTGACACTCATGAGAATATATTTGATCAAAAGCTACTTGATTACCTCTTACATGTAAACTATCACAACATTGTTTATGTCGGCAGCCAAAGTGCCGTAGATTTTATGCTAGAACATCTTGAGAACGTAGTGGTTTTACCCAACATCATCTCCAACAAACTGCAATTGCAAGGTGACGCGCTTAAAGAGTATTTAACCAATCTTTATCAGGCTGATATTATGGGGAAAGAGGAGATCAAACACCTTTATGCCCTTAGCGCCAATCAAATCTACTCAACTCCCTACATTGTCAACCGTGCCT
The DNA here is from genome assembly GCA_050290965.1 of Sulfurimonadaceae bacterium. GTDB lineage: Bacteria > Campylobacterota > Campylobacteria > Campylobacterales > Sulfurimonadaceae > JAFGUB01. The sequence continues at coordinate 5,828 of JBNKJB010000025.1, forward strand.
TAGCGGGTATTCATGAGTATTTTGACGTAGCCGATCCCTTTATTGTCATTGATATTGGAGGGGCTACCACCGACATCCACTACAGTCGTGATCTCATCAAAGACAACCTCATTAGCGACAGCGGTTATGATCGTTTGGTTTTTAAAAAGCTGGGCGTCTTTAAATCGCGCGATTCATTGGTATTTACCGCCAAAAACAACGAATTTGTATATGAGCTGCTAGCCTATTTGAACGTAACCGAAAATATTCTTGAAGAGCGTAGCGACAAAGCCACACGCATCTTGATGCAGCTCTCAATCTTTTTGGTGCTCTATAAAACCTCGCTGCATCACAACGTGTATGTCAACCTTAATCTTGAAAAGCTCAACTCCATCGTTTTTACGGGTGGTATTTCCAAAGTATTGCATTTTGAAGAGATTGAATCCATTGTATTATTCTTTTACAAAAAACTCTTGCACTTTCACCAGATTCCGACTATCATCATAGACACGGAGTATAAAATTTGGACCCTAGGCATTGAAGGAGCCGAAAATGAGTGTTAATAGTATCCGCCATTTGCTAGAGCGCGCCAGTGCTGAATCACCTGATCATATCGCCTTAATTCAGGGCCATCAGCGTTATAACTACATTGAACTACTCTCACAGGTTAACAAGGTGGCGCACTACCTAAGTACGCTCAAACTTCCTAAAGGAAGCCGTGTTGGTATCTATTCGGACAAGAATGCATATCAGGTGATTGCCATACTCTCTTTGCTCTCAACAGAGTGCGTTATGGTGCCTATTACAAGGTTGCTCAAACATGAGCAAGTCGCCCACATTATCAACGACTGCCAAATTAGTGCCATCATCACCGATGAGAGTAAAATTGAAAGCATCAAAACAAGCGGTTTTAAGGGCAAAATCATCACCTACGCGCCACACGAACTCAGCGATGTCAGTTTTAGTGAAATCAACAAATGTTACGACGGCAACTTTACATGTAAGATTAACGGACATGACAATGCCGCCATTACCTACAGTTTTGGCTCTTCGGGCAATCCCAAAGGTATTGTCATCAACCATCGTTCTCTTATAGATGGCGCGCGTATTGTAAGCAACTATCTTGGTCTTAACAGCGATGATGTCATTTCAGGACTGCTCAGTTTTAATGTTGATTACGGTCTGAATCAAATCTTTTGCGCACTCTACAACCAAGCCACACTCGCCATTCACAAATTTGTACTGCCGGGGATGTTTTTTGACCATCTCATTAATGACCGTGTCAGTGTTTTACCGCTAATGCCCATTCATATTACCAAGATGTTTGATGATGATCCGCACAAAATTCCTCATAGCGACCATCTTAAAAATGTGCGCGTCATCACCAGTTCGGGCGGTAATATCACGAATGTTATGATTCAAAATATTTCAAAACGCTTTGATCATGCCGCTTTTTACTCTATGCATGGCCTTAGCGAAGCATTTCGTTCGGCCTATCTTGATCCGGCACAAATCCATATTCGCCCAAACTCCATTGGCAAGAGCATTCCTGATGTGGAGCTTTATATCATCAATGATGAGGGCCGTGCCTGCAAACCGCGCGAGATTGGAGAGCTGATTCAGCGAGGTGCTTGTATTTACAAAGGCTACTGGAACGCACCCGAAGAGACAGCCAAACGTTTTAAAAGCATCAAAATTCTTGAAAATGTGATTGATCTTGATCCGGGTCTAACCGATGAAATTGTCGTAGCTAGCGGTGATTATGTCTATGCCGATGAAGAGGGATACATCTATTTTCACTCACGTAAAGATGATATGATCAAAACGCAAGGCTTTCGTGTCAGCCCCTTTGAAATTGAAAGCGTGGTGTACAACAATATTCCCGCCATTAGCTCATGCGCTGTATTTTCAGTTCACAACGATGCGATTGAAGAGGAGATCGTTTTGGTCTATAACGCCGAGCATGAACTGGCAAAAAATGAGATTATATTTGAACTTAAAAAACATCTGCCCAACTATATGATTCCATCACAAATTTTTTATAATAAAGAGATGCCGTTGCAATCACTTCATGATGAGATGATTAACAAAGAAGCGCTTAAGCGCGAGATGATAGAGCGCGCTTTAATCTGATTTGACGAGTTTATCAAAAATATAAAGCCGCATATCTTTGTGATGCACCTCTTCTTCGAGTGCTTCATTGTAAATTCTAGCCACTTCGGCGGCATGTTGCGCATAGGAAAAATGCGGGAAATGGTTTTTCCACGCTTTTTTAATCACCTGCACCGCCATTTTTTCATGCATCCGTTCACTAAACACTGAAAACATTGAAAAGAAAAGCCCCGTAAAAAACACGGCAATCAAAATAAGCAAATGGCAATCAATCGCGCGAAGTTCATGATGAAACAGAGCAATTGGCACGGCAATAATGAGATGCCACGAAGCCAGATAGACCAAATAAGCGTGTCCCAAAACCATACGAAACCCAGGAATAGTCCCCTCAAGGCTCATTCCCTCTTGATAGGTTTTATTGGCTTGCAACAGTTCACTAAAAAGCATCGGCTGTTCCGACGTTTTAAAAATATAGGGTAAAAGGCGCTGTTCAATGATTGTATTTAGGCTCATCGTTTCACTTTAACTTTACATCTGATGTTATGCACTTTATGAGCAAAGCCCATAAAGTGGTAGGGACGGCTGTAAGGTCCGTTTACATGTAAGAGTGCATGCATTATATCCTATTGGCACCAATGCTCACACTTTTTTAACAAATTCCGATTTCAGTCCCATGGCTCCAATGCCGGGAATTTTACAGTCAATGTTGTGATCATTCTCTGGAACAAGGCGGATATTTTTAACTTTAGTACCCACTTTAATATCCGAGGATGCGCCTTTAACTTTTAAATCTTTAATAACCGTGACCGTATCACCATCTTGAAGTACCGTACCATTGGCATCACGAACAACCACTTCTGCATCTTCAGTGGCACCGGCATCTTTGCTCCACTCATGAGCGCATTCAGGACAAATGTAAAAATCGCCGTCTTCATAAGTGTACTCGCTGCCACATTTTGGGCACTTTGGAAGTTGTTCCATAAAATATCCTTGCTTATAAAAATCGTATGCATTTATAACATAAGCACCCTGAAATACGCGTTTTTGTAATTATTTCGAAATCACTATGTAATCTCGTATCCGTACAATAATTTTATCTTACATGTAACACCTAATAAAGATTTGAATGAAAAAAAACAGACTTGATATTCGCATTGATTTTGATAAAAATAGTAAATTTTTTTATTATGCCAAAAACATTTTACGCCTCTTAAGCATAAGCAGCTATTTTCAAAAACGCCTTACAAAAATTGTGCAAGATCCGCAAGAGCTTGAGTACATTTATGATCGCGTCAATTACTACAACAAACTCACCCAAACATTTGACTTGCAGCACGATGCCAAAAGCATCAAAGCGTTTCGCAAACATGAGAGTAAAAAAACCTATTATTTTGATCTGTTTGAATACCTTCGTTATTTTAAAGAGAGCCTAAAAATCAGCTATCTTTTTGGTGATATTACCCACATACCAAACACCCCTACTCTGGTTAAAAGCAGACCGATTCATGGCAATAATGCTCATGCCGTTTTGATGAAACTCAACAAAATACGTCACTTTATTTTTGTAAAAGATACTATAAAATTCAAAGATAAAAAAGATATGCTGGTATGGCGCGGCAAGTGCTATAAAGAGCACCGTATTGATTTCATTAAGCAGTTTTACAATCATCCGCTGTGCGATGTGGGACAGACCAATACCAAAATCAATACCGATGCGCCGTGGCAAAAGAGAAAACTCTCTATTAAAAAACAGCTTCGCTATAAATTTATACTCTCTATTGAGGGCAATGATGTGGCCTCTAATCTCAAATGGGCTATGAGTTCCAATTCACTGATAATGATGACCCAACCCCAATATGAAACCTGGTTTATGGAAGGACGTCTGATTCCCAATGTGCATTACGTGCTTATTAAAGAGGATTACTCCAATCTTGAGAGAAAAATCCGTTACTACACCAAACATCCTAAAAAAGCATGCGCCATTATTGAAAATGCTAACGCGTATGTTGCACAATTTAAAAATGATAAACGTGAAGATTTGATCTCACTTTTGGTGCTGAAAAAATATTTTGAAAAAAGCAATCAGCTTTAAAAATATGAAGGAACAAGCCCTTTAATCTGCTGATAAATTTTTTCAAAATCGGTTGAGTACACCCGCGTTTCACCAATGGCCGTAATAAAGTTAGTATCACGCTCCCAGCGCGGAAGAATGTGCATATGGATATGCTCTGCAATCCCCGCGCCCCCCGCTTTGCCAAGGTTCATGCCAATATTGACCCCATGCGCACCAAAACCCTCTTTTAAAAGTCGCACACTGCGCTGCGCCAAATCACTCATATGCAGCCATGTCTCAGAGGGCAGCGCTTCGAGTTTGTCGGTATGAAGATGCGGAATAATCATAAAATGCCCCGGCGTGTAAGGATAACGGTTCATCACAACAAAACAGTATTCGTCGCGGTAAAGTACATGTAAGCGCTCATCGTCATCGCTATGGGTGCTAATATGGCAAAAGACACATCCCTTAATGGCACTCTCGCCCGTCACATATTCGTTACGCCAGGGGGCATATAAAATCTCATTCATACCAACTCCTTACAAAAACGCAAACACAAGATCAGGAAAAAGTATAACCAACCCCAATCCCAAAAGCTGTAAAAGGATAAACGGGATAATCCCCTTATAGATATCTAACGTTCCCACCGTATTACCCGCGCTGCCTTTTAGAAAAAAGAGTGCTAATCCAAAAGGTGGCGTCAAAAATGAGGCTTGAAGGTTCAGCGCAATTAACACCGCAAACCAAATAGGATCAATGCCAAACGCTTCCATAACCGGAACCAAAATGGGCACAATAATAAAACTGATTTCAATAAAATCAATAAAAAAGCCCAAAATAAAAATGGCCGCCATGGCCACCGCAATAAAAATCCACACATTGCCAATCTCTTCACTAAAAAGCGTGACCACAAAATCACTGCCGCCTAGCTCATTAAAAACCAGTGAGAACGCCGTAGCTCCAATGAGAATCATAAAAATCATTGCGCTGAGTTTCACCGTTTTAATCAGGGCATATCCTAACATCTCACGACTCAGCGAACGGTTAAAAAAACTCAACAATACCGCGCCCACAACACCAAAGGCTGCTGATTCGGTAGGTGATGCAATACCGGCAAAGATGGATCCCAATACCGATACCATCAGTAGCAGCGGCGGAATAATAGCTTTAATGATGGCAGTAAAACCTATGGATTCATCCTCTTGCAACGCCGGCGCGGCCTCGGGTTTTAAAAAGGCAAAAACAAAAATATAAATAATATAAAGCCCCACCAGCAATAGCCCCGGCAGCATCGCACCCAAAAAAAGTTCGCCGACACTCACACTCATCACATCGCCTAAAATAATCAAGATGATCGAAGGCGGAATAATCTGCCCCAGCGTACCGCTAGCTGCCACCGTACCGCTAGCAAGCGATTTGGAATAACCTGCTTGAATCATCAGGGGCAAGGCAATGACACTCATCATCACCACTGATGCGCTTACAATACCCGTAGAAGCTGCTAGCAGCGCACCCACAAGCACAACACTAACCGCCAAACCACCACGCATGGTACGAAAAAGTGCACTCATGGATCGCAACAAGTTTTCAGCCATCTGCGATTTTTCCAAGATCAGTCCCATCATAATAAACAGTGGTACTGCCATCAGCGTTGTATTGCTCATAATGCCGTAAATACGAAATCCCAGCAGATTAAATACTTCTATACCGAGCGACGGCTCTAACAGGGCAAACACAATAGCCACACCGCCAAACACAAAGGCCACGGGAATACCAAGCATCAGCAACAGCAACGCCAGCGAAAACATCAACAGCGCCGTCATGAACGCAACTCCTTAATGGCCTGTATAATTTGCGACATTGCCTGCAACGCCAGCAATATGAACGAAAAAGGCATCAACGATTTGACAATAAAACGATACGGCAATCCCCCGGGATTGGAAGAGGCCTCCATCTGCTCAAAACTGAGCATCACAAAATCGCATCCAATGTAAATAATCAATGCCGAAAACGGTACAATAAACACCACCAACCCAATCAGATCAATCCAAGCACGTACCCGCGGTGAAAAGCGTTCATAAAAGATATCCACGCGCACATGGCGGTTTTGTGCCAAAGCATACCCGATGCCCAACAAAATCACCCCGTCAAACAGATGCCACTCAAGCTCCTGCAAGGCAATGGAGCCGCTTTGAAAAAGATAGCGCATCATGGCATCATAAACCACCAGCAAAACAAGCAAAACCAATACGCCAGAAGCGCTGTAGGCGGCGTAGCGGTTGAGGGTGTTAAAAATTTTTGGGATCAAACGCACTACCTCTTTTTAAAACGATTATAGCAACAACACCATAAACATTACATGTAAACGTTCTCCATGAGAATTTTCACTACCCATAAAACAACTCCACTGCGTGATTTGGCATGACCCCTTTTTGTTGATACATAGTTTATAATCCAATATCGTGAGCAGGTTGTGAGGTGGATCTGGAAGCTTTTTTAAGAACACACGCAGTATAGTTGCAGCACTATGAACACGCGCGCAGAGACCTTCAAACCCGCCTTCGGCCTGAAAAACAGGCACTTTCAAACCCTTTACAGCACCTTTTTCAGAAAGCAGCCCCTGCCCGAGACCCAGTTAGAGCGCTTCGAGCTTGCTGATGGTGATTTTGTAGAGTGTTTCTGGCACCGCAAGCCCGAAAACAGTGCCAATACCCCCATCGTGATACTCTTTCACGGCCTTGCGGGGTCGTACCAGTCTCCCTACATCAAAGGGATGATGCACGCGCTCGCCAAAGAGGGTTTTGCATCAGTCCTCATGCACTTTCGCGGCTGTTCGGGCAAGCCCAACCGCTTGCCGCGCTCCTACCACAGCGGCGACACTGCCGATGCCAAAGCGTGGATCGAACACCTTGCATCACACTACCCCGACAGCCCGCTTTATGGCGTAGGCTACTCACTGGGGGCGAACATGCTTTTAAAACTCATGGGAGAGTGGCGCAACAACGCACTGCTTAAAGCTGCCGTGGCCGTCTCCGCACCGATGCAGCTTGATATTTGCGCTAACCAGATGGAGCGGGGCTTTTCAAAGATCTATCAGGCCCATCTTATGAAAGACCTTACCGCGTCCTTGCTGCAAAAATACCGCTTTCACCCCATGGAGTCGCACCTTGGCCTCGATCAAAAGGCGGCGAAAAAGCTCAGGACGTTTTGGGAATTCGACGATGCCTACACCGCGCCCATTCACGGCTTTGCCTCGGCGCAGGAGTACTACCAACGCGCAAGCGCAAGACAGTACCTCAAAGCGATTCAAAAAGAGACGCTCATCATCCACGCGCTCGACGACCCGTTTATGACCCCGAAAGTGCTACCCGGGCAGAATGAGGTCTCGCCGAAGGTGCATCTGGAAATTTATCCGCACGGGGGTCATGTGGGATTTATTAGCGGGAGTTTTTTAAGGCCCCGTTACTGGCTGGAGGAGCGGATCGTGAGGTTTTTACTGCAACTTACTGTTTGAAATTTTTACCTAATATCCAGTGAAAGGTCAGCACGTATTTTTGCCAAAGTTGTAAGGAGTGGCTGAATATGTGTTTGGCAAATATTAAAGATAACTTCGGCATCCAGATCGAAATAGTGATGTGAAATGAAATCACGGATACCTTTGATCTTTTTCCATTCAATCTGCGGATATTTTGTCAAAAGCGAATGATTGGTGATAGCATCAATATTTTTTAGACTCTCTCCCACGGCAATAAGTTTCATACATAAATGCCATCTTTCAAAATTCTGCTTTTTAAAGAAGGATTCATACGCTCACGCAAGCGTACCAAATCTACTTTTGCATGAAACGCATCTTCAAGCTCCTCTTTAAGATCATACAGACGAAAGTAATCACTAAGCTCCGTTTCAATAGCCACATCCACATCACTATTTGTGCTGTTTTCCCCTCTGGCGTAGGAACCAAACAGCAGTATTTTCGAGAGTTGGTATTTTTGTGCCAGCTCATCACGATGTGTTTTGAGATAGTCAATGATTTCCTGTCGTTTCATGGTTACATTCCTGATCGTACTAGGGCCACTTTAGCGTAGATTTAACCTGCTCTTTTCTTTTTTTAATCCGTCAATTAATAAACTTCATCATGAGTACCGATGTCTATCGGGATAATTTGATCGTCTTGAATAATAAAATCAATCAATATTCTGTACTCCATCGTAATCGACACCGAGTAAAGTTCGCACAGTCTGCCTTGCAGCTTATGAAGTCTTAAAGAGGGATGATAGGGGTTTAACTCCAGAATCTCCATTGTTTTGGCATAGCGCTCCAAAACGTCGGGATGCTTTTTGAGAAATTTTTTGAGCCTTTTTAAATAACTGTCCGTAAAGACAAGTTCATAGCTCATCCATTATCTCTTTGATATGTTCTTTGGCCGTTTGCGTTTTGGCATTGCCCTCTTTAACATCTTGCATGGCCTGCAAATAGGCCAGGTCAAGCTCGTTTTTTCTCAGTTCGTTGTAGCGCTCCAGCTCAAGCACGACAAACTTGTCTTTGCCTCTTACATTGATGATAAGTTCATCAAATTTTTCCAAAAGCGATGAAAATACCGAGACACCCTTTGTTTTGACTTCGTTGGCATTTAGTGTCACAATCGTATCCTTAATAGTACTTTTAATCGTATTATAGCATGGGTTTAATAGGTACTGCGTGATGGTGTTACATGTAAGGAATATTCAAAAATGCACTTGATGAGAGCCTTATTACTTGTAAAACAGGTATTGGTATCACCACGTATTATACGAATGCGTAGCATTTGCTACCATACATCAGAGAGTTTGAGACAGGTAAACATATCGGTTTGATCACCGAAGCGGTAGTTTTCTTAAAGTGAAATCGGCTAGCTTGAGGGTCAGTCAGATAGTTGCACTTCAAACTTGAGTGGCGACAGGATCGGTTAAAGCCAGATCGGATTTCACGAGGTGAAGTTACGTGCAAGATAGCCTACAAGGTCACTCAGGAGCAATGGCTTCTGAGCTAACGAACTCTCAAAAAAATATGAGGTTCTCTACATGCATTCTATCGGATTAGATATTTCCAAGTCAACCATTGCCGTTTATATTCCAAAAACACAGCTTCATCTTGAGATCGACAATACGCTCAAAGGTGTCAAAGGCTTGTATGCAAAGCTCAAAAAGTTTTACAAGAAAGAGTTTGATAATTTGGTTTTTGTTTTCGAGCCTACAGGAAGCTATTCGGCACTGTTGAAAAAGTTTTGTCATGAAAAGAAGATCAAGGCATTTATCATCAATCCCAAACAGTCCAAAAACTATGCCAAAGCATTGGGACGGCGCAACAAGACGGACAAGATCGATGCCCAAGTGCTCTCTAAAGCTATTGTTGTAGCAGACAAAAGCGATATCGCCGTACCCGACTTTGATACCACCGTTGAAGAGATCAAAGAGCTAATGAGCTATTACAAGTTTATAGTCAAACAGCGTGTCAAGACAAGCAATCATCTTGAATCGCTTGAGAGTAAAGACGGTAGTACTTACGCTATCAGGGATTTGAAAAAGAGTATTGCTGCCTTTAAGCGCCAGGAAGCCGATACGCTGTTACAGATACGCCAGATTATCACAGCAGATGCAAAGCTTGAGCAGGACTTTGAAAATATCCGCTCCATTACTGGCGTCGGCGAGATTGCGGCAACCGTACTGCTGCATCTGTTCTTGAAATATCCGGATGCCAACCAGCGCCAGATCGTATCACTTACCGGACTCGAACCGATTGAAAAAGAGTCCGGCAGTTCCGTAAGAGCCCGTCCCAGAATATCCAAAGCCGGTTCCAAGCTCTACAGAGGTTCACTCTTCATGAGTGCGATGGTCTCCATTCGCCACAATGAACAAATGACACAGTTTTTTGAACGTCTTAAAGCCAACGGAAAACATACGACTGCCGCGCAAACTGCTGTGATGCGAAAGTTGGTAATTATCGCGCATTCGCTTTACAAAAATAATGAAAAATATGATGCCCGAAAGTATCAAATGGCCACAGGAGTTTAAAATCTAAAATAAAGGAAATTATGCAAGAAAACTTTAAATAATTTATGGAGTTTTAAGGTGGCGACTGACCC
>JBNKJB010000026.1:0-19926 GCA_050290965.1 Sulfurimonadaceae bacterium
TTACCCTTTGGGCGTCCATAGTGCATCATAGCGCGGCGTTAAAATAACTTGAAGCTACTCGTAGCTCCTGCGTCATTTTGCCTTGCTCTCTAATGCACTATGGACGTTTTGCGTATGTATGGTTAATTGAAGTTGGTATTAGAACCCCTAAATATAATTAAAGATTATTCGATGGCACTTTTAGAACCCCTAGTCTTAAGCTTTATAATGGAATAATTATTGCAATCGTTATATCTAATAATATATAAAGGTATATCATGAATATGATTTCTGATTTAACATAAAACTTCTTGCAGTTTTGCAAAAAGTTTTCTGCCCAAAGGGGCAAGTTTTAGTGCCCTAGCGGCTAGCGCACTGTTTCTGGCTTTGCTCATAAAATGCGTAATACCAGTTAATAATGTAATGATAAAAAATAAAGGAATGAAATGTTTAAAAAATTAATACTCGGTAGTTTACTACTTGTTGGCTCACTCTATGCGGAAACTATTGATATTGCAGTGGCTGCAAATGTAAGTTATGCAATGGATGAACTTAAAGCAGAGTTCAATAAAGTATACCCTGATACAAAAGTAAATGTTACACTTGGTAGTAGTGGAAAATTAACGGCTCAGATAAAAAACGGTGCACCTTATCAACTATTTATGGCGGCTAATATGAAATACCCAGAGGCTTTATATACAGATAAAATTGCTATTACTAAACCGATTGTATATGCACAAGGAAGTTTGGCATATTTAAGTAGTAAACAACAAGATTTCAGTAAAGGGATTAAGCTTGTAGAAAGTGCAGGTATCGCAAAAATTGCTGTTGCAAATCCTAAAACTGCACCTTATGGAAAAGCTGCAATTGAAGCTATGAAAAAAGCTGGTGTGTATGAAAATGTAAAAAACAAATTTGTATTTGCAGAATCAATTTCTCAAACTGTAACGTATTCGGTAACTGCCGCCGATATTGGATTTATTGCAAAATCTTCACTCTATAGCCCAAAAATGGCGCAATACAAAGAGGGTGTTAACTGGGCAGATGTCGATCCAAAATTATATACGCCAATCAATCAAGGTATTGTTATCCTTAAAAATGCTGAAAACAATAGAGAAGTAAAGGCATTTTATGATTTTATGCTAAGTGCTAAGGGTAAAAAAATATTAAATAAATTTGGATATTTAGTTCCATGAGTCATTTGATCGCAACTGTAAAATCAATAGATAATTGTGATAGTTTGCATATAGTAAAGTTTGATCTCTTTGGTCAAACTTTATCTATGATGAGCTTAGACTTAAGTACCGACATAAAAATTGGTACCGTTGTAAAGCTTCTTATTAAACCATCTCACATAGCAATTGCTAAAAATTTTAGGGGTGAAGTGAGTTACTCTAATAAACTAGATACTACAATTATTTCAATTGAAAATGGACAACTTTTAAGTAGTGTAAAACTTAATTTCTTTGATACTACTTTGGAGTCAATCATTACAGTGAATTCATCAACAAAGATGGATTTGAAAGCTGGAGATAAGGTGACAGCATTTGTAAAGGCAAGTGAAGTTTCTATCGGAGAGATTATAAGTGATTGAGACACTACAAACTATCGAATTTGAACCCTTTTTACTCTCTTTTAAATTGGCAGGCATAACGACGTTAATACTTTTTATATTAAGCATACCATTAGCATGGTATTTATCACAAACACAATCAAAGTTAAAACCATTTTATGAAAGTTTAACAGCACTTCCTATTGTGTTGCCACCCTCTGTTTTAGGATTTTATATCCTTGTTGCACTCTCACACAACTCTCCTATAGGAGTATTTTTTGAAGATACTTTTGGTATAAAATTGGTCTTTAACTTTACAGGTCTTGTGGTAGCGAGTTGTTTTTACTCTATGCCATTTATGGTACAACCCCTTCAAGGTGGTTTTGAATCAATAAATAAAAATATGCTAGAGGCGAGTTATATCGCTGGAAAAAGTCAGTTTGAAACGGTTATTAAAGTAGCTATTCCAAATATAAAACCAGCTTTGATGACAGCAATTATTGTAACGTTTGCCCATACAGTTGGAGAGTTTGGAGTTGTTTTGATGGTGGGTGGAAGTATCCCTAGTGAAACAAAGGTGGCATCGGTTGCTATTTATGAGATGGTGGAAGTAATGGATTATCATTCCGCTCATATCTACAGTGCTATTATGGTTGTTATTAGCTTTTTGGTCCTTCTTAGTGTTTACGTTTTTAATGGTAAACAAAATAAAAAGCTAGGAGTCTAAAATGATAAAAATAGCTATAAATAAAAAACTCCACGGTGCAGATGGTCCAATGGATTTGAGTGTAGATTTAACTGTTGAGTGTGGTGATTTTGTAGCACTTGCAGGACAAAGTGGCAGTGGAAAGACAACACTTTTAAGAATATTAGCAGGACTTGAAGATGCGAGTGGAACGATTCAAATCGGTGATGAAGTTTGGCTTGATGGAAAATTCTGTTTACCTTCGCAAAAAAGAAAAATAGGATTTGTATTTCAAGATTATGCACTTTTTCCTAATATGAGCGTCCTTAATAATTTGCTCTATGTAAAAAAAGATAAACAATTAGCAGATAGTTTATTGGAGATGACAGAGTTAGCTGAACTTAAAGATAGATTGCCAAACACTCTAAGCGGTGGACAAAGACAGCGTGTGAGCCTTTGCCGTGCTATGATGAACAGACCAGAACTACTTCTTATGGATGAGCCACTCTCTGCACTTGATCCAGCTATGAGAACAAAACTTCAAAATGAGATATTAACACTGCATAAAGAGTTTGGAACAACTACGATTATGGTAAGTCACGACCCAAGTGAAATCTATAGACTGGCATCTAGAGTGGTTGTCTTAAATCTAGGAAAAATCATCAATGATGGGACGCCAAAAGATATTTTACTTAAAACAACAGGAAGTCAAAAGTTCTCTTTTGAGGGGGAATTATTGGATATTGTCAAAGTGGATGTCATCAACATAGCGATTGTATCAATAGGCCAGCAATTGGTAGAAGTTGTAGTAAGCGGCGAGGAAGCAAAAAGTTTAGAGATAGGAGAAAGTGTCAGTGTAAGCACAAAAGCATTTACCCCTATAATCCAAGGGCTGTAGTGAATGTGTTGTGATGAGAAATTTTTATAGTTTTTTCTCAGGCGCTCTGGTGGGCACATTTGGTGGACTGATTGGGTTAGGAGGTGCTGAGTTTAGACTTCCTATTTTGGTTGGCTTTTTTGGATTTGCTACACTTAATGCAGTTATTATAAATAAAATTGTCTCACTTGCAGTTGTCTCATCTTCATTGCTCTTTAGAAGCCATACAATCGGTTTTGATGAGATAATTCCTCATACATTTACGATTGTCAATATTTTACTAGGCAGTCTCTTTGGAGCCTATCTTGGTGCAAGCTATGCTATAAAAATACAGCAAGAGCTATTAAACAAAATCATTTTAGTGTTACTGGTAATACTTGCCTCTTCCATGCTTTTAGGACATGCTTATTTAATAGCTGGAGCTCCTCTGTTTGAAAATAGCGTTTTGTTGTTTAGTAGCGGTTTGGTTGCAGGTGTATTTATTGGGATTGTTGCTGCAGTTTTAGGTGTTGCGGGAGGAGAATTTATCATTCCAACACTAATTTTATTATTTGGGATTGAGCCAAAACTAGCAGGAAGCATATCGCTGTGTATTAGTTTGCCAACCATGCTGACGGCATTTTTTAGATACGCTAAAAGTGAACAGTTTAAGCAAATAATAGATGAAAAAAGATTTGTAGTGTTTATGATTCTTGGCTCATTCGTAGGTGCATTTATGGGTTCATTAGTGCTTGGAGTCGTAAATTCAGAGTATATTACATTAATGCTAGGGCTAATTTTGCTTATTTCTGCTTGGAAAGTATTTAGGCAAAAGCATTAGATTTTTGCATGACTTGGCACACACATAGCACTAGAAGTTTATTCCTAATCACGTCACTATCAACAAAAACTTATGTTAAAGATGCTATAAAATGTAATTATAATGGTAGTGAAAGAGGTTATCTTTAATAAAGGGCACCCCTGAGATCCGTCTGGGGTTTTTAGAGGCGCCAAAAGTAAGTTACCACTAACAAAGGAGTTCTACATGTACAACCGTCTTTCTATAGGAAGCAAAATTCATATTCCTCTTATAGCATCGATTATTTTAGGAATTACGCTTATTCTTTTTACGTCCTATTTTTCGCTTGAAGATATTGAACACGATATCTATGAAAATGAAGAGAAAAATCTTTTAGTGTATCTTCAAAACCAGATGGAGTCAAAAAATAGTGTTGGCTTAACCAATGCGATTAATTTGGCGCAAAACAATGCTGTTATCGATGCACTTAAAAATGATGACAAAGCGTTGGCAAAAAAAGGACTTGACGGCTTAGTTGAGAGTTATAAGAAAAATACCGAATACAAAAATGTCAAAATCCATCTGCATACCAAAGATGTTAAAAGTTTTTTACGGCAGTGGCAACCTGATAAAAACGGCGATGATCTCAGCAGTTTTAGATATACGATCAATCATGTAAAAGAGAGTAAAAAACCTTTAGTAGCGGTTGAAGTGGGACGTGCCGGTATGACAATTCGTGGACTCGCTCCCGTTTTTAGCGATGATGAGTATGTTGGCTCCATAGAGTTTATTCAAGGCTTTAATTCGGTAGTTGATAGTGCACGTAAAGATATGGATGCCAGTGTTTTAGTATTGATGGATGCTGACCTGATTAAGATTGCAACACTGCTTGGTAATGCACCAAAATCAAAATATTGCGTGCTATCTCAAAAAGAAGACGTTGCTAATAATGAACTATTCGAAGAACTTAAGCCACTTGATATAAATGCCCAAAATCAGATATTTATAACCGAGCACTATTTTGTAGTGAAAGAACCCATCAAAGATTATCGTGGTGAGCGTATTGGAAATGTTGTCATTGCTAAACCGCTCAAGGTGGTTAAAAAAGCGATTGATCAGGCCAAAAGCGGTTTGATTACGCAAATCGTGATTATGTCGGTTATTGATGTCATCATTATTATTGCGTTGATATTTATATTGCGCTTTGCCGTTACACTTCCTATGGTGGAGTTTGAGCAAAAAATGAATAATATTGCTGAAGGTGAGGGAGATCTGACACAGCGTCTTAATATTATGAGTCAGGACGAAATTGGTGTGGTTGCCAGTTATATGAATACTTTTATTGAACGTACGCATAAAATTGTCTCGCAAGCCAAAGCTTCATCACGTGCAAACAACGATACAACCAATGCGTTGCGAAATAAGGTAGCGTTGATTACGGAGGGTATTGGCAAGCAGGAAAAATTTGTCAGTGATACGGTAGATAAAAATCGTATTGTGCATAATAATATATCGCAAACAGTAGAGTTTACAAAAAAATCCGAAAGCAATATTGCGCAGGCAAACGGTAAATTGCGAGATGCTGCCGGTGAGTTTGTAGCATTGGTTGGAACGTTGCAAAGCAATGCTCAGGGTGAGATTGAATTGGCGCATAAACTCGAAACACTGACAGGTGAAGTTGATCAGACCAAGCAGATTCTGGAAGTGATTTCTGATATTGCAGACCAAACCAATCTGCTGGCATTAAATGCTGCCATTGAAGCGGCGCGTGCCGGTGAACATGGTCGCGGTTTTGCTGTGGTTGCTGATGAAGTTCGCAAACTGGCAGAGCGTACGCAAAAATCACTCTCAGAAATTACGGCTACGGTTAATGTTATTGTACAGTCGATTATGGAGATCAGCTCTGAGATGAGTGACAATTCTCAAACCGTTCAAAACTTACTGGAGAGTTCGGAATCTGTTAAAAGAAATATTGAAGATACAACAATAACCATGCAAAATGCGGTAGAGATTTCAAGTAAAATTGTGACTCAAAACACCGAAGTCCTTCAAAGTGTCGAGGATGTTACCCACAATATTGAAAGCATTCATGCTATTTCGTCGCAAAATAGCAGCAACGTTAATGAAATTAGCACTATGACTCAAAAACTAGACAAAATTGTCGAAGAACTCGACAACAATCTGTCGCAGTTTAGAACCTGATTACAAGGGCATTTTATGCCCTATAAGATGACCCGTTCATACTCTTCAAGCGTGCTGCTTCCCGCAATGATTTTATGAAACATATCTTCTTGAAGTGTCACCATTCCCTGTGAAATAACGTACTTTGAAAGTTCAACCGTACTCACTTCTTCAAAGATCATCATTTTGATGTTGGAATCAACTTCAAAAAGTTCCGTAATTGCCTGACGGCCATGATAGCCTGTATTGTTGCATTTATCGCAGCCAACGGCATCAAAAAGGTCATAATATTCTTGTGTGATCAATTTTTCGTTGATGTCATACTCCAACAGCTCTTCTTTACTATAGCGGCGTGGCTGCTTGCAAAAAGGACAGAGTCTTCGTACCAGACGTTGCGCAATGACCGCTAGCATCCCTTCGCTTAGTAAAAAGGAGGGTACTTTCAAACCACGAAGACGTATTAAAGCGCCCACTGCGTCATTGGTGTGTACGGTTGAAAGTACCAAGTGACCGGTAATAGAAGCTTCCATGGCAATTTGGGCGGTATCAATATCGCGGATTTCACCTACAAGAATGATATCGGGATCTTGGCGCATAAACGCACGGATTGCTTTGTCATAGGTATAGCCCGCTTTGGGGTTATATTGGGTCTGATTCACAAAAGGAATACGGTATTCAATAGGATTTTCAATGGTTAAAATATTTTTTTGCAAGCGGTTGACTTCACGCAAGATGGCATAAAGTGTTGTGGTTTTACCGCTGCCGGTGGGACCACTTAGTAAAATAACTCCATACGGTTTTTTCGCCAGTCGTTTTATTCGTGCAAGGATATCGTTGCTTAGATTGAGTTGATCAAGTTGAAACAGCTCTTTGGTATTGGTAAGAATCCGTATAACAACGCTCTCTCCCATGTCGGTGGGCATGGTAGAGATACGCATATCGTAGTCTCGTCCTTCATAGTTGATGGTGGTAGAACCATCTTGTGCAATGCGTTTTTGGGCAATATCAAGTTCACAAACAACTTTGATACGCGATACCAATTGCCCTTTAATCTCTACGGGTAACGAGCAGTAGTGTTGCAAAACGCCATCGAGTCTGAAAAAGATATGAACAACGTCATCTTCGGGGGCAATGTGAATATCAGAAGCTTCCATATCAATGGCAATATGAATCAATGCATCAACCAGCCCTATCACTTCAACAGCATTATGATCAGCAACCATCGCATAGAGCGACTCTTTTTGCGAAACATAGTTCTGTTCGTAATAGCGTGTAAACACTTCCATAATTTGATTTTTTGGTGCATAGATATAGCTAATGTTGCGCATAAGCATATGTTCAAGCGTATGCAAAGAACGAAACACATAGGTGCTATCAACGGCCACTGTAAGGGTTGTTTTATCGCATTGATAGGGCAATATGCCATATTTGAGTACCATTTCCTTAGAGAGCAGCTTTAAGGCTTCTATGGAAGGAGGCGCTTCGTTAAGATCAATATAAGAGATGTTTTTTTCGAGCGATTCAGCCACAACTTGATCGTGTTCGCTAATAAATCCATAACTAATGAGGATCTGATCAATACTCACGTCAGTAACACGTGACACTTCGCAGGCAAGGTCTTGAACCTCTCTGGTAATCATGCCATTTTGGTAATAATAGGCAGCACGCTTGCGCTTGGGTTCCATTGGGTCTTTGGGTGTGGGTTTGGTTAGCTTACTCATGACAAGAGTGTAGTACATCTATCCTGATTTTTTGGAACTTTTAAGAACCTTTTTCGACACAATCGCAACAAGCAACACCAGTATCTTCAAAGTATTTCACTTTTTCTGATTGTCAACACTAAAAAATACTATAAGATTCGCACCAACTCCAAGTACCAATCCATCAATGTTCAAGGGAGAGTGCAGCAGATAATTCCAAATAATCGTGCTCAAAACTCCAGCAAGCGCACCAAAGAAAAAGCGTTTTTTACTTACATGTAATCCCAAAATGGCTGCAGCTAGAGGTACTAAAATGGTGGGTGCCCAAAAATTGTAGGCATAGATAAGGATATCAATAACACTTTCAATAGAAACGGCAAAAATAATAGATAAAACACCCACAATAAGTGTGGTGAGTTTTGCAATTTTTAATTCGTTTGAAGTTGAGAGTTCTTCTTTTTTTAAAGGTTTAACAATATCGTTAATAAAAGCAATAGATGAGGCGTTTAAAAAGGAGTCGGCAGAGGACATGACAATAGAGATGATTGCGGCAATAACAAAGCCTT
This sequence comes from Sulfurimonadaceae bacterium, assembly GCA_050290965.1. Taxonomy (GTDB): domain Bacteria; phylum Campylobacterota; class Campylobacteria; order Campylobacterales; family Sulfurimonadaceae; genus JAFGUB01. The sequence continues at coordinate 8,319 of JBNKJB010000026.1, forward strand.
GCAGTAGCGGTGGCAGGGTCTCTTTGATCACATAGGGCATCGCGTAGTTGGGATTGATATCGGGATTAATTGAGAGTGCGACAATACCGATGAGTCCGGTTACGGCAAAAAACGGGATGGAAAAAAGCCCGCTAAAAAGAGTGCCTCGTGAGACCTCTTTGGAGTTTTTGCCAATAAAAAGACGTTGTACATATGGCGGCACAAGCGTTTCTCCCAAAAGAAAGGTTAAAAAAAGTGCTAGCAATGTCAGTAATGATTTAGGATCTGTGGCAATGGAAAGATGCGTTTGTGGGATGCTTTGTGCCATATGGCTCCAACCGCCACTGTAGCTAATACCAAAATAAAGGGTAAGCGGAATGCCCAGCGCTAAGACTAAAAACTGAATCACATCCGTCCAGACCACAGAACGCATGCCCCCTACGGTAGAGTAAATAATAACGAGGGTTGTTCCCAAAAGAATGCCATAGACTCTATCTAAACCCATAAAAAGATTAAAGATATAACCCATAGCACCCACTTGGGCTCCTAAAATTCCGGCACACAGCATCACGCCAAAAATACCGGTAAAGATGCGGGCTTCTTTGCCATAATGAGGTTCAATAATATCGCCGACACTGATGGCATTGGGGTAGTTTGTAATTCTAGGTGCAATGTAGCGTGCTACCAAAATCTCTTTTAGACTAAAGCCCCATAACGCGACAATATTGGACACACCGACTAGAAAAACTTTCTCGGCATTACCCATTGAAAATCCCCCGCCAATAAAAGAGGCGGAGAGGGTGGCAAAGATGATTAATGAGCCAAACGACTTTCCTGCTGTGGCGTAATCGTTTAAATTGTTGACACCTCGGCTTGCCAGTAATCCTACTAGCAGTACGATCATCAAGTATACGACGATTATGATTTGTTCCATGCGTTATCCTTAGGTGTTTTTGCCTTTGTTGATACCGTATGTTTAACATATAGCAGATTAAATTACAGATCAATACCGTATTTTTTCATTTTATAACCGATTTGGCGCGCGGTCATGCCCAGTTGACGTGCTGCTTTGGTCTGGATACCGCGATTTTCAATAAGGGCTTGAATAATGGCATCTTTTTCTAGCTGCTTCATACCGTTTTTGGTAAGCGGTTGGCTACTTGATGCGGTTGTTGATGTCTTTTCATTCGGCACACTGTACTCCACAGCAGGAGCGGTTTGGGCAGCCGGAGTAGGGGCAGGTTCTTGTACTTCTGGAACCATATGGTGCAGTTTTTGGTAATTAAACGGCAATACATGATTAAGCATTTCAGGAATGACTTCGCCATCGGGACAGATGAGTACCAGACGCTCCATGGTGTTTTGGAGTTCACGGATATTACCCGGCCATGGGTAATCAAGTAGGAGTTCTACCGTGGGTTTGCTAAGATGCATCTGTTTACGATGCTCTTTCATGAATTTTTTCAGGTAGTGCTCCATTAAAAGTTGCACATCTTCGTAACGCTCACGCAACGGCGGCAGGTTGATGGGAATAACATTAAGGCGGTAAAAAAGGTCTTCACGAAACTCGCCTTTAGAAACCATCTGCTCAAGATGGCGGTTGGTTGCGGCGACCAGGCGTACATTGGTTTTAATGGTTTTAGTGCCGCCTACACGCTCAAACTCCTGCTCTTGTAAAATACGTAGTAACTTCACTTGAAGTGATGAGGTGATATCGCCGATTTCATCTAAAAAAAGTGTGCCCCCATCTGCGAGTTCAAAGCGTCCTTTTCGCATCTCTCTGGCATCTGTAAAAGCGCCTTTTTCGTGACCAAAGAGTTCGGATTCTAGTAGGGTTTCACTGATAGCGGCGCAGTTAAGTTTAATAAACGGGCCGTTTTTGCGTAAACTGGTATTGTGTATGGCGGTGGCAATTAGCTCTTTACCCGTACCCGTTTCACCCCGTACCAATATGGTGGCATCAGTGGGGGCTACGGTATCAATAAGTGAAAAAATCTGCTTCATTTTGGTGCTTTTGCCCACAATGTTTTCAAATTTGTGTTCATTAAGCACTTCGGCTTTGTAGTAAGATTTTAGCTCTTGCAGCTCTTCGCGCTCTTTAACAAAACTCTCTTTGCTTTTGAGTGAACCGACAAAAAGTGATCCTACAATCGTAAGCAGTCGTACCAAGGCATCAAAATTCATGGGTGAATTTTTGCTGATATTGGCAGAGATAACCCCCATGACTTCATCGTCTTTAATTAAGGGTACGGCAACATAGGAGATGGTCTGCGAATTAATATTGCCCAGTTTATTGAGATAGTTTATATTATTGTGGATGTTTTCAATAACAATCGGTTCACCGCTTTGTGCCGCCAAACCGGTAGCACCTTCGCCAAATTTGTAAGAAGCCATCTTTTTTTGTTGTGATGTCAAATTGATAGATGCCACCAGTTCGAGTTCGGATTTTTCAACGTTGGCACTAAAAAGAGAACAGCGTTCAATAGAGGTATGTTTTTGTAGTAGTTTCATACCTTTTTCAATGACATCGGTGACTTCATAAGAAGTATTAAGGCTCATTGCAATTTGATAAAGTAGCTCGATCTCCCGATAAGCAAAGGTCAAAGGGCAGGTGTTGCATTCTGCTAAACCTGGGGTGTTGATTTCACGATACATCTCAAAAATCCTATGCAGTTAAAAAATAATAAGTGAAATGTATCACAATTTAGACGCAAGTACGACGTAATTGTCGTATAAAATTTAGACATATAAGTGGGAATAATATATGCAGTTTGTGGGGAAAAAGGAAAATTTATGGCAACCATTACCGTTCACGGCACCCAAACACCTTTGCTTGGCAAAGAGGTTAACGTTGGAGGGGAAGCCCCAGCAGCGCGTATTACAAAGCTTGACGGGACTACTAATGTTATTGGTATGATTCAGCCTACCGCCCAACTGCTCATAGCCATTCCATCACTGAAAACCGAAGTGTGCTCATTAGGAGCAAAAAAATTTAATGATTTAATTAAACAGTTTAAAAAGCTAACAACAGTTATGATCACTACAGACGATATGGAGTTTGTTAAAGCCTATAGTGAACGTGAAAGTATTGATGCTGCGGAACTGGTAGTAGATAGTGATCGTAATTTTGCTAAAAAATACGGAGTGCTCATTGATGGTGGCAAGCTCGATAAGCGTCTTGCGCGCGCTGTGTATGTCATTAACCGAGAAGGTGTTGTAACCTATAAAGAGATCGTACCTGAAATTGTTGATGAGGTAAATTATGATGCGTGCATTGCAGCCGTAGATGAAGCGGCAAACGAGGTTAAAAAAGGTCACACTCATGAGGACTGGATGCGCGTTTAAACCGTTGATGTCTGAACTGTTTCATACCACCAAACTAACACCACAATATGTCGCTAAAAAAAGCGGTTTCTTAGACTGGAATACTCAGCCTTCATGTTTTAAACGTTATCCGCATTTTTGTTTTCGTTATGATCGCAAAGCGCTTGGGGAGTACGCATGGCTTTTGGACTTGCGCCGTGTTACCGATGTGCAAAATATTGGTGGCGGCAGGGTGTATGAACGCCTTAATGTGCCTTCTGCTGGAAACCTGCATCCGCTAGAGCTGTATGTACAGATTCGTAAAATCCCAGGTATTATCAGCGGTATTTATCATATTGATGTCAAACATGATGTTTTGGTTTTGATTCGTGAGATTGAGCGCGATGGGTTAGAGTTACATGTAGGCTTAACATTTCGTTTTATGGGAATTATCTTGTTAATGTCTTTGGTGCCGTTTCGCTCTTTTTGGAAATATGGTGCACGGGCATGGCGCTATTGTTATCTGGATGCAGGACATCAGATAGGAGCTATTGTAATGCGCCAAGAACAGCCGACATTTTTCTCAGATTATGATGCCAAAGCACTTAATGATGTGATGGGCTTTGGCGATACAGAGTATGTGTGCAGTGTTATGGCATGGGGCGAAGCGGGTGAGCGACAAGCCGAACCTTTGATACCGTTGATGCGTGTGATGCCCACAGATTACAGCGAAAATTTTGATGAGATTAAAAGAGCTTTATTAACACAGCTTAATATAAAAGATGCGCTTAATACTATGCCAATGTGGCCTACAATCGGATCTATGGAGCTGTTGCAATCGCGTCGTCGTTCGGCACGCGAATTTGCTCCCATAGCGCTTGAAAACGGTGATGTTGAACGTTTTATGGATCTTTTCAAGCACGCTGGCAGCTTACATGTAAGCACGGTGGTGTTGCGTGCTCATGGTTATGAAAGCGGTATTTATGGCCCAAGCGGTTATGTTAGGCGCTTTGATCCTGATGAACTCGTGGCACTGTTGCTTTCGCAGCGTTTTATTGGCACGAGTGGTATGGTGGTCTGTTTTCATACCGTCATGCCTGATGCCAATGCCCATGCTATGGCCGGAATGATCGCTCAGGCGTGTTATTTACTGGCGGAGTCTATGCATCTTGGCTGTAGCGGTATTGGAGCCTATTATGATGATATGCTTCGATCATTTTTACAAACGGACGAAGAGATCGTCTATGTTTTAGCCCTAGGAGCAAAAGTATGAAAATCGGAATTGCCAAAGAGATTAAAGCGGACGAGTACCGCGTGGCGATGACCCCAGCGGGTGTTCAAGAACTTGTAAATATGGGCTTTGAACTCTATGTTGAAACCCATGCGGGCGAGGGAAGCGGATTTGATGATGAGGCGTACGTGCAACATGGTGCGCGTATAGTTAAGAGTGCCGCAGAGGTTTATGCGTGTGATATGGTGGTTAAAGTCAAAGAGCCGATTGAAAGCGAATACGGGTATTTTCATAAAGGTCTTAAACTCTTTACCTACTTGCACCTTGCAGCAGACGAGGCGCTAACCAAAGCGCTCTTGTCAAAAGGTGTCGAGGCGTATGCGTATGAGACATTAACCTTTAACGGCCGCTTGCCGCTGCTTGAGCCGATGAGTGAGGTGGCAGGTAAAATGGCCACACTTTTTGGTGCTACGCATCTGGGACGTTACAGCGGCGGTAGCGGCAGACTGCTTGGCGGCGCCGTGGGGGTGGAAAATAATACGGTCATGATTTTGGGTGCCGGAGTGGCCGGAAAAGCGGCGGCACTTGCGGCTGCGGGATTGGGCGCAGATGTGTATTTGTTGGATATTAATTTAGAGCGCTTGCACTACCTTGATGACGTTATGCCCAAAAACGTTACCATGCGCTATAGCGATACCCACACCATTGAAACACTGCTACAAGAGGCCGATCTTATTATTGGAACAGTGCTCCTGCCTGGTGCTAAAGCTCCAAAATTGATTCGTAAAGAGCATTTGAAGCTTATGAAAAAAGGTACGGTCTTGGTGGATGTCTCTATTGATCAGGGCGGATGCTTTGAAACTTCGCACCCTACAACGCATCATGATCCAGTCTTTGAGATTGATGGTATTGTGCACTACTGCGTGGCCAATATGCCCGGAGCCTATCCTCGCACTTCTACGCTGGCGCTTACCAATGCAACCTTGCCGTATATTAAAAAACTGGCCAGTATGGATGCGCCGCTAGGCAATGCGCAGTTACTCAGCGCGCTGAATACCTTTGAGGGAAAACTTACTAATGCTTTGGTTGCCAAAGCGCACGGGATAAACTATGAGCCTGCAACTACGTGATAAAGCCAACGAAATTTTGGCCATTTATCGATTTTACGGCTGTGGGAGCGATCTGTATAATAACGATGATAGCGACACCATTGACGCACTTTTTGATGCCGTGGTTGCAGCCATTGATGATTGCGGTGAACTTAAAGCACAGCTACCTTATAACGAATTTGTAAAACCTTCACGATGCGTATTAGAAGGTGATCCGGGCTGGGTAGGGCACTTTGAAGAGCGCGACAACCGCCGCTTCTTTTTAAGTGATATTTATGACTTTTTAGTGCTTTTTTACGCCAAGCGCTAAAAGATACCCCCGCACTCAAGCCTCATCTGCCAAAATCTTTTGCAAGGCAGCATAAACACAATCCATCAACTCCTCATCTCCTCCGCTAAGGTTAAAAAGCGCCTCTTTGGTAATCCATCCTAAAGATTTAATTTTCTCCTCTTTTCGTTTAACGGCTTCGTTTTCGTAGTGGATATATTGTTCTATCGTATCAATAGATTTAAGCGTAATACCATCTTTAAGATATGCTTTGAGCCGTTTTTGGTGATTGGCGATCAACTCATCCAAAGATGCCTCTGCGATAGGGTTGGTGTCGATATCCTCCGGTATTGATGTCGTATCAAGAAACATGGTATTAGAGGTAAAAAAGAGCCGCTCATCAGAAGTAACAGAGAGGAGTTCATCCAAAAATATATCTAACATCTCAAAATAGTAGAAATAACCAATAATCTTTTCCGTAGGATGGTACATCACTCTTGAAAATGTCACAAGCTGTCCCAGATTTGATACGCTCTCATTCTCTATATCGGCCAAAAACTCAAATCCACGTGCTTTGTACTCTTTTTCTCTTGAGGCATAATCATCAAGGTTAAAGTGCTCAAACTTTTGCAGGTCTGCTACTATAAACTTATGGGGATATTTATAGGTATCTTGCGTTGTTCGCAAGATAGTATGCGCCATCTCTTCACATTGTGGTTGCTCATATTCGGCAGCAAAAGGATTAAACCCAAACTCAGGCACGGTCTCCCATCCATCAAAATCACCCTCATACTGTGCCGCTATATCAAGCATCAGTTCACCTATGGACGATAGCTCTTCTTGCGTAGGCAGCATCTCTTTGGCACTGTAGCAAAGCCATATGGATGGATCAAGGTCATCGGGCTGTATATGGCATTTGAGCCCCAGTTCCATAATGCGAGGTTGTGCACTCAAAGCACTTTTCTGATCAGGTAGATAGAGCCAAAAAGCCAAATTAACAGCCTCATCAAGAGCAATGCCCGCACCCTCTAATGCCTCTTGCACTTCACTAGCAAAGGCTGCACCATCTTCATATCCTTCGCTTTGAGAGAGTCCGTCTTTGATGGTTTGTCCAAATTTAGTATTGATTTTCTCTTGGAGCTCTTGCTGAAATATTTTGAGCTCATCTTCGCTAAAAAGCTGATCTTCATCGCCTGGTTCTTTGTTGTTGTTTAAGATAGCGGCTCTTGTAGTGCTAGGGCCGTTAAACTGTTCTCTTGAGTTTTCTATGATGCCTTTAGCTGCATCTATTGCTTCATCTGATTGGATAATATCTTCCCAAAAAAAGTCACTTACCGTCACGGCACCCATCATTTTGGTAAGCACCGAGGAAATAACCAACATAGCAACAATCTCCTGCGCATTGGAAAAAGTTCCCAATGTTACAACGCAATCAACATCGCCTATGGCTTCTCTTTGTGCATCATCAAAATCCCAATCTTCTTTATCATAAGAATCAACCACATAATCACACCCCGATTCTAACCCCTCAAACGATCCCATCCAAAAATCAAAGGCAACACTCTTTGTATCAAACCCCTCTGCTAAGGTGTAATCAAAGCCTGCTTTGTTAATAGCTTCTTGCAACTCTTTGGTAGTAGGTATCTTTTCTTTTTTAGTAAAGATATAAATTTCCATAGACATGTTTTTCTCCTTAATGTTAGGGTAGAGGTGTTTTTGTGTCTGATTATTTTAGCGAAAAGATGCCGGATTCTTTAGTGTCGGCTGAGTAATAGCGCAAATCCCAAGCTAGTCTATTTTAGCGCGTCGTTTAAAAGTGCTTTATTTACGCGAATAAAAGTTATTTGCATATAATTTATTCATACAAACTCAGGAGGTTTCATATGTTAAGAAAAATTGCATCAATATCACTTGCGGTATCTTTTCTTGCAATAGCAACAAGCGGACTCATGATGTTTTTCATTGAAAAGCCATCATTTACGATTCAAATGCATCCGGTGCACAAACTCTTTGGTTTGCTTATGATTGTTTCTGGTATCTTACATATATATCTAAACTATCGTTCGTTACTCAACCATTTAAAAACAAAATCAGTATCTATTTTTGGTGGTGTTTTGGTTGTATTTCTTGTTTTTCTTTATGGAGTGGCAATCAACAATAGCGTACCTGAAGATTTAGCTAAAAGAATGGATTCAGCAGCAGCCGAAGCAGAGCATTGATTTGGAGTAAAGGAGATAGGCTACTTTACCTTAGAAATATTTTTTTCATATTGTTACTCCTCACATAACGATTGAGGCAAGCGGACGACAAACCGCGGAGCGGGTTGGCAGTCCGGCGCGATAGCGCGTACTTGGCCGACTTGTTATAAGCCATTTTATTTATACTCACAAAACGCATAAACCACGAATGGCCCTTTATCTGAATTACCTTCATTATAGATATCCAGTGCATCACTACGATAAACGCTTTTTTCTTTGTTCAACGCACACGGGCCACCTCCGAACCAACCAAACCTTACAGGTTTTTTCTCTAAAAATTGCTCTTTTAGCAACTTTATTGATTCAGTGTATTTTTCTTCAGTTAGAAATCTGGCTTTTAGCAAATATTCCATTGGACTGTAAGATAAATGAATTTCGTATATATCCTCAGTATTCAACACCTTATATTTAAGGATATATTCATCAGCCTTTGTTTCAACTAGAGAAAGAAGCATTATTTCATAACTAGTACCACCTGCATATGATGCAGTTGAGATTATTAATAAAATAACGGCTACTAGTTTTCTCATGGCTTATCGGTTGAGTTCAGTGACACTTTGTGTTCACTGCAAAGAGTTGTTATGCATTTCGTTGATTATGTTTGTTGTTTCAACTTTTGGTAAAACCTTAGTTGAAATAATATTTATATTTTGATAATCACCATGGCTGTGTAAAAATACAGGATTAAGCATTTCTACTTCTTTAACTTCTCCAATTGTATTTACATCATGCACAATACAATATTTATTTATTACTCTGTTGATTTCTTTAAAATCTTTTTCATCATATGCATTGATTAATATATGAAAATCTGTAATATCTATTTTATCAATATATGGTATTCGTAATTTTTTTAATGTTTGTGATTGAAAACGAGGTAAACCGCCATTCATTCTAATTCCAATTTGTGATAACTGTTTTTTAACAAAATCAGACATTAAAATACAAGCTAAAATTTTTAATTTGTCTAAATTATCATGTGTAATATAATATACATTGTGATGTGGATAAAAATCTCCTCGATCTATAAATAGAAATTTGCTATGAGATAAATCAGGAAGTAGCAACTTATATTTATTCAGCAAATCAGGTTTTATTTTATCAATTGTCCGATACCAATGTTTAGGATTCTTTTTTGCAGTATGTCGCTTAGTCAATATTTCTTTATGATCATTTAGGTATTTCTTTAAATGAGGAAATTTATCTAAATCACAAATATTATCTTTATCAAATGGATTTAAAACATATAAATTATCCCAATTAATTTTATCTCCTTGAAGAGACTTTGATTTAACGATCGGAATAAGACGGCTTTTTTCAATATCTTTAAATTCTGAATACTTTTTTATGAATATTTTATCTGCACCGGTTGCAACACCAATACCTATTTTAAAATCTTGTTCCTCTATGCCTAGCAAATTCTTATTATTTATATCATAATCTAAAAATATATTCTGCCAAGAACCATCATTTGGCGAATTCACTTCTATAAAATGAATATTATTAAATTGAATCGTATTTTCCAAAGACTCATAATATTTTGTTGCATTAACTTTATCTTTTACAATTGTCGTAATTGATGGATATGCTATAACATCTTCATCAAAAAGGTTTGCTTTTTCAATATTTATAATTTTTGATAAATGATATTGTTGTGCTATCATTTCTCTGAGCGGCTTTCCATATTGGTTAAATAACCATCTATTTGAGCACACAAAAGATAATTTGCCTTTTTTGGAAAGTATTTTTAAAGACTTCTCATAAAAAGGAATATATAAATCTGCTCTATATTTAAAAGTTGAAAAAGTTTTTTTATAGATTGATTTTAGTTCAGAATCAATAATCTCATGTCTTATATACGGTGGATTACCAACTATACAATCAAATGTAGAATGAGTTTCATATAATAAATAGTCTGAATTTGAAAAAATTAAAGAATTGATTTTTTCAGTTGAAAATCCATTGCTTTGAATATATTTCAATATATTTTTTTTGAGACTTTCAAAATTTGATTTATCTATCTCAAATAATCTTACATTTTGATTTAATGCTTCAATAAAATCAAAATTAAATTTTACGGAAGACTTTATTAAACGATTAATTATTTCAATAGCAAATGCACCTTGACCTGAAGAAGGTTCAAGAATACGCACGTTTTTTAAGTTTTTTGAAGGGAGATAATCAACTTCATCTAAAAGATAATCAACTACGTCTAGCTTGGTAAATACTTCACCATGATTTCTACCATTTTTTCTTTTCATAATATTATTCAAATTCATTAAGTTGTGAAACTAAATGACCTATAAAGGAATAAATAAAATTTTCTATTGAAATTTCATCTGCTACATTTCCAAATGTCGCATCATTTTTTGACCATATTAAACCACATTGTGAATAATGTCTTTCTAACATTAGTTTTTGACAAAGAAGCTTATATCTATCAAGGTAGGAGCTTCCATTAAACTCTGGAAAAACTTTAAAGTGAGGTTCACTGACTCTTACAGGTGTGGTGGATTTTTCTGATTTTTCCACCAACATTAGATAACCTATCCAAGGTGCTGATTGATTTGGATAAGCATTTTCTCTGAATGCAGTCCATAAGTCAATAGCACTACCTAAAGACTCTTCAGTTCTATTATTAAAATTATTTCCGAAAGAACCAACTTGAGACTTTAATTCAACAACTGCAATAAGTTTTTTATTCGGTGAGATTATTAATAAGTCCCAATCCTTTGTCGGTCTAAAGTATCCTGGGATATGATTCCCTTTTGTATAAATATACTCTTCAGAAATTCCAATATCTTTAGCAACGGCACAAAGAAGATGAAGAAAGCCATCAAGCTGTTTTCCTCCTGTCACAGCACTTCTATTACCTGTATCTTTTATATTTTTTGCTGACTGCTGAACAGTTTGTTTGTTTCTAGTATCCCAAAATAATTTAATAGCTGATTCAATAAGGGGTTTATATTTTATTATATCAATTTTCATTCACTTCTCTTCAATTTATCTATCTTAATATTCTGTTAATTCTACCATATTAATGATTTTAAGACAATTATGTCAATATCCTAAAGGTTCGGAAAATTGTTCTAATATAGTAGGTAATACCGCAATAACAAAGCATGTTTTATATCCATCATTAATACGTTTTATTAATCTATGATTACCGTCAATAATTCTATTTTTGTCTCCGAAATTAGTTATTATAATCGGTTCATTTCTACGTTTATTGCTCATTTTTTGTAATGTTTTTTTGTCATATATATCTGATTTGATAAATGTTGCCAAACAATCACTTTTCATTTCACCTGTATCAAACATGGTAATCCCCCCGTTTTTAGGCGCTGTCAAAAGTAGAGTTAAGCCGTCATGGCCAACTTCTGTTTCGGCGTGATACCGCCAAGTGCCATATTAGGGCGTTCGTTATTATACACCCATAGCCACCTTGTAGCATAATTTT
>JBNKJB010000027.1:0-1795 GCA_050290965.1 Sulfurimonadaceae bacterium
AATCTCGTCTAGTGCCTTCTTGTTCATCGACATTTTTGCGAAAGCCATTGTGAATTCCTTGTGTTGGTTTTTGAGCTGATGGGCTCAGCTGCTGCCCATCAACATGCAGTACCGCACCCTGATCCCCGACAAATGAATCGGAGATTAGGCTGGGGTCAATTTTTATGTATTGTTTTGAGCCGCGCTTAATGGCTTTCCATATCGAACTTTCTGTTTTTTCAAGTAGCAATGAAGCATCCTTGGTAGATATCCACGAGCCATTAATAAAAAATTCATAGACCTCGCCACGGCCTCCGATGCCACTTACGGTTCTGTAGTAAGTAGGCATCAGCTTGCCTTTTTCATAAATTTTTCAACGTCGATACCATCTTGGGTAAGTTTCTCGATCGCCTTTTTAGTAAAGTACTTTCGATATAAAGAGGTCGTTGATAGTCCTCTCATGCGGCAATATCCATCAAGAGTCATGCCGGTTATTCTTCTGATTTCATAAGCAAGACTGTCTGTATCGGTCATAGTATTTCCTTGACATGTAATATTTTTATTTAGGTAAACTTGTGTAAAGTTTTCTAATAAACTGTTAAAAGTATAGTTCATTTTGCGAACAGTGTCAAGACAAAATGCGTACTTTTCTGGAAAAACTTATATGGAGTTCGCATTTTGGACAATATTGAAGAGATATTAAATAGGCTTTATCAAGAACTACGTATTACAAAAGACACTGAGTTTTGCGATAAATACGATGTAAAAAAGAACACTTTGAGCACATGGAAGAAAAGAAATTCAATCCCTTATGAGCTTATTGGAGAAATTTCTCAAAATGAGAACTTATCTTTAGACTGGATACTAACAGGTAGGAAAGAAAAAAGTGTTTATCAGAAAAATAGCTCAGCAATATCAGATGTTTCAACTGTAATAGCAAATATGTACGAAGACGTTTACGCTGCTGCAGGCTATGGTGGAAACGGTGATGATTACGCGCCACCTATTCCAGTACAGATCGATGAGCGGTTACTGCGTGATGTCTTTAACGTTTTTAGTACAAAAAGTATTGACATCATAAACGTGACCGGAGATTCGATGGAGCCATTTATCAAGAATGGTGAAAAGGTTATAGTAGAGCGTACACAGCAAGCATATGAAAACAACCTTGTAATTGCAATGGTTGATAATGAGCTATTTGTAAAGCGTCTCATCAAAGACCCTCTTGGTCGTTGGGCAAAGCTTACAAGTATGAATGAGTTTTATCCTGATATTATGCTTGAAGGTGATGACCTGAAACGACTGCGTATCATTGGCATCGTTCGGGGACAGTGGCGACCACGATAATGCACCAAAACTACTATATACTTAGAATAATCATATAAAAGGAGCACTAAATGTTCGCATTTGCTAAAGATGAAGAAACGGATGCGCTACATCGTATGGCAACACAGCATCATGATAAAAAAGACTTTAATTCATCAGTTGACATTTTGAGACAGGCAAAAGAGTACATGATGGTTTCAGATGTCAATTACGGCATTGAACAATGGATTAGACTCCCAAAAAATCTTCAGAAAGCAGGATTGTTTGAGGAATCGATGCGAGAGTTTGAGTTTCTGATCAATGATATAGATCGTCGTCACTCACAATATTTATCCCATCTTGGGAAGCGAGAGCTTAATAAAATGAAGCGATATGATCTGTCTGTAATATATGAAGCTATGGCGCTTGTATGCAAGTGGGAAGGAATCAAACATCAACAGGATGAATATGAAAAGATGAGTAGAAAATACAGCAGAAGATACTGAAATGG
>JBNKJB010000028.1:0-101688 GCA_050290965.1 Sulfurimonadaceae bacterium
TAACAGTGTATAGCTGCGTTGTGCTGCTGTACCTGAGTAACCGGTCTCACTTGACACGCTGCCTTGACTTGAAGCGGCCATTGAACTGCTTGAAACAACAGCTACACTTGATGCTGCTGCTTCTGAAGAGCTGCTTGAAGAACTGCTTGTTATGACACTTACACTTGATGTGCTTGATTGACTTGAAGTCTCTGAGCTGCTTGAAATAGCTGTTATGCTTGATGTGGCTGTTTCTGAACTAGTTGAAACAGAACTGCTTGTTATCACATTTACACTTGACGTAGCTGCCTCTGAACTCGCTGATTTTGAACTTTGTGAATTTATTGTAACATTTTTATCTTTGTTGGTTTTAACTGTAACCTTACAGCCTGAAAACGCTAATATTATTGTTATAAGAACACCATGAACAATGCCTTGAGCCACCCCGTTTTTCATCATCTTTCTCACCTTAATTTCATTTTTTTTGATATTGGCTTATGGCAAAAAGTATAACCAACGATCAGTCACATATTGGTCATATGAATTATTAATCAACTTAAAGGACACTTCTAAAAAGCCTTAAAGATTAAACTTTTTGTATGCCCCTTAAGCAAAAGGCTATATAATTTCAAAAAAAACGGGAGATCCATTAATTATTATGTTTGAACAAAAAGAACTCAAAACTTACGATATCACCCCTGAAGAACTGGCTTCATACGCATGGGCAAAAATTACTACGGCCAAAGGCACCATCTGGTTAAAGCTTTATAACGATGAAACTCCAAATACTGTAGCCAATTTTGCACATTTAGCCAATGAAGGCTTTTACAACAACAAAAATTTTCACCGCGTTATTCCTGGTTTTATGGCGCAAGGTGGATGTCCTCACGGCACCGGTACTGGTGGACCTGGCTGGGCAATTCCATGTGAAACGGCACTGAATAAACATCGTCATGTCAAAGGCACACTCTCTATGGCACATGCTGGCCCTAATACCGGAGGCAGCCAATTTTTTATCTGTTTTGTACCGTGTCCGCATCTTGATGGCGTACACACCGTTTTTGGTGGCATCGAAGTTGATGATGCTGAATCGATGAGCGTTCTTGATAGCATTGCTGGACAAGATGTTATTGAGAGTATTAGTGTCGTTGCCAAACGCGCATAACCCACGTTAACATGCTCGTTCACATCTGTTGCAGCGTTGATTCACACTTCTTTTTAAAAAAGCTGCAACACGACTACCCGGATGAAAAACTCACCGGGTTTTTTTATGATCCCAATATTCATCCCTATTCTGAATATCAGCTCCGACTCCTAGATGTTCAGCGCAGTTGCACAAAACTGGGTATTGATCTCATCGAAGGTGATTATGATTTTGATACTTGGCTGCAAAGTGTTGCAGGTCTTGAGAAAGAGCCTGAAAAGGGAATGCGCTGTGCACGCTGCTTTGACAAGCGTTTTGAAGTGAGCGCCCATAAAGCGCTTGAGTTGGGTGAACGCTGCTTTACTACCACACTCTTAGTGAGTCCTCTTAAATCGCAACAACAACTTAAAACCCGTGGCGATGCTTTTTACGCTTCGCATGGCGTTGAATTTATTGCACCTGATTATCGTAGCGGCGGTGGCACACAAGATCAATCACGTGTTACCAAAGAAGAGCAACTCTATCGACAAGATTATTGTGGCTGTCTTTTTGGCCTGGATATGCAACGCAAACAACAAGATCGACTTATGGATGAGATGTTTTCTCCCATTCATGGCGGCACACTACGCGCCTCTATTGAAGAGCGTCTGCAACTTTTTCAACAGCGTATGGGCCTTGAAGATGTTGGCACAAATTATCATGTTAGCAAAGTCAAATTCCTCAACTATCGCCAGTTTACATGTAAGCTTGAAACATCAAAAAAATCTATTATTCCTATACATGCTCTGGCATACTCAACACTTCCACGTAAAAAAGTGCAAGGATCTATTGAATATAGTGCCAATGAGATGCATTTCATGAACCGTGATGACGTCCGATTGATAACACTAAAAACCTATAATGACTTAGCAGGCACACAATTTCAAACGCTTTTACAACTCATTTATAATACACCTTCAATAAATATAGAACAGCAGGTTCGTGAAAAGCTTACATGTAATGCTTATGATCTAACACCGATCTTTGTACTTGAAACGATCCCTCAAGAGAAGTTCACACTCTATCTTGACGCTAAAACTTACGAAGACACCAAAGAGACGCTGGTCATAATCAAGCATTAACCTCTTTTTCGATAAAATAGCCAAATTTTCTCAAGAGGTACGAATGGTTATGATTGACGTAATGGAAATCCAAAGGATCCTTCCACACCGCTATCCGTTCTTGCTTATCGACCGTGTAACCGACCTTGTTAAAGGCACATCGCTTGTCGGTTACAAAAACGTCTCGATCAGCGAGAATGTCTTTCAAGGACACTTTCCGGGTCACCCTATTTATCCGGGAGTTATGATCCTTGAAGGGATGGCTCAAGCAGGCGGTATTTTGGCATTTAAAAGCATGGATATCAGTGAAGCAGAAATTGCAGACAAAGTTGTTTATTTCATGAGTATTGACAAAGCCAAATTTCGCCAACCGGTACGCCCGGGTGATCGTCTTGAATACCGCGTTAGCGTGCTCAAACACAAAGGCAATATCTGGATGCTAAAAGGTGAAGCCTATGTTGATCAGACCATGGTTTCTGAAGCAGAACTCAAAGCGATGATTGTAGATAAATGAGTATGATATCTCCTCTTGCCGTCATTGAAGATGGTGCCATAATTGGAAAGAATGTTGAAATAGCGCCTTTTTGTTTTATCTCTTCCCAAGCTATTATTGGCGAAGGTACAACGATTGCACAAGGTGCTTGTATTTATGGCAAAACCACGATTGGCAAATATAATCAAATTTTTTCACACGCTGTTTTAGGTTCTATTCCTCAAGATCTTAAATATGATGGTGAAGAGGTTGAACTGATTATTGGTGATTACAACAAAATTCGCGAGTTTACCCTCTTTAACCCCGGCACCAAAGGCGGTGGAGGTAAAACGATCATTGGATCACATAACCTATTTATGGGCTATGTCCATATAGGCCATGATGTCATTATTGGAAATCACTGTATTTTAGCTAATGCGGCGACACTTGCCGGGCATGTGGAAATGGGAGATTATGCTGTTATTGGGGGGATGACACCCATTCACCAATTTGTTCATATTGGAAATCATGCTATGATTGGCGGAGCTTCTGCCGTGGCACAAGATATTCCGCCTTATTGCCTAGCAGAAGGCAATCGTGCTAATCTAAGGGGCTTGAACCTTACAGGACTGCGCCGTAATACTGAACGTAGTGATATAGACGCACTCAAAAGTGCTTATCGTGATCTGTTTGAGTCGGGCCAGCCCCTCAAAGAAAAAGCAGCTGAACTACTGGAACATACAAAGAATTACCATGTATCCAATCTATGCGGCTTCATTTTAAAAACCAAACGCGGTATTCCGTTTGAAAGGAAACAACCATGATACATAGAACTTGCAGCTTTTGCGATGCCCACGAGAGCGAGGAGAATCCGCTGATTGCCGGTAATGGCGTTTATATCTGTAAAAACTGTGTTTTTTCGGCTTACAAGATAATGTTTGGAGACTCTGAAGAGGAAGAAACAACGGCACTTGATGCTCAAAGTGAACTCATGACTCCTAAAGAGCTCAATGCCTTTTTGGGTGATTATGTCATTGGTCAAGAAAAGGCGCGAAAGCTTCTTTCGGTAGCCGTTTATAACCATTATAAACGTATTTTCAAAAGTAGTATTATTGAAAATGACGATACCGAAATTGCCAAATCAAATGTGTTGCTTATTGGACCGACCGGCAGTGGAAAAACCTTGATGGCTCAAACCATTGCCCGGGTTCTCAATGTGCCCCTTGCCATTGCAGACGCAACCAGTTTGACCGAAGCGGGATATGTAGGCGAAGATGTTGAGAATATTCTAACCAAACTGCTTCAAGCAGCTGATGGAGATGTTGAAAAAGCGCAACAGGGCATTGTTTTTATTGATGAAATTGACAAAATTTCACGAATGAGCGAAAATCGTTCTATTACCCGTGACGTTTCAGGCGAAGGGGTACAACAAGCACTTCTTAAAATCATTGAGGGTTCCGTTGTTAATATCCCGCCAAAAGGCGGCAGAAAACATCCGAATCAAGATTTTATCCAAATTGACACCTCAGGCATTCTTTTTATTTGTGGTGGCGCATTTGATGGCCTTGACAAAATTTTAGAGAAAAAACAGGGCAACAATATTTTAGGCTTTGGCCATGAAAAGAAAACCAAAGACGAGAAAAAACCAACGTTTGACATGGTTGAACCCGATGACCTGGTAAATTATGGACTTATTCCTGAACTTATTGGGCGCTTACCAATCATCGCGTCACTCAACGAAATCAATGAAGAGGATATGATGCATATCCTTAAAGAACCAAAAAACTCTCTGATCCGTCAGTACACCAAGCTTTTCGCCATCGACAATGTTGCATTATCTTTTGAAGAAGAGGCACTCAAAGCCATCGCCCACAAAGCCATTGAACGCAAGACGGGAGCACGAGGTCTGCGCGCCATTTTAGAAGAGAATATGATCGAAATCATGTATGAACTTCCTGAATACAACGGATATGAAGTCATCATTACAGCTGATGTCATTAATGAAGGTGAAAAACCTATTTATGTAAAAAATAGCAATCAAAAAATTGCCTGATCAAGGGGTCATGAATGTTCTTTAACAAACTTATCGGTCTTTTTTCGAATGACCTGTCAATCGATCTGGGAACTGCTAACACGCTCGTCATCGCCAAAGGTCAAGGCATTGTTATCAACGAACCTTCTGTTGTTGCCGTAAAGACGGAACGTTTTGGTCAACAACGTGTACTGGCCGTGGGTCATGAAGCCAAAGAGATGGTAGGTAAAACACCTGGTAACATCAAAGCCATCCGTCCAATGAAAGATGGCGTTATTGCCGATTTTGACATGACAGAAAAAATGATTCGAAAATTTATTGAAAAGGCGCATGGACGTACCGCTTTAATTAGTCCTCGTATCATCATCTGCGTTCCTTACGGTCTCACACAAGTTGAACGCAAAGCGGTACGCGAATCGGCACTTTCTGCCGGTGCACGGGAAGTCTTTTTAATTGAAGAACCTATGGCTGCCGCTATTGGAGCGGGTGTTGATATTCGTGAGCCATCAGGCCATCTGGTTGTAGATATTGGTGGTGGCACAACAGAAATTGGCGTTGTTTCGCTTGGCGGTTTGGTCATCTCTAAATCAATACGCACCGCTGGTGATAAAATTGACATGGCAATTAGCAATTATGTGCGTAAAAAATACAATCTGCTTATCGGGGATCGCACTGCTGAAGAGATTAAAATAAACATTGGTACAGCGATGCCGCTTGAAACAGAATTGTCAATGGTTGTCAATGGCCGTGACCAAGTCGAAGGACTTTTAAGCTCGGTTGAACTGACCAGTGAAGATGCACGCGAAGCCATGCGAGAGCCTCTTAAAGAGATGGCGGAAGCTCTTCGTGATGTACTTGAAATGACACCACCAGAACTTGCTGGAGATATTGTGAATCACGGTATTATCCTAACCGGTGGAGGCGCTTTGATTCGCCAACTAGACAAGTATCTCTCAGACCTTGTTAAAATTCCTGTTTATGTTGCCGATGAACCGCTTTTAGCCGTGGCAAAAGGTACGGGTATGGCACTCGAAGAGATCGATTTACTTCAAGAACTCTTTGAAAATGAGTAAAGAGCATTTTGTCTCCTTACTTTTATTTGTGGCGCTTTTTGCTGCCACCTTTTTTTATACGGACACTTTGCAAAAACCCCTAATCTCCTTTTCACATTCCATTCAATCATTTTATCGTGATGCTTACGCTTTTGTTACAATGAATTTTGAAGAACATTTCAATCAACAGCAAACCATTATTGAACAACGTGAACAACTGGCGCAATATAAAGAGGCCTATCTGCTCTCGCTACAGTTTGCCAACGAGCTGGATGCTTTATTAGACGAATCCAATACAACCATTAAGAACCATCCTGATGTTGT
Organism: Sulfurimonadaceae bacterium; assembly: GCA_050290965.1. Lineage (GTDB taxonomy): Bacteria > Campylobacterota > Campylobacteria > Campylobacterales > Sulfurimonadaceae > JAFGUB01. Next base: position 6,104 of record JBNKJB010000028.1, read on the forward strand.
ATTGGTGCGCACACTCTCTTATGTCAAGTTTGGGGATCACTACAAAATTTGGCTGGAGTTCCCCGACTTCAACACTTCAAAAATTTATGGTTTGGTTCACAAGGGTTACACAGCCGGTATTGTTGTGGCACGCAATAATCGTGCTATGGCACTACTCAATAGCGATCGTAAAAGTGCTTATTCTGTTTTTGTTGGTAACAATATGGCACCGGGTATTGTCCATGGAAATGGTGTTGATCGCCTAATCGTTGAATACATTCCTACATGGAAAAAAATCAATATCGGCGACGAAGTGATTACTTCTGGGTTGGATGAACTCTTTTTTGAAGGCTTGAAAGTAGGCGTTGTTGAGAGCATTGAGCAATCGCAAGGCTATCAAAATGCTATTATCAAGCCCTACTTCAATTTAAGTGATGCCCGTTATTTTCATGTCATTAAGGATGTTCGCTGAAACGCCTGCTTCTTCTTTATGTTATGCTCTCTTCTTTCCTCTTGGCTGATGAGAAAATTTCATTAGGCTTTGGCCCTTATATTCAAAGCCAACCCTACCATCAAACGGATCCTATCCTGTTACCTACACCAGTCATTTTTTTTGATTATGAAATTTTTTACGTTCGATGGTCTCGCCTTGGTGTTTATTTTTTAGGAGAAGAGAATTGGGGATTTTCTCTAACGTTACAGCCGCGTGCCAGCGGCTATAAAGCTTCTGATAGCACCATACTTACAGGTATGGACACCCGCTATTCAAGCTGGGAGGGGGGATTATCTCTTGCTGGAAAAAATGATTATGGCTTTGGAGAAATGCTTATCATGAATGATCTGATGCATCACTCTGATGGCTATATGGTACGTGGTGAGCTTGGCACAATGTGGCAGCACGATGCATGGAGCTTGGTTCCCTCTGTTTTACTTATCTATTTTTCACAAGATTTCAATAACTATTATTATGGCGTCTCTAAGCATGAAGCAACAGAGCATCGTCCTTTTTACAAACCAGATGGCGGTATCAATATGGCTATTCAAAGTTATCTCAATTATGATCTATCATCGCACTGGCGTATTCTAGCCAATGCCCGAATTGACCGACTTGACACAACTATTGTACGCAGCCCTATTGTTAGTGACAATACTATTATTTCAGGGATGATTTCACTCATATACAACTTTGATTTGCATTAAGAGTTTCCCCTCTTTTCGTTATCAACTTTTAAGTGCTTGGCACGTATAATGACGAAACTTTTTTCTCAAGGGACAGCATGCCAAAACGTGACGATATCAAAACCATTTTGCTCATTGGTTCAGGTCCTATTGTTATCGGTCAGGCGTGTGAATTTGATTATTCTGGTACGCAAGCCGTTAAGACTCTCAAAGAGCTAGGTTACCGTGTCGTTTTAATTAACTCTAATCCTGCAACAATCATGACCGATCCCGAGTTTGCAGACTGTACTTATGTTGAACCGATTAAACCCGAAGTCATTGCTCAAATAATTAAAGATGAAAAAGTCGATGCCATCTTACCCACCATGGGTGGCCAGACAGCCCTTAATGCTGCTATGAAAATGTACGAACAGGGTATGCTTGATGGTATTAAATTTCTTGGTGCCAATCCTGAAGCAATTAAAAAAGGGGAAGACCGTCAAGCCTTTAAAGAAGCAATGATCAAAATTGGTATGGATCTGCCCCACTCACGTTATGCGTACAACATGGATGAAGCTCTTTTGGCAGCAGAAGAGATTGGTTTTCCATTGATTATCCGCGCTTCTTACACCCTTGCTGGTGGTGGCTCGGGTGTGGCTTACAATATTGACGAATTTAAAATGCTCGCCAAACGCGGGCTTGATGAATCTCCTATTAACGAAATATTGATCGAAGAGTCTTTATTGGGATGGAAAGAGTACGAAATGGAAGTGATTCGTGATCACGAAGACAACTGCATTATCGTCTGTTCTATTGAAAATTTTGACCCTATGGGCGTACACACCGGTGACTCTATCACCATCGCTCCTGCGCTTACCCTGACGGACAAAGAGTATCAAAAGATGCGCGATGCTTCGTTTGAGATTTTACGTGAAATCGGTGTTGATACCGGTGGATCCAATGTTCAGTTTTCAATTGACCCTAAAACGGGACGCATGATTGTTATTGAGATGAACCCGCGTGTTTCACGCTCTTCTGCACTGGCTTCTAAAGCTACGGGATACCCTATTGCCAAAATTGCCACACTACTTGCTGTAGGTTTTAGCCTGGATGAAATTGAAAATGACATTACAGGCACACCTGCCAGTTTTGAACCGGTTATCGATTACATCGTAACGAAACTACCACGTTTTACTTTTGAAAAATTTCCCGAAGCTGATTCTACGCTAAGCACCAGTATGAAATCGGTTGGTGAGGCCATGGCGATTGGTCGTACCTTCAAAGAATCAATCCAAAAAGCCCTCTGCTCACTTGAAACAGGGCTTAGCGGCTTTGATCGTATGCATGGTGATGATGATTTTATTCGCCACGAAATTCGCCGTCCCAATGCCGAACGTATGCTCTATGTTGCTGAGGGTTTTCGCCGCAATATGAGTGTAGACGACATCTTTGCATTATGTAAAATCGACCCATGGTTTTTATATCAGATTGAAGAACTTATTGCCTTTGAAAATACTATTGATTTGGACATTCTTAATGATGCCAAGCGTTTTCGTTTGGCTAAAACCTTTGGCTTTTCAGATAAAAAAATTGCCGAATGTATTAACAACAATCACCCCGGAAGTGTTCGTGAAAATGATGTTTACAGTGCGCGTAAACGTCTTAGTATCTCCTTAGAATATAATGAAGTTGATACCTGTGCAGCCGAATTTGAAGCACTCACACCTTATCTTTATTCTACTACCAATATTACGACACTCCCCAATATTCCAAACCGTGTCGATGCAAGTAAACATAAAGTTATGATTTTAGGAGGGGGGCCAAACCGTATTGGTCAGGGTATTGAGTTTGACTACTGCTGTGTTCATGCTGCCTTTGCATTAAAAGAGATGGGAATTGAGACCATCATGTACAACTGTAACCCTGAAACAGTCTCTACCGATTATGACACTTCGGACGTACTCTATTTTGAACCTATTGATTTTGAACATGTACGTGAGGTCATCGAGTATGAGCAGCCAAACGGTATCATTGTTCATTTTGGCGGCCAAACGCCACTCAAACTTGCCAATTCGCTCACAGCTATTGGTGCCAAGATAGTAGGAACTCCTGCTAAAGTTATTGATCTGGCCGAAGACCGTGAAAAATTTGCTACGTTTGTGCGTGAGCATAATCTAAGACAACCTGAAAATGGAATTGCTACCAACAAAGAACAAGCGGTTACTGTTGCGACAACATTAGGATATCCGGTGCTCGTACGTCCTTCGTTTGTTTTGGGTGGACGTGCCATGCGCATTGTTTACAATGAAGCACAATTGCGCCAATACATGGACGCAGCTGTGTCAGTAAGCAATGATGCTCCGGTATTGGTTGATAAATTTCTTGACCAGGCTGTTGAGCTTGATGTGGATGCTATTTGTGATGGTAACGAAGTTTATATTGGTTCGGTAATGCAACATATTGAAGAGGCGGGTATTCACTCTGGTGATAGCGCTTGCTCTTTACCTCCCGTTAGCCTCTCAAGTGCGTTACAAGAAGAGGTAGAACAGCAAACTAAAACCATTGCGCTGGGACTGGGTGTTATTGGTCTGCTTAACATTCAATACGCCATTCATCAAAATGAGGTTTATCTTATCGAAGTCAATCCAAGAGCTTCACGTACGGTGCCGTTTGTTTCCAAAGCTACCGGTATGCCTCTGGCTAAAGTAGCTACACGGGTTATGATGGGCGATTCACTTCGCAATGCTTTAGCTTTTTATGATAACTATAACGTTGTGCAAGAAAAAGATGGCATCTTAAAACCGCGGCTTAAAAATCATGTCGCTATTAAAGAGGCAGTTTTTCCATTTAACAAGCTCTATGGTGCCGATTTAGTTCTCTCGCCGGAGATGAAATCTACTGGCGAGGTTATGGGTATTAGCGAATCATTTGGGATCAGTTTTGCCAAAAGTCAAATGGCGGCGGGCAATAATATTCCTACCAAAGGAACATGTTTTCTTTCATTTATAGAGATGGATAAGCTACAAGGTGTTGAAATTGCCCGTGGTCTTCAAGAAAAAGGCTTTAAGCTTGTTGCCACATTAGGTACCCACAAAACTATTGAAGCAGCAGGTATTCCATGCGAGCCGGTTCTTAAAATCAGTGAAGGACGTCCTAATATTGAAGATATTATGAAAAACGGCGAAATCGCCATGGCCATTAATACCTCAGACAACAATACTTCTAAAAAAGATGCCGAAGTGATCCGTCAAATTGTACTGCGTATGAATATCCCCTATTTCACAACGTTAAGTGCAGCGCGTGCAGCTATTGATGCGCTTTCTCAGATGCGTGACGATGCATGGAATCGCCCGCGCTCACTCCAAGATTTCTTAACACGTTAATGCAAAACGATGCCCTCTATCTGATACAAACTGACACCACTGTTGGTTTTTTATCACGCAAGAGTGCACCACTTACTACGGCAAAACAGCGTCCAATGCATAAACCCTTTTTAAAGGTTTATGCCGATTTCAATACATTCAAAGCAAACCAACACCGGGTTCCCAATGCGTTTAAAGCACGTGTTCGCGCAGCAAAAGCAACAACGTTTATTATTAAAAACCAGGCCCTTCGCATTGTTAAAGAGAGACGCCACCGTGATTTTTTATGCCGTTTTGGTTCGATGTATTCTACATCAGCCAACCAAAGCGGCAGCAACTTTAACCTCTCTTTTACAACCGAGCACGCCGATGTCATTGTTGAAGATCGCCACGGTTTTTACCAATCTACCCCATCGAAAATTTTTAAACTTGGTAACCAAACTTTAAAGCGTTTGCGATGACACGTCTTTTTCAAGCGCTGTTAAGCGGACTTTTTTTTACTTTTATTCTTGATTTTTTGTTTCTTATGGGCATCCAACTGCATTATCTCGATTTTTACGGGATTGATGAATATTACAATGTACTGTTTGCTGAACATCAAAGCTTTTGGATCTTACTAGTACCCATTGTTATCATTGGCTATGTCACCACCTATCTCAAAAACCTTCGCTACGCCCTTATTGTTATGGCACTGCTTTGCGCCCTCCCCTTAGCAACACTTTTTCCCCCTATTGGCAAAAAAGTTGGTACAGCATTGCTTCAAAAACAAAACGTGCGCTATAGCAATGGCAAATACATCTACAAAGGAACCCTCTATTATGAGGGCCGCGATCGTATTGTTATGTTTGATGACGAACTACAACGACTTATTACACTAGAAAAAAAGGAGCTTAAACCATGAAACACATTACCACTATAGGATCTGCCTTAGTGCTAGGAAGCGTTGGCATTAGTGTTATGAGCGTGCTATCAGGCTGTAGTGCCGAACAACAACAGCAAGAGGCAGGTAACCGTTTTTTGGTGATTGAGCAGCTTGCCAACGGTAAGTATGAAGTGGTTGAAGAGATGCCTACCGAAGGCCCGAACCGCGCTATTATCCGTGAGCGTGATGCCAATGGAAACGTTACCGAACGTTTTTTGAATGAAGAAGAGATGAAAAAACTGGCCGACCAAGAGTATGCCAAAGTGCAAGCGGGTACCTCAGAACTTAATGCCGCGCCTTCTGGTGATGCAGGCATGGGGCTAGCCGGAACCATTTTAGCCGTAGCGGCAGGATCACTTCTAGGCAACATGATAGGCAACGCCTTGATGAACAACTCAAACTTTCAAAAACATCGCAATAATGTCAATAAATCAGCCTATTACCGCTCTAAAACTCCAGGAGCCGGCACCAACAAAGCCGGAACAACAAAAAAATTTTTTGGAGACACTACAAAAGGAACATCAACTGCAAAAAGTGGTTTTTTCGGAGGATAAATAGATGCTAACACTACAAAATGTTACACCCATCAATGATGATGCGTTAGAAGAACTTGGCTTTACATGGCATACCGATACAGACGGTAGCAAATATGTTAGCGATCAACTCTTACATGTAAGCACACAAGAAGCTGAAGCTTACTATGAAGCTGTTAATACGCTTTATGATATGTATGTCGAAGCAACACAATATGTGATTGATCAGAACCTTTTCTTTGAGCTTGGCATTCCTTTTAATCTGATTGAGAGTATCAAAAAGAGCTGGGAGAATGACGTGCATTGGCATCTCTATGGACGTTTTGATCTGAGTGGTGGTCTTGATGGCAATCCCATAAAACTGATTGAATTTAATGCCGATACCCCTACAGGTCTTTTTGAAACTGCCATACTGCAATGGGCACTGCTAAAACACAATAACATGGATGAAGCGCGCCAATTTAATAACATCTATGATGCAATTAACGACAACTTCAAACGTCTTATTACTCTTTTTGACGATCCCCAAGAGTTTGAAAAACATTATGACGGCTGGAAAATTCTTTTTTCATCAGCCGAGGGTAATGATGAAGAAGAGAGCACCACAAAATTATTGCGCCAGATAGCTACTGATGCCGGTTTTAATACGGGATTTGAATACCTTCAAAATGTCCAATTTGATGACAATGGTATTCATGACGCTCATAATAACCCTTATGAATACTGGTTTAAACTTTATCCATGGGAAGACATTGGTACTGACGAACCGGAACTCGCTGTGCTGCTCAATGAAATCATGAGTAACCAGAAAGCTATTATTCTCAATCCCGCTTATACGCTTTTATTTCAATCTAAAGGAATGATGAAGATTTTATACGATCTTTTTCCAGACTCTCCCTACCTGCTCAAAACCGATTTTAAACCACTTGAGGGTGCTTATGTGGAAAAACGCTGTTTTGGACGCGAAGGTGCCAATACCAAGATTGTTGCTGCCGATGGTAGCGTTATTAGCCAGACGGATGGCCCCTATGGCAATTATAAACCCGTCTATCAAGAGTATTGCGAATTTATGAAAGATACGCATGGCAATCACTATCAAGCCGGTGTTTTTTTCGCTTATGAAGCGTGTGGTCTTGGTTTTAGACGTGGTGGTGCCATTATGGACAATATGAGCAAATTTGTGGGTCATGTACTGGTATAACAACCCCTTACATGTAACACTTTAGGGCACCTCTATATCTCTTCACGCATCCAAGCTAAAACGGCATCGTTTAGGGTTTCAAAACCCGGAACGTGCCCAACAATAAAAATTTCATCCAACACATAAACCCCTACAGTTGCATCAGGTTCTAACACAAAAAGAGCATATTCATCAGCACTTTTTTCATGCACTGACATAATGGGCATACCATTGAAAAAATCTGAAACTTGAGGTCGCTCGTCAAACTCAACATCTAAGATTTTACGTCCGTCACTTTGATAACGCTTCATGGTTTACCCTCTCCTAACATAATGGCAATCCAGCGGGTATTAGGCTGTGCATCAAAAGCAATTTTGGCCATGATCGTTAGCGGAATTGAAAGCAGCATTCCCACCGGACCCAACAACCAGCCCCAAAAAATGAGTGATAAAAATACCACCAGCGTCGAAAGTCCTAACCCTTTACCCATAATTTTAGGCTCAATCACCGATCCAACAATGGTATTAATAATAATGTAACCTACTGTAATTTCTATGGCACTTAAAAACCCTAGCTGCACAATCGCTAATAACACAGCAGGCACTGCCGCAATAAGTGAACCGATATTGGGAATATAATTAAGAAAAAAGGCCAACACCCCCCAAAGAACGGCATAATCAACACCAAAAAGCATGAGCATCAACCAGATTAAAGCCCCTGTCATCATCGATACCAACGTTTTAAGTACCATATAGTGCTTGATTTTATCAATAATGACATCAAGATGTTTGATGGTATCTTTTTCACCATCGGCTTCATCAATCTTTTCAGCCAACTGTGTTGATTCAAGCAGCATAAATACCACTGTTAGCAGTATGACAAAACCATTAGTAAGGATGCTACCAAGGCTTTTTAACCCTCCTGCGGCAAAATGCATAATACGCTGTGCATCAAACATGGTGCCGAGTTCTTGATTGGGAAGCGAAAGGCCATAACCTTCTAGCATTGTTGAGAGCGCAGCAAACTGTTCATTAAGGCGTGATTCATACGTAGGAAGGTTGGTGTTGAAATCCTGCACAGAAGAGCCAATAAGCATGCCTACCAATGTAATTACAAACAAGAGTGAGACCACCACAATACTCAAAGAAAGCCCCGAAGGAAGCCCTTTGGCATTGAGCCAGCCAAAAAAGGGTGCAAAAATAATAGCAATAAAAATAGAGAGTAAAAACGGCTCAACAATCACAGCGGCCGCTTTAATACCGGCAAGCACAACAACCACTGCCGCCATAATGACAAATATCCAAGAAATTTGATGCTCTTTCACACGATAACCTTCAGATTACAATTGCGTCATCTTAACATAAATAGAGCATTGTAACGTCTCTTTAAAGCTACCCAATATCTTGAATAAGTGATCTTATTTTATTGCTGAATCTCTTTTTGATTAAAGCGCTGCTGCAGATAATTGGAGATATTCATCAATGAAAGCGTAACTAAAAAGATCATTAATCCAGGAAAAAAACTGACCCACCAAGCAATATCAATAACCTCTTTACCACCGCTTAAAATGCTACCCCAACTCATTTGCGGTGCCATGATACCAAGCCCTAAAAAACTGAGTCCTGACTCGGCTAAAATAGCACCACCAACACCAAACGTAACGCTGACTAAAAAAATAGGTGCCAAAAGAGGCATATAATACTTAAAGAGGATCTTTGTTGTGCTGACTTTAGCGATATTAAGTATTTTAATAAACGGTTTTTGCCCTATTGCAAAACTTTCGGATCGTATAAGCCGTGCTGTTGTCATCCAGCCCGTAATAGAGATAATAAAAATCAGTACCCAAACCGAAGCATTCACATAGCTCACCAGGGCCAAGAGTAGAAAAAAGGTAGGAAAGGTCAAAAACAGATCTACAAGCACCACAAATGCTTTATCGACCTTGCCGCGAAAATATCCAGCCGTAGCCCCAAGAATGAGTCCGATAAACGTTCCAATTAATGCGCTACCCACACCAATAGTAATGGAAATTTGCCCGCCTTCTATAATACGTGCCAATAGATCACGTCCAAGCCGATCCGTTCCAAAAGGGTGTGCTGGCGACGGTGCGCTTAAAATTGCAGTAATGTCAAAATATGTTGGTGAAATAGCATAAAAAAAAGAAGCAAAAAAAGACAATGAAAACACCATGCCAAGAAGCATGATACTAAGATAAGGAGGACGCATTCGTTACTGTTTCATACCCAGTAGTGTCGTCATCATTTGATCTACCGTACTAATCACTTTAGCCGCCGCACCATAAGCAGTCTGATAGCGTATTAGATTTGTCAACTCCTCATCAATACTAACCTTAGAGATAGATTGATACTCCGTTTCAATAGCACTAAATTGCGCGCTGATGGAGTCGTTACGAATAATCTCACTATTGGTGTGAGAGCCGACATTAGTGGCAATGGAGTCATAAAAACCATAAATTGTATCGGTGTATTTGTCACCTTTGTTATAAAAATTCACAGCCCCATATTGCAACTCAACCATTTTATTAGCAACCTGATTGTCACCATCTACGGGAAGTGCGCCTGCGGAAATTTGCGAAGTATCTCGTAAAAGTTCCGCATTAAGTGCAATCGTATCAGCGCTATTGCCATCAAAAAATCGGTTCATCCCCAAAGTTCCGGCAAAATTGGTAGGGGCATCGCTACTGTCTCTAATAACAAAACTGTATCCCTGAGCTTTAAGCGCATTGTCAAGATAAAAACTGAGGTGATTATTATTGAAATTAGTCTGTAAAAAATCATCAATGTCATTGGTAGCGTTACCATCACTGTTATCGTCACTATTTGCTTCAATCTGCCCAATAATTGTGGTGGCATCGGCTGTACCGGTTACTCCCATAGCCGTTGCCATATCAATGGTAATCGTGCGTGTCGCCACGGCGTTACCATCCACGTCATACACAACAATATCAAAACTTCCCTGCTCAAAATTATTATCGGTATTTACAAGCGGCTGCGTTGCATCAAACGGTATGTAATTTGAAACCATCTGCTGTGCGGGGCTTTGAGCATAAATATTATTAGTATTTTCAATGAGTCCCTGAGCTAATGCATCCAGCATATTAATAGTATCTTGCAAGATACCGCCTTCAGCTTCTCCGGTAATAGAGTTAAAATTGGTACCGCGCTGCTCCAAAATGGCACCAATCTTACCATCTAGCAAACTTTGTTCAAATGAAAAACGCTTACCATCTTGACGCTCATAATAGAGATCATGAAAGCCGTTGGCATTACCTTCACTTGTTAAACCGATTGGATGAAATGAAGATCCATCTACCAGATTCACTCCGCCCACTTGAATATTATAAAATCCCTGCTCTTCGGTAATATAAGGACTAACAGGCGTATTGCTTTTTGCCCCGCTTTGAAATACGTCACCGCCAATGAGTTTAGCAAGACTCTCTTCTAGCAATCCGCGTTTATCACGTAAATCGTTGGCACGAGTCAAACCATCACCTTCAGTCTGAGCAATTTGAAGATTAAGATGGGCGATCTCTTCACCAATACGATTGACCTCTTCAACATACGTTACCAGTTGGGCATCAAGGGTCTGCTGTTGCGTAAAAATTTGAGAATGTGTTTGAGTGATTGTGTTGGTTAGTGTTTGCGATTGCTGAGCTAAAGCTATTTTAATGGAGTTGCTATCGGGATTATCGGCCAACGATTGCCATAAATCAAAATAACTTTGTAAATCTGCTTTAATGCCAATACCGTCAATATCAGGAAAATAGGTTGAAAGTTGCTCTAGTGTATGACGTTTCAAATCAGAATTGGCTTTGTCTTCACCCACATTAACATAACGGTTAAATACAAAAGTATCAAATACGCGTGCAATTTCTGTTATTTCAACGCCATTACCATAAAGCATGGCGCCATTAGCACCGGTTGGATATGCTGCTGATGATACAACACGCTGACGGTTGTACCCTTGGGTTTCAGCATTGGCAATGTTGTGACCCGTAACGTCAATGCCCACTTGGGCTGCGTTAAGTCCACTGTATCCGATATGCAGCGCATTAAACATGATTAGGCTCTCACTTTCAAAAACGATGCTTCGCTTGAAGCAACCCGTTTATATCCTTGCATCTCTGTCGGAACGACCTGTTCAAGCAGTGCATTGTAGAATGATCCGACACTTGCAACAAGCTTGGCATAGCGTTGGTTAACCTCACGTAAGGCCGCAAGCTCTTGTTTTAAACTGTTGAGTGCTTGTTGTTCTTCAGCATTCAGAAGCTCAGCCAGTCCCGCATCTGGATTAGCGCTCATTTTCTTTGAAAGCTCATGATCAATCATCGCTTTTTTCGTCTCAAAACTTTTAAGACGTTCATCTTTAAGTGAAAGACGTTCAAACTGGCTATTGTGTTGTGCCACTTTGATATCTTCAATATCTTTGTTCGAAATAGCGATAAGATCGCGAAGATCTCCAAGTGCGCTTTGAATGTGGTGGGACAGCATCATAAACTCCTTTTTTTTCAGACTTACGTCAGTTCATCAGCAATTTTTTCAGCCAATGCCTGAAGATCGATTCGGTATTCCCCTTTTTCGATTTCGGCTTTGATCTGTTCAATTTTGCTGGTGTCTCCCTGTTTGGATACAGTGGTCGACTTTTGCGTATTTTTCGTGGCATCTTGGTATAGTGAACCAGCTGCCGTACCCTTGATCGTGGAGATCATTTTGAATCCTTCTTAAAAGCCCAATTGGTGGACTTTGCATTGTGTCTATGATGTCTAAGCATAGTATCGGCACAATAACTCAAAACTTTAACGTCGCTGTTCGCTCAAGTAGTTAAACAAGAGTTCTGAAAAACCAAAACTTCCTGCACTCGCTTTTGAAAGCTCATCACGATACATCGATTTAAAAATACGATCTCCTGGATCCTTGACTCCAAAGAGTCCCTTATCATCATCTTTCATAGCATTATCAAGCATCATTTTGATAATAATAGCTTCAAATTCATCACTTTTTTGACGCAACTGCGCTTCGTCTTTAATAGGACCCATTTTGGGTACTGACGATGCATCTTTGGCAAAAAGTGCCTGCGTTATAGCCGTGCTCATTAGATGACCTCCAAATCGGCGGCAATGGCTCCCGCACTTTTAATGGCTTCGAGAATTGAAATAATATCTTTGGGTGTCGCTCCCAGTTTTTGCAGTGAACGCGTAATATTAGCTACTGTGGTGGTTCCCTTTTTGGTATAAAGTTCATTTTGGTTCAAACCAATAACCATGTTTTCATCCACTTCAACACCACCGCCAGGTTTTAACACCTTATCTTCGGAACGGATTTTAATGGTAATATCTCCATGCGTTATAACAATGGGTTTTACTTCAATATCAATGCCCGATACCACCGTTCCGGTACGCTCATTAACAATAATACGCTTTTTAGCTTCATACGAAATATCTGTATCTTGTATTTCGGCAAGAAACTCAACCATAGAACGATTAGCCGGACGTTGCAAGCGAATTGTTCTTGGATCAATGGCTACAGCCAATTGCGTTCCATAACGCGCATTAACCGCTTTTTGAATGGCTATTGCATTGTTGAAACTGGACTCTTTTAACGACAGTGTAATCTGTTCTTGGTGGTAAAGATCATGACTGATTTCACGCTCTACCACACCCCCGTTAAAAACCATACCAGCGGTGGGATGTGTTTCGGCACCACTGCCACGAGCGTTTTTACCGCCAATACTCACAGCACCTTGCCCAAGTGCGTATATCTTGCCATCCACCCCTTTAAGCGGTGTCATCAACAATGTTCCCCCTTCAAGTGATTTAGCATCACCTATGGATGATACGGTAATATCAAGTTTATCGCCTTGTCGCGCAAAAGGTCCCAGTTTGGCCGTTACCACCACGGCTGCAACGTTTTTGGATTTAATATCGGAAGGCCGCATATCAATGTTCATTGCCTTGAGCATGTTGGCAATGGATTGAAGCGTAAAGGCTGACGTGGTGCCATCGCCTGTTTTTTTCAAACCTACCACAAGCGAATACCCAATCAGTTGATTATCGCGCACACCCACGACATTAGCAATATCGGTGATTTTGGTCGCATAGAGCGCTATTGAAGCTACAAGAAGTAAAACTATCTTATTCATCTGCTATTCCTTAGAGGAATGAAAAAGCAAATGGTGTTCCAAGGATCTACATGTAAGCCTTACATATAATAAGAAAGCGTCGTTTTTCCAAATTTTTTGCGTTTTTGAAGGGCATATACTCCAATATTATCCTCTAACACCAAGCTACTCATATGCTCAATAGCAATTAGTTTAACACCATAGCGCGGCAATGCGGCAATAAGAGAAAGCATCTGCTGATAAATCTGCTCCATCCCCTCACGATATGAAAAAGGCGGATCAATAAAAAAATATGCGCTCTCATTTTTTTGCTCCAAACGTTGACATACCGCGGCAATAGTGCTAAACGTATCTCCGCGTACAATCTCGCATCGCAAAGGATCCGTACGTCCGATATTGCGCTCAAGTACTTTTAACGCTTGTGTGTCACGCTCCATAAAAATCACCCTTTTTGCTCCACGACTCAGCGCCTCAAGCCCCACAGAACCACTACCTGAAAACAGTTCCACAAATGTGGCGTCAATAATATCAAACTGCAAGGTGTTAAAAAAGGATTCCAGCACAATAGCTTTGGAGCTGCGGGTCGTCTCTTTTGAAGGCAGTTCAATCTGTTTGCCTTTGAAATCGCCGGCAATAATCTTTTTACAAAACGCCTTAGTTTTCATAAAAGGCTCGAATCTCTTTCATGATATTGTGCTGATACTCTTGGGTCAATAGCGCTATACGCTCTTCTAAAACATCTAATTTTGAGATCGAATGATCTTGTGGCTCGTTCTCTTCTTCTGCAATAACATTAAGATGCTGCGTTACATGTAGCTCATCAAGCCGTTTTTCAAGTGCCAAAAAAAGCTGCGAACGTGAAAAAGGTTTTTGTAAATCACCCCTGTTGTTATAAGAGCTTATCAGTAATGCCGGATGATGATCATCAATGACATTATCACGCACAACAATATCGCACTGTTTGATAGAGCTAAGATGCCCTTGTAAAAAACGCTCCAACGAACGCTGCAACAACGGCGAAGCACACTGAATGGCTACTTTCACGTCACACCTTTTTATTTTATTTGAACGCACTTTGGGCGAAGCCCAAAGTCCTACGCTAGCCGCTGTGGCACTAAAGCTTGCCCCTTTTGGGGCAGAATTTGGGCAGATGCGTTTTTGCTGTTTTGCAAACTTTTTCAAAACTATAACGCAATTTAACTCTGAGCTAAATAATACTCTACACTATAACGCAGGTCATCATCCATATCAAACATATTTCCAAGCATCCATTGTAAATATCCCGGATCACTCAAAGCAATCTCTTCAAGATAACGCCCCTTATATTTCCCAAAAGCAAATTTTGTAATCAAAGCATGTTCCATACTCAGATCAACAAGCTGCTCTTGCGTAGCCATATTCAGCAAATAGGTATAAAGCAGTTTTACATGTAAGGCATCGCTAAGCGCATAATGCGCTGCTAAGGTGATCTCCAATGGTGTTGCTTCTTGAAGCTCATGTTGATAGAGCTTGAGTTCGTAACGCAAAAATTGCAAGGCGTATTGCTCGCATTCGGGAATAAGATGGCGTGTACATTTAAGCGTGTCAATAATGGCACCTTGCCATACGAATCCCTCTTTTTGCAGCATTTGTAAATCAAATGCCACATTGTGGGATACCAAAATATTCTCTTTGCTATTTAATTTGGCTAATTTTTCCTGTGCTTTGGAATCTTCAAAACATTTTTTATCAGCAACCATCTCATTGGTAATATGCTGCAACGCAGAAGTCTCTGGACGGATTTTTCGTGGTGGTTTGATTAGCTCATAAAAAACCTCATCTTGAGCAATAAAGCCTACAGAACAGATCCGATCAAACGCCTCTAACCCGGTTGTTTCGCAGTCAAAAAATATTAGCATGCTACCACCTGAATACGTTGGCATCGATTGGGCAGAAGCGGCAAACTTAAAAAGCCTGAAATTAATACCATAACATAAAGCACATAGATATTAAACCACTCTTGCAATAATGTTTGCAGCATATACCCAATACCCACAAGCATTAAAATCTGCAACGCAACACCCCATATAAGCAGCATCAACCATTTGCGCCATGGCTTGATGACATCTGCTAACAAAACATGCTCAATCACTTCTGCATTGTTACATGTAAGCAGTTGCATGTGCCAACCGTTATAACAGCGTCCAAAAAGTCGTTTCATTACAATCAACAGACCAAAGAGCAACGTTACACTCCAAAGTATTCCAAACCAAAAGAAGCCAATATCCCAAAGTGCTTGCAATACGGCCCCATTCAATGTGGGCATTCCTTTTAAAACATATAGAGTTACACTGAGTAACAGATCCAAAATGGCGGCTACTCCAAGCGAGAAAAGCGTTACCCATAAAGCCCAGTAGCTCCAAAGCCGTACCCAAAATTTACGCATCATCACCGGAAGGAAGTGCATTGATGAGCGCATTATAATGTTCTAATGTACGAAAGCTTTTTTCAAAACGCCAACACAAAACAAAGCGGATAATCTCATATTTAAGCGTTTCATCAATTGTATCAGCACGACCAAAATATCTAAGCGAACTGTTTTTATTTTTTACCGGAGAATCTGCTACATAACTAATTGCAATAATCTGAACATATTTACCCTCTTGAATAACGCCTAAGCGCTCCGCACTTAGCCCTACTCCAGAGAGGTTAATTGCTTTAAAATCAAACAGATCATCAAAAGAAGCAACCTTTTCATCAATTTTCAACTCCCGATAGAGTCTCTCTAATTGACGAAGATTCTCTTTTCGCGAAAGTTCATAACTCGAGATTTTAGACGTCAGATCTTTAAGGCGGTCAAGTGCTGAACTCACGCTAGCTCCTATTTAGTAGAGTTCTTGCAGAACTCATTTTTAACGTAAAACGAGCAAAGCCCGTTTTACTACGCTAAGGCCGCTGTGGCCGCTAAGGCTTGTCTCTTTCGAGACAGATGACTTCTTGCAGTTTTGCAAGAAGTCTAGTGTTTCTTTCATGGCATAACTATCGCTATGGTTGAAAGTGTGTACAAGAAGTCTATTATACCAATTTAACTATAATGGCAAAAATTCAGATTCAGGTGACGCATGGACTATCTTCGCATACATGGCCCCACAAAACTTTCAGGAGAAATTGCCATATCAGGAGCCAAAAACGCGGCTTTACCTTTGATTGCCATGACGCTTTTGGCCAAAAATGACGTGAGTATCACCAATATGCCACAGGTCAAAGATATCCGCACACTGCTCAAACTTTTAGAACATCTTGGAGCAACGTACACACTTGAAGGCGACCGCTTACACATTAACACTTCTCGCATCATTCATACCAAAGCGGTCTATGAGATTGTTAAAACCATGCGCGCTTCTATTTTGGTATTGGGGCCGCTTTTGGCACGTGAAGGACATTGCGAAGTTTCACTTCCGGGAGGATGCGCTATTGGACAGCGTCCTATTGATTTGCATCTTAAAGCCTTAGAGCAGATGGGTGCCACCATTAGCATTCACGGCGGTTATGTTTATGCTGAAGCCAAAGAGGGGCTAAAAGGCGCCCATATTATTTTTGACAAAATCACTGTGACGGGCACGGCCAATATTGTAATGGCGGCAGCTTTGGCACGCGGAAAAAGCGTTATTACCAATGCCGCGCGTGAACCAGAAGTAGTACAGCTTTGTGAAGTGTTGCGTGCTAGCGGTGTGGGTA
Source organism: Sulfurimonadaceae bacterium (assembly GCA_050290965.1). GTDB lineage: Bacteria > Campylobacterota > Campylobacteria > Campylobacterales > Sulfurimonadaceae > JAFGUB01. The sequence continues at coordinate 23,093 of JBNKJB010000028.1, forward strand.
TTGAAGGCATTGGTACTTCAGAACTTACCATTTATGGAACCGACCGACGTTTAATAGATATTGACCCGTTTGCTATTATTCCCGATCGTATTGAGGCGGGGACCTATTTGTGCGGCGCAGCCATTTGCAATAGTGCCATACGTATTACCAATGTGAGAGCGGATCATCTTGATGCGGTACTTGCCAAGCTTAAAACGATGGGGTTTGGGATTGAAACAACAAGTAGCACGATTGCTTTGACACCGGCACAAAAAATCAAACCTGTGGTTATTGTAACGCAAGAGTATCCGGCATTTCCCACCGATATGCAAGCACAATTTATGGCGCTTGCCACCCAAGCCGAAGGCACATCAACTATTGAAGAGCGTCTGTTTGAAAACCGCTTCATGCATGTGAGTGAACTCCAACGCTTAGGCGCAGATATTCAACTCAACGGCAATGTAGCCACCGTACACGGCCCAAGCAAACTTTTTGGTGCCGATGTTATGGCTACCGATTTGCGAGCATCCAGCGCATTGGTACTTGCCGGACTTATAGCCGAAGGCACAACGGATGTACATCGGATTTATCATCTTGATAGAGGGTATGAGCAGCTTGAAGCCAAACTTCAGGCACTTGGCTCAAACATTGAACGACTTAAAGAGTAGAGAGGTGCTCTTGGTTATTTTTTGAATGGATCTTCAAAAATTACCATTTCATAAATGCTGCGTTTGGTCACCAGTGATTTTTCAGGCGGCACTGATTTAGCATTTTTAGCAACCGAAACCGCATGACGCAGTTCGGCAATTTCCTGCTCCATGGCTTCCATCTGCTCTTTAAAGCGTAGTACAATATCAACCCCGGCCAAATTCACACCAAGATCACGCGTTAAGCGTAAAATCAGTTTGATTTTATCAATATCGCGTTGTGAATAGAGACGAATGCGCCCGTTAGAACGCGAAGGAATAATAAGGTTCTCGCGTTCATACTGGCGCAACGTCTGGGGATGAATATCAAGAATTTTAGCAACAATGCTAATAAGATACACCGGTTCGTCGTAATGATGATGTGGCATCGCTTACTCCTTTGGTAGTTTTTCTTGCATCATCTCTGCAAGTTTGCCATCAAGTGTATTGACATCGGGTAGCACAATGTTTGCTTTAAGATACAAATCGCCACGTTCATTGCGTTTGCGATTCATTACCCCCATATCTTTAACACGAAAGCGTTGACCGTTTTTGGTGTTTTGCGGCACCTTAAGCGTTATCTCTTTCTCAAGGGTCTGAACGATTACTTTGCCACCAAAGAGTGCAGCCGACAAAGAGACGTCAAATGTTTTAACCAGATCATCACCCTCACGTGTATAATCCTGACTTGGCGCAATTTCAATTTTAAGATACAGATCACCCGTCTGGCCTTGCATACTACGCCCTTTACCGCGTACCCGCATCTTTTCGCCTGTTTTGATACCGGCAGGAATCTTAATATCAAAACTCTCGCCATTAAGCGAAACCGAATGCTTGCCCCCTAATACAGCAACACTAAAAGGAACAACAACATTGGCTTCAATATCTAAGTTAACGCTTTGATGATGCCCGCCGAAACCTGAAGCACCACCAAAACCTGAGCTACCGCCAAAGCCTCCAAATCCGGCACTACCGCCAAAACCGCCCCCGCCGCCAAAAATATTGCGCAGGATTTCATCAAGATCTACATTCGTGCCCTGTCCGCGTGCAAAATCATGGAAATTTTGTCCGCCAAACATTGCATCGCCAAATTGATCGTATTTAGCACGTTTTTCTTTGTCGCTCAATACTTCATACGCGGCGTTGACCTCTTTGAACTTATCTTCGGCATTTGCTTCTTTATTAACGTCAGGATGGTACTGACGTGCCAACTTGCGATACGCTTTTTTAATTTCTGCTTCGCTAGCATTGGAACTTACACCTAATGTTTCGTATAAACTTTTACTCATTTTATTTTTGCTCTTTTGGCTAGGGTTTTTAGAGGTGCCCTAAAATATTTTATATCAATTATATCAAAGAGTTGAGTCAATGTCAATCAACCTTTTACTGTTACATGTAGAAAAGTTTAAGATACTTTTAGCAAAAGCTTGCTAATATTGCGCTCCATGTCGGGATGTAGCTCAGTCTGGTTAGAGTATTGGTCTGGGGGACCAAGGGCCGCCGGTTCGAGTCCGGCTATCCCGACCACTTCAACACGTCTCAATCACAAACACCTTATTTCTGAAAAAAACATCTACTTTCAAGTTATCAGCCATTATTTACCTCAACGTACTAAGATAGCGACAATAACCTATACAAAGGAGGATACGATGCATACGGTAAAGAAATATACCAACATCGAAAAAGAGTTTCCGGCGATGCCCAAGGTTCTTCAAGAGGCTATCCAAAACGACGTCCTCGAAATTCGAAGGCTGGACATTAACTGCGACAAATTTCAACACGCTTGTGAAGTCTTTAAAGAACTTTCAAAAGCATCTTACGTTATTTTTTCGCCCTATATCAAAAGAAGTGAACACCGCTATGAGACGTTTGTGTTTACCGACAAATACGGCAATATGGTAGATCATATCAACGGTGCGGAGATGGAGCTTTACGGCTTGCTAAAACCCTGCATTAATCTTTCACTCACCCCAGAATATGCCAACACACATCTTAATCCCAAAGAGCGTGAGCATATTGGTTAAAAAGCTTGCATTACATGTAAGCTTTTATTAGAGTTCTTGCAAAACTCTATTTAAACGCACTTTGAGCAAAGCCCAAAGTGCTACGCTCGCCGCTGTGGCACTGAAGCTTGCCTCTTTGAGGCAGATGACTTCTTGCAGTTTTGCAAGAAGTCTATTTCTCATCTAAATATTACAGACGACCTTATCTGGGTCGGCATTAAAACGCCAGTTATGTTCGCTATCGTCAAAAAGCTTTTTAGAACCTTCTGGGCCCCAACTTCCAGGCGCATACGTATCAATATAACTCCGATCATTCATCCAAACGTCAATAATCGGATCCACAACCTGCCACGCCGCCTTGACCTCGTCATAACGTAAAAAAAGCGACCGATCGCCTTTGATGACATCTAGCAGTAACTCTTCATAGGCGTCACCCACAGGCCCGCATGGCAATAGCCCGGCATCCAGACTGAGTTGTTGTGTTTGCATCTGCACCCCCGGCTGTTTGGCTGTCATTTCAATTTTAATGGCTTCATCTGGCTGGACCCTAAAAATGATCCAGTTTGACTCCATTTTTTGCAGTTGCGAATGCTTAAAAAACTGTCGCGGCGGATGTTTGAAACAGATGGAAATCAGCGTTTGATTTTTGGCCATATTTTTACCCGTTTGAATATAAAACGGCACCCCCTCCCAGCGCCAGTTATCAATATAGAGTTTCAGCGCTGCATAGGTTTCGGTCACGCTTGAAGGCTCAACACCCTCTTCTTGCAAATAGGACTTTACCGTTTTGTTGCCCACCACACCTTCGCTATACTGCGCACGATAGGCATGTGCATGGACCTGACGCTTGTTAATGCGTCGAATTGAGTGCAGCAGTTTTACCTTTTCATCACGCAATGCTTCGGCCCGAATGGATGCGGGAGGCTCCATTGCCACCAAGGCAAGCAGTTGCAGCAGATGGCTTTGAATCATGTCGCGCATGGCTCCGCTGCCATCATAATAACCTCCGCGGCTTCCTACCGAGCGATCTTCGGCATGGGTAATCTGAATATGATCAATATAGTTGCGATTCCACAGCGGCTCCATCAAAATATTGGCAAAACGAAACACCATAATGTTTTGCACCATGCTTTTTCCCAGATAGTGATCAATACGGTAAATCTGCTCTTCGCTGAGATAGCGTAGCAAATATTGCTGCAAAGCGTGCGCTGATTGTTCATCATATCCAAACGGTTTTTCAAGCACCACGCGCCGCCAATACGCTTGTTCTTCAAACATATTAAGTGATGCCAGATTCTTTACAATCACCGAATAATCAGAGGGGCTCATCGAAAGATAAAAAGCAATATGTTCTGATTGTTGCTCAACTAGCAGCTCACTGAGCGTACTATAAGATTGAACATCATGAATATCTACAGAAATATAATGCATGCGTGCACGAAGACGTTCACACACATTGGCATCGACATCTTTAATATAACTTTGCAGTAATTCACTCCAGCCGTTATGATCCAGCGTACGCCGTCCTAGCGCGATAATACGTAAATTTTCATCCAAACGCCCATGCGCTTCTAGGTGATAAAAAGCCGGCATCAGCTTGCTTAATGAGAGATTGCCGGTGGCTCCGAAAATAACGATATGCGTATTCATGAGTGCCACTTTGTATGAAAGTGTTTTCCCGCCGGTGCGTCGATACGTTCATACGTATGCGCACCAAAATAATCGCGCTGCGCCTGAATAAGTTCTGCACCCCCACGCGCACTGCAATAGCCATCAAAAAATGCCAACGCGGCGCTCATAGCCGGCAATGCTACAGCGTTATCGATTCCCAGTTTGAGTGCGTCGCGCCACTTTTGCTGCGCGTTCGTAAGCGCTTGGTGAAAAAAATCATCCAGAAGCAAATTGGACAAATCAGGATTATTCCGATACGCATTTCGAATGGCATCAAGAAAGCGGCTGCGAATAATGCAGCCTCCGCGCCACATCAACGCGATACCCCCATAATTAAGCTTCCATCCGTATTGTCGATCGGCTTCTTGCATGAGCATATAGCCCTGAGCATACGAGATGATTTTAGATGCATAAAGTGCCGATTCTACGGCCTGAATGGTTGTGTTATCAGACGTTACATGTAACAAAGGTTTTTTATAACGTAGCGCTGCGTGCTTGCGCTGCGATGCCAATGCTGAGAGAAAACGTGCAAAGACCGCCTCGCTAATTAAACTAAGCGGTACGCCAAGGTCCAAGGCATTGATGGCCGTCCATTTTCCTGTTCCTTTTTGGAGCGCCGCATCAACAATTTTATCAATAAGCGGCGTACCGTCGGTATCTTTAAAGCGCAAAATATCGGCTGTGATTTCAATAAGGTATGAATCCAGTACCCCCGCACTCCACTGTGTAAAAATCTCTGCCATAGCATCAGGATCAAGATGGAGTGCATAGCGCAGCAGTTGATACGCCTCGCTAATAAGCTGCATATCACCATACTCAATACCGTTATGCACCATTTTCACATAATGACCCGCGCCGCCTGAGCCTACCCAATCGCAACACGCCTCGCCGCTTACTTTGGCGCAGATGGATTGAAAAATAGGTTTTATGGCTTCCCATGCCAAAACATTGCCACCAGGCATCATTGAAGGGCCGTGACGTGCACCTTCCTCACCGCCTGAGATTCCTGTACCTACAAATAAAATACCTTTTGCTTCAAGCATATCGCAGCGGCGTGAGCTGTCGGCATAATGTGAATTCCCGCCGTCAATAATAATATCACCCGCTTCAAGCAGTGGTAATAACTGCGCAATCAAAACATCTACCGCTTCTCCCGCTTTAACCATTAACATCACTTTGCGCGGACGCGCCAGTGATGCCACAAAAGTATCCAGCGTTTGGAAACCTAAAATATGCGGATGCTCCGCCACAAAATCTTTGGTCGTGGCATAAGTGCGGTTGTATACCGATACCTTAAAACCGTGATCGGCCATATTCAGCACCAGATTTTGCCCCATTACTGCCAAACCGATTAGTCCAATATCTGCCATATGCAATCCTTTGTGTGATGATTGTATCACACTATCAATCGCCAAAGATTACATGTAGATTCTAAGAAAGGTGATTCATTCTTGTTTTAGATTAGACTTTTTTACCGTCATTAATATAAAATAACTAAAAAGTGTGTAAAAACAACACAGTATTGCATTTGTAATAAACATAATCGGTTAAATAAAGATCAAATGAGCTATATAAAAGTATGATGATGGCATCTCAAATTGATGGAGCCTATCATGTCACGACTTATACCGGTGCTGCTCTTTGCAGTTCTTCTGCTCTTTAGCGGGTGTATGGATTCCAAAAACGAAAGTGCCGCGTCTCAAACGACCCGTATTGTCGAAGCCCCTTTGATTGAAAACTACCCTCAAAGCGTGAACGGCGATAGCATCAGCATTAACGTACGCACCCTTCCCAACGCCGCGTTGTATGTAGCAGAAAGTAAAAGCGCCGTTGCCGATGAAAGCGGTGGCGCGCAACTTGAGCTTTCACTGCCCGATACGATCAACACTTTTGTGATCAGAGCCAAAAGCAATAACGTATTTAGCCAAAGCACTACGGTTGTTATTACCAAAGAAGCACTTAACAACAACGGCACCACACGCTTAAGCCTCTCTTATAATATGAGTGACGTTACCGCGCAAAGCCCTATCACCAACCTTGCACTCAATGTCGATACCGACAAACTGCTCTTAGGCGATCTCACCTCGCTTGAAGTCATTGCTACTTTAAACGACGGCTCAACGCTTAACGTCACCGATGACGTCTCATGGATCGTCTCTAATGCCGCGCAACTCTCCATTGCTTCGGGAGAGCTGCAAAGTGTTGCGGAGGGGATTGTTCTTGTTCAGGCCTCTTATAAAGAGATGCTCTCCAAGCCTGTCGTGCTTACCCTGCTCAAAGCGATTAACGGCCATATCTTGCCTTTAATGCCCGACAGTATCTTAAACAACGCCACACTTGAAGGTGTTGATGCCAACAATAACGGCATCCGAGACGATGTGGAGCGTTGGGTATTAGAGAGCTATGCATCTTATGGCTGCATCGCCACCGAGATTAGCCTTAAAGGAGCCAACCTTGCCCAGCTTATTACCACGCAAGCCCAAAACACTACTGATGCCAAAGCGCTTTTTGATCAGCTGATGAGCAAAATACTGAACTTTCAAACCGATTGCGAGATTAACGAAGCGGGGCTTATTGAAGCGATGGGCTTGCTTGATAGCGCCTTTAACGCCGTGCAGTTTAATACCGTAGATCGCAATAAAGCTTTAGCGCTTTTTAAAACGCTTTGGGAGCAAAACGCCAATAATCTCTCTACCCAAGAGCTGCTACAACAAGCTCAGGCGTATAGCCAGGTTCTCACTCAGCAGCTTGTGGATAAAGGGGTTTCCGAGCAGAGTGCCAAAGCGCTTGCCCAGAAGGTCTTAGCGGGGCTTTATGGGTTTATGGAGAAGCTTGGGGAGGATGTAACGGTAGGAAGTAGTTCTTCGGTGTCATCTGCGCAAAGCTCTTCTGTAGCGGTTTCAGTCTCTTCGTCTGCTCAGAGTAGCAGTTCTGTCTCATCCGTGCAGCAAAGCAGTAGTAGCAGTGTTCCTTTTAAGCCTGGCAGCGTGGATACTCCGGGTTATGCCATAGGTGTCACCCTCTCAAACGACGGCACGCTGGCGTATGTGGCGGATGGCGGTTCCGGTTTGCAGATTATCGATGTGCGTAATCCTGAGGCTCCTTATATCCTTGGCAGTGTGGATACTCCGAGTTCTGCCCGAGATGTCACCCTCTCAAACGACGGCACGCTGGCGTATGTGGTGGGTGGGCGTTCCGGTTTGCAGATTATCGATGTGAGCAATCCTGAAGCTCCTTATATGATTGGCAGCGTGAATACTCCGGAAGAAGCCTATGGTGTCACCCTCTCAAACGACGACACGCTGGCGTATGTGGTGGGTGGCACGGCGCTTGGGGATACGTTGGAAGACGCGTTTGGTAGTCTGCAGATTATCGATGTGAGTAATCCTGAGGCTCCTTATATTATTGGCAGTGTAAATACTTTGGTGCATGCCCTAGGTGTCACCCTCTCAAATAACGGTACGCTGGCGTATGTGGCGGATCTCTTTCGGGGTCTGCAGATTATCGATGTGCGTAATCCTGAGGCTCCTTATATCCTTGGCAGCGTGGATACTCCGGATTGGACCTATGACGTCACCCTCTCAAATGACGGCACACTGGCGTATGTGGCGGATGACTCTTCCGGTGGTTTGCAGATTATCGATGTGAGTAATCCTGAGACTCTCGTTAAGCTTGGCAGTGTGAAGACTCTTGGTTATGTTTCGGATGTCACCCTCTCAAACGACGGCACGCTGGCGTATGTGGCGGATGACTCTTCCGGTGCTTTGCAGATTATCGATGTGAGTAATCCTGCGGCTCCTTATATCCTTGGCAGTGTGAATACTCCGGGTTATGCCGAAGGTGTCACCTTCTCAAACGACGGCACGGTGGCGTATGTGGCGGATGGCGGTTCCGGTTTGCAGATTATCGATGTGAGTGGCATAAAGGCCTCTGATAAAGCTCCCTGGATTAACTCTACAACACTTAAAGTAGAACAAGCCGGCAGTGTCGGTGATATTGTAGGAAGTCTTAACATTGCCTATACCGGCAGTAGCGGCATTACGGCACTAGCGCTTACAGGAAGCGGCGCGGAGTACTTTAGCATTACTACCGATGGCACCGTTACGTTGGCACAGCCGCTTGATGGAAGCCAAAAAACTTATAATCTTAGCGCACTCGCAACCAACAGTGTGGGAAGCAGAGAGAGCAGTGTCACCATTAAGGTGCATAGCACTCCCGAATTTAAAGATTTTCAGCAAACGGTTCATAGTATGAGCATCGAAGGTACGCTGGTTGGCCAGATCGATATGTGGATGGATAGTAATGAGACCCTTAGCAACATCGCACTCACGGGAGAAGGTGCTGAAAACTTTACGATTGACACAAGTGGACGTATCTATGTGGCTCCCGGAGCATCACTACACCATTTTGTGACACCGGAGTATCATCTGGGTATCAGCGCCACTAACGCTTATGGCAGTAATGCCGATGCCGGAAAGGTTACGATCACCGTTTTGGCAATTGCAAGCCATGTGGATACTCCGAATTCTGCCAGAGGTGTCACCCTCTCAAACGACGGCACGGTGGCGTATGTGGCGGATCACTATTCCGGTTTGCAGATTATCGATGTTCGCAATCCTGAGGCTCCTTATATTATTGGCAGTGTGAATACTCCGGGTTATGCCGAAGGTGTCACCTTCTCAAACGACGGCACGGTGGCGTATGTGGCGGATGGCGGTTCCGGTTTGCAGATTATCGATGTGAGTAATCCTGCGGCTCCTTATATTCTTGGCAGTGTGGATACTCCGAGTTCTGCCAACGGTGTCACCCTCTCAAACGACGGCACGCTGGCGTATGTGGCGGATGGCTATTCCGGTTTGCAGATTATCGATGTTCGCAATCCTGAGGCTCCTTATATTATTGGCAGTGTGAATACTCCGGGTTTTTCCTATGGTGTCACCCTCTCAAACGACGGCACGCTGGCGTATGTGGTGGGTGGCGGTTCCGGTTTGCAGATTATCGATGTGAGCAATCCTGAAGCTCCTTATATGATTGGCAGCGTGAATACTCCGGAAGAAGCCTATGGTGTCACCCTCTCAAACGACGGCACGGTGGCGTATGTGGTGGGTGGCACGGCGCTTTGGGATATGTGGGTAGACCCGTCCAGTAGTCTGCAGATTATCGATGTGAGTAATCCTGAGGCTCCTTATATTATTGGTAGTGTGAATACTTTGATGCATGCCCTAGGTGTCACCCTCTCAAATAACGGCACGCTGGCGTATGTGGCGGATCACTATTCCGGTTTGCAGATTATCGATGTGAGCAATCCTGAAGCTCCTTATATGATTGGCAGCGTGAATACTCCGGAAGAAGCCTATGGTGTCACCCTCTCAAACGACGGCACGGTGGCGTATGTGGCGGATGAGCGTTCTGGTTTGCAGATTATCGACATTACCGGCCTTTAAAAACGTAAAACAAGCAAAGCCCGTTTTACTACGCTAAGGCCGCTGTGGCCGCTAAAGCTTCTCGCTTACGAGAGAGATGACTTCTTGCGGTTTTGCAAGAACTCTAATGAAGAAAGTGGCGTACGCCGGTGAAGTAAAGCGCCATAGCGTGCTCGTCGGCTGCTGCGATGACCTCGTCATCACGAATCGATCCGCCCGGCTCAATCACCGTTTTAACCCCTGCCGCAGCCGCGGCGTCGATGGAGTCTCTAAAAGGAAAAAACGCTTCGCTTGCCAGTGCCGCGCCTGTCACATCAAGACCCATTTCACTGGCTTTTTTAAGCGCACACTGCGATGCATCCACGCGGGAGGTCATCCCCATACCCACGGCCACCATCGCGCCGTTTTTAACATACACGACACAATTAGACTTGGTAAGACTGGCGACTTTCCATGCGATCTCGGCGTCTTTAAGCTCTTGCGCGTCGGCGCTGCGTCTGCTTTTTAGCTCGGCGTTTTTGATCTCGTCTTCTCCCACTCTGTCGGCGTCTTGATAGACAAACCCGCCATCTACGTGTTTAAAATCTTTTTGATCGTTAGAGAGCACAATGCGATCGCTTCCGTATTCAAAAAGCTTAATGCGTTTTTTAGCCTCAAACACCGCCTGCGCTTCCTCAGTAATGCGTCCGGCAATAACCACTTCTAAAAAGATCTCATTCATCTTCTCAGCCAGTGCTTTGTCAATTTCGCCATTAACGGCCACTACCCCGCCATATGCCGAAACCGGATCGCATTTAAGTGCCTCGGTGTAAGCATCAAGCAGCGAATCTCGAATGGCAAAACCGCAGGGGTTGCCGTGTTTGACAATACAGACCGCATTCTCATCGCCAAAAGCCGCGGCAATCTTGACTGCGCCGTTAATATCCCCCATGTTGTTAAAGCTGGCTTCGCCCTTGAGCGTTGTGAAGTGCTTGGTAAAATAATCGTCAAATTCATACAACGCCCCATTTTGATGCGGATTTTCGCCATAACGGGTGTCCATTACTTTATTGCCCACAATAAACTGCTTTAAGCCAAAACCCTGATTAAAACGGCGGTTCATATAGTTGGCAATCATGCTATCGTAGGCAGCGGTATGCTCATACGCTTTAATCATCAGCGATCGGCGAAACTCAATGCTATTGGCCTCATTTTGCAATGCAGCCACTACCAGCGCGTAATCTCTAGGATCGGTTACAATCATGACGTCATTAAAGTTTTTGGCTGCCGAGCGCACCATGGCCGGCCCGCCGATATCAATGTTTTCGATAATCTCATCAAAATCATCAGTACGCTCTATGGTGGCTTTGAACGGATAAAGGTTCACACATACCAGATCAATGCCTGTAATACCGTGCTCTTGAACGGTTTGACAGTGGCTTTGTAAATCGCGGCGGTATAAAATCCCTCCGTGAACATAAGGGTTTAAAGTTTTGACCCGTCCATCAAGCATTTCGGGAAACTTTGTGACCTCATCAATCTCAATAGCCTCAATGCCCGCTTCTTTAATCATTTTATACGTGCCGCCTGTTGAGACAATCTCGAATCCATTGGCTACCAGCGCTGTGGCAAACTCTACAATTCCACTTTTATCACTAACGCTTAAGAGTGCGCGTTTCATTGATCTCCTTTGTTAAATATCCTGTTCAATTACTTTTTTAAACGTGCCAAAATAAGCAGCGTCCAAATTGCTAAGAGTCATGCTCACATCATTACATGTAAAGCCCTCACCGCCGACACTGCCAATTTTTTCATACACCAAATCGCCCATCATCACTTCAAATGCAGCGGCGTTTTGGGGAGCAACCTCAACAATAGCACGCGACATGGATTCGGCAAAAATGTCACGCGGGTGTGCTACGCGCATTTTAACCTGGCATCCCAATCCGCTGGTGGCAGCCATTTTAGCCAGTGCAATCGCCGCCCCGCCGCTACTGCAATCTTTGGCCGAGGCAAGCAGGCCGTTTTTATTGGCTTCTATGACCAAATCCCAAAGTGCCAGCTCTGCGTTATAATCAATAACAGGCAACGTTCCAGCCACCGTGTTGCACAGCTCTTTCATATAGAGCGATCCACCAAACTCGCTGCGGGTTTCACCCACCAAATAGAGCAAGTTTCCTGCTTTTTGAAAAGAGCTCATGAGTACTTTGTTTTGATCTTCATTGACGCCGACAGTAGCAATTGAGGGGGTAGGAAAAACCGAAACACCGTTGGTTTCATTATAAAGCGATACATTGCCGCCAATAACGGGGGTGCTTAATTCGGCACACGCTTCTTTGATGCCCAAACACCCTTGTGCAAACTGCCACATGACTTCGGGGTTTTCAGGGTTGCCGTAGTTAAGACAATCGGTAATTGCCAGTGGTCGTGCGCCGCTCATTGCCACATTGCGCCCCGCTTCAATAACGGCTGCAGCCGCACCGCCTTTGGGATCAATATAGCAAAAACGCACGTTACAATCACTGCTCATGGCAAGTGCCCGACCGTTCTCTTTTACACGAATCACCGAGGCATCAAGCATGCCGCCTTTTTTCACGGTGTTGGTCTGCACCATTGAATCGTACTGCTCGTACACCCATGATTTATCCACCACTTCCATTGATGTTATCAACGTCTCAAACGCTTTTTGATTATTGGGCGTTTCAAAATCATCAATGCTCACATGGCCAAGACCTTCAAGATATACGGGACGTGCCATAGGACGCTCAAGCATTGGGGCCTCTTCGCTCACTGGATCCACCGGAACATCCGCCACTTTTTCGCCATGCCAGAACAGCTCCATATTTCCCGTGTCGGTCACTTCGCCAATGACGGCCGCATCGAGATCCCATTTGTTGAAAATGTCAATAATAGCCTGTTCGCTTCCCTTTTTGGCGCAAATAAGCATACGCTCTTGCGATTCACTAAGCATAAACTCATAAGGCATCATCCCCTCTTCGCGCGCGGGGACTTTATCGAGATGCATAATCATTCCCGAACCTGAACGCCCCGCCATTTCAAAGGAGCTTGATGTTAAGCCTGCCGCGCCCATATCTTGAATACCGACAACGTAATCGGTTTTAAAAAGCTCCAAACACGCCTCTAAAAGCAGTTTTTCGGTAAACGGGTCACCCACCTGAACGGTAGGACGCAAGCTTTTAGACTCTTCGGTAAAACTATCGCTACTCATTACCGCACCGCCAAGGCCATCACGTCCGGTTTTAGAACCCACATAAATTACCGGATTGCCGATGCCTTCGGCTTTACCGTAAAAGATTTCATCGCTTTTGGCAATGCCCAGATTAAACGCATTCACTAAAATATTGCCGTTGTAGCACTCATCAAAACTGATCTCGCCGCCAATGGTTGGCACCCCCATACAGTTACCATATCCACCAATGCCTTCAACTACACCACGTACCAGATAACGCTGATGGGCACTGGTTTTATCGTTGTTGAGCACCGAACCAAACCGTAGGGCATTCAAACTGGCCACCGGACGCGCACCCATGGTAAAGATATCTCGCATAATACCGCCCACACCCGTGGCTGCTCCTTGATACGGCTCGATAAAGCTGGGGTGATTGTGGCTCTCCATCTTAAAAACCGCTGCGTAGCCATCACCAATATCGATAACCCCTGCGTTTTCACCCGGCCCTTGAATGACCCACGGCGCTTTGGTGGGAAAGCCCGAAAGATGCACTTTAGAGGATTTATAGCTGCAGTGTTCCGACCACATAGCCGAAAAAATACCGATCTCCACCAAATTGGGTTCACGATCCAAAATCTCTTTAATATGGGCATAGTCAAACTGAGAAAGCTTATGCTGTTTTAAAATCTCATCAATGTTTTCAAGAGGCTGGCTCACGGTTGATCCTTACATGTAAGAGTGGGAAATTAGGGCAAAAATTATACCCAAGGGTGGCTATTGTTTTGGTAAAAAGTATGTTATGCCTATTTGAATTTATTTTAAAATTGCCCTCTTATCACTCTTTTGCGCTACAATCTTGTTATGACGACCTCACAGAACATCTTAGCAATTATTAACGCCGTTGAAACGGTTATTAGCGGCAAGCGCGACAAAATCACGCTCTCTTTGGCCGTTTTCTTAGCGCGGGGGCATCTGCTTATTGACGATCTTCCAGGCGTGGGTAAAACCACATTGGCTAAAAGCCTCTCGCAAGCATTGGGGCTAGAATACAACCGTATTCAGTTTACCAGCGATCTGCTTCCAAGCGATATTTTAGGCACCAACTACTTTGACACCCGCCAAGCAGCCTTTAGCTTCAAAAAAGGGGCCATCTTTACGCAGTTTTTACTCTCTGACGAGATCAACCGTGCCAGTCCCAAAACCCAAAGCGCCCTGCTTGAGGCCATGGAAGAGTCTCAAGTGAGTATTGATGGCACTACCCATATGCTACCGCAGCCTTTTTTTGTAGTGGCCACCAAAAACTCTTACGAAGAAGCAGGCACCTTTGAGCTTCCCACCTCGCAGCTGGATCGTTTTATGGCATCGTTTTCGCTGGGTTATCCGCATCATGAAGCCGAACGCGATATTTTAAAACGCAACACGATGCCCCAAAGTATTGAGCCTGTCGTGAACGCTGAGCAGATTAGCGCCCTTTTTAACGCGGCATCATCGGTCTATCTTTCCGATAGCATCTTAGATTACATGCAATCCATCATTGCCTACAGCCGCGAAAGCGATCTATTTGCCTCTGGTCTCTCCACCCGTGGCGCCATCGCGCTGGCAAAGCTATCTCAAGCCTACGCGCTCACTCAAGAGCGCGATTTTGTTACTCCCGAAGATGTCAACACCGTATTGCCTGCCGTTTGCGCCCACCGTTTGCAAAAACGCTCATTTGAAACCACAGAGTCTGCTAGTGCACTTATTCTCGCTGCCGTTCATCCGGACCTATAAAGAGATCACACCCCGCGTTACGATCTATCTTGTACACTTCTTTTTACTGGTCATTGCACTTTTTTTACAGGCGTACATGCACAACTACAACATTGTTTATATCACCTTGTTTGTGCTTTTCGGCCTTGCAATGAGTACCTGCTACTTTGGCAGGAAAAACCTTAAATACCTCTCACTGCAAACTCTTTATGAAGGGCGCATCTTTGCCAAACGCGACACCGTGTTGCACTGGAATATTCATAATAAAAATGCCAATCCCTCTTATGATGTTAACGTTACATGTAACGATTCACTCGTGCATTTGCAACACCTCTTTAATGACACACCGCTTCGTATAACGCAGCGTTTTGAATCGCGCGGCAAAGCCCACATTGACACCCTAATGTTTGAAAGCGGTTTTCCTCTGCCGCACCTGCGCTTTCGCCGAACGCTTAAAGCTTTTAAAAAAGTGATGGTCTATCCCGAACCCAAAGGCATCTCGCTAGCGCAATTTATTGATGCGCATCCATCCTCTTTTGGTGAGCGCGACGATTTTGAAGGCATCCGCCGCTATGAAACAAGCGATACCCCCTCCCTCATTCATTGGCCCTCACTGGCAAAATCAGGAGAACTCTCTAGCCGTCACTATAGCTACCGCTATCAAAGCGACATGCTGCATTTTGATTTTATCAAAGCCGGAAACAGTGACGAAGAGCGTCTTTCACAATTATGTTTATGGGTGCTTGAGTGTGAAAAACAGCAGCGCTCTTTTAGCATTAAAATGCCCCACACAACCCACCTTAGCACTAAAGAATCTGTTGATGCGATTTTACTGGCCCTTGCCCAATACTAAAAGCACGCCAGGCAAAAGGCAACTGCTTGATGCAGCGCTAATAGTAGCGATTGTGCCACACCTTGGCATTGTGTCATCCTTGATGCTGGGGTATCTGTTGGCTGGGGTGCTGGCCATTATTTTTATTCCCAAACCAACACCACGACATCTCATGCTTTTTGCCCTTTTTGGCGGGCTGGCACTGGCCCTATCGTTTTATGATTCGCTCACTTTTGTGGGACTTTCACGGCTTAATATTTTTGTCTCTTTAATTATTTCATTGCTTATGGTTGCCATAATCTTGCAGCGGCTCAATGGCACAATCAACGCTTATTTGTTAATTTCTCCAGCACTATTTTTGGGACTTTCATACTTTTTTTACAACTCCATAGCCATGCTTTTTTATGCCATTTTTGCCGTTTTTACTTTTTTACTGCTCCTACTGTGGCATCGTATGCAAAGCTCGTTGATGGCCGCTTTTAAAATGAGTGTGAGCATGTTTGCTTTTGCCTTGCCTTTGATTGTCTTGCTTTTTATGGTGTTTCCTCGCATTTCGTTTGAGCCTGGAGATTTTGGCTTTAAAGCACCCCAAACTATACGCACCGGACACGACGGCCTAATGCACATTGGCGGCGACGCACTGCTGGTGCCTTCAAAACGTGTGGTCATGGAGGTCTCTTTTGAAGATCGTTTCCCCAAAGAAGCGGATCTTTATTTTCGTGGATCAGCACTGTATATAGACAAAACCGAGCACTGGGCACCGCGAAAAAACACCACACAATCCAAAATCCTTCGCCCGCTAAGCAGTGATGTTCATTACCGCATCACACTCTATCCGCATCACAAACGCTGGGTTTATTTGCTTGATTATCCCTCGCAGCATCCCACCGACACTACTATAGATGGTGATGCCATCACCACCACTAAAATGGAACTTGATGAGCTGCTCCGTTATGATGGAGCTTCACATGTCAGCTCTTTTTTGCCGCAAACACACCTGAGTGCAGCACAACAAAGTGATGCCCTACACTACAACGCCTCGCGTGATGAACGCACCTGGCAATTGATGCAAAGCGTGAGTTGGAGCGACAATCCCGCCAAACGCCTAGAGCAGCTAATAGCGCTGTTTCGTTCGCTAAAACTGCACTACGCTTTGCAACCTCAAGGCATCAAAATTGATGATCCCGTTGATTCGTTTGTATTTGACAGCCACCAAGGTTACTGCGTGCATTTTGCTAGTGCTTTTGCCACCATGAGCCGCATGGCAGGCCTGCCCTCACGCATTATTACGGGTTTTAAGGCCAATTACCAAAACCGTATCAACAACTATCTTGTCATCAAAGAAGAAGACGCGCACGCTTGGGTGGAGGTGTATCTTGAGCCCAAAGGATGGGTGCGTATTGAAACCACCGCACTAGCATCTATGGCATCCCATCAAGCCACTCAGGAGCAGCTTAATATACTGCAACAGCCGCTTACCTCACCGCTGCTGCATCGTATCAATCTGGCTTACATGTACACCCGTTATGTGCTGCAATCATGGATTTTAGATTACAACCGTTCCAAACAGATGCAACTGCTGCATTCGCTGCTTAACAATCTGGCCTTTGGCCTCAAACTTATTGCACTCTTGGCCGCACTAATTGGTGTGGGTTATCTACTGCGTGAATGGCACCATACCAAAGCCACACTCCACCCCGCACTACATATGCTACAACCGCTTTTGGCACGGCTTGAAAAAGAAGGCATTACCAAAACAGAGCATGAAACGATGGAGGCTTTTTTTAACCGTGTGTATGCCTTAAGCGGTAATGAAAACTACTTACATGTAAGCCGCTATTACCACCACGCCCGTTACGCCCCACCCAATAATCAGGCACTGAAACAGCTGGCTAAAGCGCTTGAAACACTTTCGTAACTCTAAAACGCGGGTACTGAGATTTTAGAACATGCTTAACCAATCCTAAGAGCCTATAAATTGACAAAATGAATAAATTTGAATACAATCAGATAGATAAATATTCAAATATCGAGGCCTATTATGAAAACAGTTACCATGAGAGTTGATGATTCAGTCTATGATATGATAAAGCTTGCGGCAGAGGGACAAAGAAGAAACCTTTCAAATTTCATAGAATTTGCAACAATGCAATATCTAACTTCATCACAGTTTGTAGAGCAAGAGGAAATGACTGAAATTTTGGAGGATAAAGAGCTTGTTGAAAATCTAATGAATGGATTAGAAGATTTCAAAAAAGGCGACTATACCATTGTCTAAGTATCAAATTGCTGAGACTAAAACTTTTGAAAAAGTTAAAAAAAAGATAGCTAAAAAACTTTATTCAAAAATTAAAAATTTTGTTTACCCTCAACTTAGAGAAAACCCATTTTATGGTTCTAATATAAAAAAATTAAAAGACAATTTAGAAGGTTATTACAGATATAGAATTGGAAACTATAGACTTTTTTATCTTGTTGAAGAGAATAAACTTATTGTAGCCGTTGTTGATTTTAAACATAGACAAGATGCTTACGACTAAACAGGCCTTTACAAAACCATGGCAATGCTAGAACACTTAAAAACGCGATGGTTACATGTAAAGGGCTTACAGAATATTTTGCTAGCCAATACGAATCACTCGCTAGAAAAAATATTGAAAGGGAACTTTACCACTTATCAACCATTTAACGAAAGCTAAAGTCTGCCTCGCTGCGGATCACTTTTTTAAGTGAGAAAAGAGGAATATACTCTATCATCAAAACTTCGTAACGTTTGCGTCCTGATGGCAAGCGAAGCTCAAACTCATCATCAACATGCTTGCCCATCATGGCACGAGAAAGCGGCGCATGCACCGAAATTAGCCCGTTATCGGGTTCGCTCTCCAGTACACCGCAAAGCGTATAACGCAACTCTTCATCGCTTTGCAAATCACAAAGGGTCACGGTAGCACCAAAATGCACGCGGCTATGATCCAGTTCTGAAGGATCAATGATCACGGCCTTTTCAATCATGGAATTCAGATAAAAAAGCCGCTTATCAATATGACGAAGTTTCTCTTTAGCAGCGTGATATTCCGCATTCTCAGAGCGATCACCCAGTGCTGCAGCCTCTTGTTTTTCAATATTTACAGCCGGTTTTTCGACCTCATTTAAAAACTTAAACTCACGCAGCAGCAGATCATAACCTTCTTGCGTCATTGGTTCTTGTTGCATCCAATTACTTTTTAAAGCCTAAAATGTAAAACGTATTCTTACCATCAACTCTGCGCAGTGCCACTTTGTATTTCTCAGCAAAATGATCAATCTTTTCCATCGCTTCCGCTGCTATAACATCATTATCGCTCTCAACCTTGATTTTAAAAAACTCTTCGCTGTTTGACATGGCAACATGACCGTTGTCTACTTTAAGATGATCATGTAGATCTAAAATGTGTTTTCCAATTTTGTCAAACCCTTCGGTATTAGTAATAATTCGATCAAGCTGTTCTAGCAGTGCATCGTTGGGAAGATACCCAAGTTGTGTCAGCATGGCATCATATTGCATTGTCTCTCCTCTTATTTAAAGAACAAATCATAGCAAAAAATGAAAAATTCCGGAGGATTTTAAAATAGACTTCTTGTAAAACTGCAAGAAGTCATCTGCCCCAAAGGGGCAAGCTTTAGTGCCACAGTGGCCAGCGTAGCACTCTGGGCTTTGCTCAGAGTGCGTTTAAATAGAGTTTTGCAAGAACTCTAATGAAACCCTCATGCAAAAGCTTCTCTGCATCTACTCCATCATTTTTTATTAACATAGTGCAATATTTTATTAATATTTTATATTATACATCGTTAATAAACGTTTACTACAATACGCTCATTGTTACTCTATGTATGTAGCAGATCGCAATAAGCTAAATAAGGAACCCAATGAAAACAAAATCCATCTTCCTGAGCATTTTGCTTGCCCAAAGCATTACTTTTGCCCAAAGTCATGACTATACATTCACCCCACTCATTGGTGTGAATCTTTATGAAAATGATTTTACGCTTGATAATCAAATGCTCGGCGGCGCACAACTGCAACTTGATCGTTTTAAAAAATGGGGAATCAGCCCGGAGTTGATGGCACTTTATACGCTCACATCAGATTATAGTCGCGTCGAAGGGGCTTCGACCTGTGTTACTAAAGTGGGGCTTAACGGTGTTTATGACTTTTTTGATGCTGCTGCATTCACCCCTTTTATCAAAGCGGGTGCCGGCTATCAATTTTTATATAAATATTATGATGGTAATACTGATGGTATGTTCGTAGATGCCGGTACTGGCCTTAAATATGCTTTTTCTGAGAACTTGGCATTAAAACTCGAAGGCCTCTATCTGGTTAAATTCCGAGACGAACCCAATTACAAAAGCAATTTTGACAACAATTTTATTGCTATGGCGGGTTTAAGTTACTCTTTTGGAGGTGCTGCTTCAGAGGCTGTAGAAGAAACACCACAAAGTGCTCCTGTGGCAGCATCTCCTGCTACAGTTGTTGAAAGTGACAATGACAATGATGGTGTCGTTGATAGCAAAGATCGTTGCGAACATACGCCACAAGGTGCCGAAGTGGATGCTTTTGGATGCGTTGCCGATAATGACAAAGATGGCGTTTACAACAGTAAAGACAAATGCCCAGATACGCATGCATGGGCCGATGTTGATGCAGATGGCTGTGCTATAAAAATGAGTCTTCATATTAACTTTGCTTTTGATTCGGCAAACATACCAGAAGAGAAAGCAACAGAAATTGATGCCTTTGCTGAATTTTTAAAGAAACAGCCTTACAATCTCCGTATCACCGGACACAGTGATGCCAAAGGCGAACATGCTTATAATATGGAACTCTCAACACATCGCGCTGAATCCCTTATGAAAGCACTTATCAAACGAGGTATTGAACCACAACGTCTTAAAGCAACAGGTAAAGGTGCAAATGAGCCTATTGCTTCTAATGAAACCGAAGAGGGACAAGCAGCAAACCGAAGAATTGAAATTGAGTTGCTTGAACCCAAGCAATAATATTTAAGAAGTAAACGCACTTTGAGCAAAGCCCAAAATGCTACGCTGGCCGCTGTGGCACTAAAGCTTGCCGCTTTGGGGCAGAAGAGTTCTTGCATTTTTGCAAGAACTTCTAATAGGGTAAAAACTTCAAACGCTATCCTCGCTCTTTGTGATTCAGAACCCCTTTAATTTCTTTGTCTTATAATCTCAGATAAAACCTAATATTCTGGACGGTGATATGAACGACGCCATTTTAAAACAGATCAAACAGCTTCCTCCGCTGCCCGATACCGCGCTTCGTATCGAAGTTGTTTATCAAAACCCAAACTCTACGTTTGAGGATATGGTCAAAATTTTAGAAAAAGACCCTCTTTTGACTGCCGATATTCTTAAATCAGCTAACTCACCATTATATGGCTTTAGTCGAGAAATCACCTCCATTGCCCAAGCCGTTAGCCTGTTTGGCATGGGAACCATCCGGGGTTTTGCACTGGCATCAATTATTTCTAAAAGTTTTGATCTTGATCTATCACCTTATGGTATTTCACCCACTCAATATTCACACCACAGCGAAAACCAAAATGCTTTAATTACCAGTTGGTATGTTCGTAAAAATCCAAAGATTCTTGGTATTTTATCGCCTGCAGCTTTTTTGGTTGATATTGGCAAAGTTTTAATTTCACGCTATCTTATTGATGAAAATCTGGTTCAAGAGTTTAAAGAGCTCGTGGCTAAAGACGGCAACATCCAAGCTGCCGAAGAGAGCTGTGTTGCTACCAATACAGCAACCGTAAGCGCCGCTATATTTGACCACTGGCGTTTTGAAGAAGCGCTTATTGATACCATCCGACAATCCAATGATCCTTTAAGCTCGAATGAATCTATTAGGCAAGCAGTTTGTTCGCTTCAAGTGATTCGCACCGCCATTAAACTCGACGGCTCTACTAGTAATGAAAGCATTGCTGCAGCCAAAGCACTGGTAGAGCAATATGCTCTGGATATGGAGAGCTTTGAAAAAGCCTTGCAAAACCTTCAAGGATGAGATCACTTTTACTGCGCCTTTCGCTGGGCCTGCACGAACAAGATATTAGTGCCACGGAACGCAGTCACATTGATGCGTGGCTGGCCAAAGCCATTGTTGTAAAAGAAGAAAACCGCTACCGTTTTCACTCCAAATACCGCGCTGGTACGATCTCGGCCGCCTCAAATAACAATGCTTATCTTCAGGCAATAGGTCTTTACACGCGCGACTTGCTTATTGAAAGTGAGTATCTAGGTGGTGCCAAAGAGGGCGATCTGGTCATTGCAATGCGACTGTTGGGACGCCGTGGCACGCCGCAAGCTCAGGTGGTTGAAATTGTAGGACGCGCCGAGAGTTACAGTGTTGCCTATATTGCAATTAAAGAAGGCCACAAAAGTTTACTGGACATTCGTACCGAATACCCCGTAGGCATTCCACTTTTGGCTGAAACAATGGCACGCTATAGTGAAGGCGACTGTTTACAGATTGACAACCAAAACGGCGCCATTGTTAAACATCTTGGGAATCTTAATGACCCTTTGGTGGATGAACATATTGTACTGGCACTGTACAACAAACATGATGCGTTTAGTGACGATGTACTAGAGCTGGCACGCTCTTTTGATCCCGATGTTGATGCGACGCTTTATCCCAATCGCAAAGATTTACGCCATCTGCCCTTTTGTACCATCGATCCCGTGACTGCCAAAGATTTCGATGATGCCATCTATTTTGATACAAAAACGTTTATCCTCTATGTAGCCATTGCGGATGTAAGCAACTATGTTGAACCTTTTGGCGCCATTGATGCCGAAGCGATTTACCGTGGTTTTTCAATCTACTTACCCCATCGCTCTATCCCCATGCTGCCTAGAGCACTTAGCGAAACGCTCTGCTCACTTCAACCGCATGTTGATCGTCTTGCTTATGTGTTTGAAATGCACCTTGATCCCGAAACGCTTGAAAACCATCATAGCGAAGTTTACGAAGCGCTCATTCACTCGCAACGCCGTTTTACATACGAAGAAGTTGATGCCCTTTTTGAAGGCACACTGCACACCACGTCTAAAGAGCGCGCCGTTATCGACTATCTGCTCCCTTTGCGTAAAGTTACCGACCGCCTTAAAGAGCTGCGTCTGAAACAAGGGTATGATTTTCGCTCTAATGAATTGGAGATGGAAGTGGATGAAAACCAAAATCTCATTGCCACGCATTATGCCCAAGAGACTCCTTCACACGCATTAATTGAAGATTGTATGTTACTGGCAAACAAGGCCGCTGCACGTATGTTTGAACGCGGTGTTTTTCGGATTCATGAACCCCCTTCTCAAACGAAACTGCAAAATCTTTATCAAGAACTTGCCGGTATTGGTATTATGATCGAGCCTAAAGCCTCTTTGCGTGATACTATTGTTCATATCCAGCAACAAGCCCGTGAACGCGGGATTGAAAGCGAAGTTGATACGTTGATTATTCGCGCGCAGATGCAAGCACGCTATACTCCTGAAAATTCAGGTCACTTTGGTTTGGGATTTGAGCGTTATACCCATTTCACCTCTCCCATACGCCGCTATTCGGATCTTATTGTGCACCGTTTAATTAAAGCAATTCAAGCAGGAGACACGGAAGAAGGCTCTTATGTACTGCGCAATATTGAAGCCCTCACCATCGCCATTAGCGAAAAAGAGCGCGAGTCTTCAGACATTGAAATTCGTTACATGCAGCGCAAGTTTGCCCGTTGGGCTTCTTTGCATCTTAATGAAACCTTCATTGCCCGTATTGGGGCTACCGAACCTGTTATGAGCGCCGAGTTAAACGACACAATTAAGGGTGCCAGAATTGAGATTACCAACACCTTGCCACTGATGCTTTTTGATGATGTCAAAATCACAATAGAGCGTGTCAATCTAGCCACGGCACGTATTTATGGCCGTGTCATCGAAAAGATCGAAGCGTGCTAAAACGCAACGAATTTGAAGCGGCTCTTAAAAATGCCACCTTGCCTAATGCGGTTATGTTATTTGGCGAAAGCCATTTTTTAATTGATCGCTATGCCACCCTACTAACACGTATTAGTGATGCTAATATGCTCACACTTTATCATGATGAGTACAACACCCAAAATGCCAAAGAGCACCTTTCACAGGGATCGCTTTTTGGAGGACGCAATGTATTGCTGATTAAAAGCGAAAAAAAAATTCCCAAATCTGATTTGGACACTCTGGTTGCTTTAAGCCGTAAAAATCCCGACAATCTTTTCATATATGCTTATTACGGCACTGATTTCACAACCTCAAATAAATCATTTGGCAAAAAAGATGGGGGCGAATCCGTACGTCTGTTTCATCCCTATTTTAATGAAGCTAAAAATATTATTATGCAAGAGGCAAAAGCACTTGGTATTAACATGGATCACCATGTGGCTGCCCATCTGCTAGAATCACAAAACGGAGATTTGGCACTAGCATGTAATGAACTGCCTAAACTGCAACTGGTGGACAAGCCCATCACTCAAAAAGAGGTTGATGCCTTAGTATTTGGACTTGCCGAAGTGAAACTCGATAGCTTTATCCACTCTTTATTGCGCAAACATGACTTTAAACATAACCTGATGCAACTGCTTGAAAGCGGCGAAGATGAAATACGTTTAATTACCGCCACCTCATCGTTCATTACCCAACTCTACCTCTTTTACAGCTATATCAAACTCCATGGCACTATTGATTCCTCTGCAATTTTGGGCTATCGACTTCCCCAATTTATTGAAAAAGAACGCGCCGAACTTTCAATTCGTTTTAACCCAAGCGCCTATAAAAAGATGCTGCGCCTACTGCTAGAGACCGAATATCAGATGAAATCAGGTACGCCCATGGATAAAAATGCTCTGCTTTATGCTGCTTTTATCCGATTGCAAACACTTTTGTAATGATGCGATGCGCTCACAAAAGCAACCATTAATATAACCTTAATTTAAGTTCTATTTTAGTAGAATTCGCCGTTCCTTTCTCTTTGTACGTTTCTATAAACAAACGTATATTTATAGCCAGAAGGGGTCAATACCAAAAGGAGACCATACGCTATGAGACACTACGAAAACCTCGTAATTGTTAAACCATCACTTACCGAAGAGGAAATCAAGAGTAATCTTGCGGCAGTTGAAGAGATCATCACATCAAATGGCGGCGAAATCGCTGTTCGTGACGACATGGGCATCCGCAAGCTTGCTTACCCAATAGAAAAAAGCCTGCGCGGTTATTTCTACGTTATCTATTTCACAATGGAACCTAAAAACATTGCTGAAGTCGAGCGCCGCTACCGTATTAATGAAGAACTGCTTCGTTTTACAACTATCAAATACGAATCCAAACGTGAAGTTAAAGCATGGAACGAATTGGTAGAAAAAACTAAAAAAGGGCCACAAAAGCCTAAAGCAGTAGAAGCTGAAGCCGAAACAGAAGTAGTAGAAGCAACTGAGGCCGTAGTAACCGAGACTACAGAAGCCTAAGTATTCAAGGATTACCCCATGTATAACAGAGTCATTTTGGTAGGCAACCTCACCCGCGATATTGAGTTACGCTATGCGCAAACCGGTACGGCAATTGCCAAAACCGCTATCGCTACCAGCCGCAAATTTTCAAGCAATAACGAGCGTAAAGAAGAGACGATGTTTATTGACATCACTTTCTTTGGCCGTTCGGGTGAAATCGCCAATCAATATCTTCGAAAGGGAAGTAAAATTCTTGTAGAAGGCCGACTGCAGTTGGAACAGTGGGTAGATCAGAATAATCAAAAGCGCTCGAAACACTCCGTAGTTGTTGAAAATATGCAGATGCTTGATTCACGTAATGACGCGAACAACATGCCGCAAGACGGAGGCTACAATGCCCCGCAACAAAACTATGGAGGCGGTTATGAACAGCCGCAGCAAACACCTTCGTCTTATCAGGCACCGCAGCCTCAGTACAATCAGCCGCCCAAAAAGCAGCAGGAGTACAACGCACCGCGTATGCCGGAAAACAACCTTCCAGAAATTGATATCGACGAAGATGAAATTCCATTTTAGAACTATAAATAACGCATAAGGAATATCCCATGGCAGAAAAAAGAAAATATAAAAAACGTTACTGCAAATATTGTGAAGCCAAAGTTGATTTCATCGATTATAAAGATGTATCGTCACTCAAATACTCTCTTTCAGAGCGTTACAAAATTATGCCACGTCGTTTGACTGGTAACTGCAAACGTCACCAAGACATGGTAACGATTGCTATCAAACGTGCACGTGCTGCAGCATTAGTACCTTACACGGTAACACGCAAAGAAGTTGTTGTTAACCCATTTGAAAATATGAAATAACACTTCAAGAGGTTCGGATCTTTTCCGAGCCTTCTTCTTTTTTCCTACTTATTTTTTTCTTAATTCTTTCACTACTTGTGTCGATGCTACTTCTATGGTACGATATACTTTAAAGCACCTCTTAAACGTGCTCTTATTCTTACATGTAACGAGGTAACTTATGCCTTTTATGGAACGGCTTCAAAGTGCAATGATACTTAAAACACCGATGCATCACGATCATGAGGTACATCTTGTTGAAAATCTGCATGCACCTTTTTTTGAAGCCATTAAGAACAATGACATCTCTCGTATTTCCCTTATGCTGCATAAAGGATTTGATGTTGATTTTCACAATACTACCATTATTGCTCCGCTTATCTTTGCTATCATGCACCGCCGTAATGTCATTGTTTCGTACCTGTTAGAACATGGTGCCAATGTCAACGTTACAACACCCAAACAAGAGAATGCGCTTCATCTGGCTATCAAACTGCATCAATACGACATTATGACCCTCTTGTTGCGCTATGGTGCCGATGCCCATCAAAAAAACAGCGAACAGATTTCACCTTACGAGATGACATTGAACAATCCGCTCGCACGCGAATTAATTGAAACAACATCCATGATACCGGTGACATCCACATCATGTTTTGAAAGCGCTAAAAAAGCCAATCTTTATGATCTGGTACATACCTGTCGCAATCACGATATGCTTTTTAAAACAACGCCACAAGGCCATTCGCTTTTACATCTGGCCATCTACGGTGGGAATCTAAAGATGATCACCTATCTTCTTAATAAGGGGCTAAATATTGACGCTCTTGATAACAGCGGTAATACACCACTCAATACTGCGGTAAAATTTGCCCATTATTCTGAAATCGTCAAACTCTTAATAGAGCGCAATGCAACACTTGACCATCACAATGCTCAAGGACGCACACCCCTTACAGCCGCACTTCGCAACGGCTACGACACAATAGCATCTTTACTGATTCAAAATGGTGCCAACATCCATACGGTTGATGGCATTGACACACCACTGACACTCACTCATGAAGCTATTACTAAATTTCCTGATCGCTCAGACGCTTTTCGTCAGATTGAAACCGAGTTGATGATTCGCGGTGCGCATCTGGAAATTCCACTGAATCACCTACGATGGACACCGCTCTTTTTGACGGTTTCAAAAGTACAAGATCATTCCGTTCGCTTGCACTTAGAAACATTAATTAAAATGGGAGCGCATCTTGACTACCGTGATACTAATGGCCGAACCCCCCTTATGATAGCCGCATCTTTAGGAAGACGTTATGCGGTAGAAACACTTGTTAATAATTACGCCAGCATCAATATGATTGATAACTTCGGCTGGAGCGCTTTGATGCTGGCTGTGTACTATAACCATTATAAAATTGTCCAGTTTCTACTTGAGACGGGCGCGGATGTCAACCTCTCATCCACAAACCACCTAAACGCATTAAAAATTGCACGTGATCATAAACGCAATCAGATCATCAACCTGCTGTTAGAGTTTGGAGCCACCGAAGAGGAAAACTCGGAATAAAATTTGCTATAACCCTATAACCCAATCAAAACGGCACTTTTATGATTCGACTGCTCTTATTACTATTTCCTATTGCGCTACTTTATGCCGCACCTTATTCAATTACCATTAAAGGGCCTTTTGAAGACACCCTTTTTGATATTACCGAAGATCACTCTCGAAGCATTGCTGTTACCGGATTTTCGGAATATTTCGACCTTCACCCTGCCACCTCCAAGGTCTATAGCGATGCGTTTGAATATCTTTCGGATGTTCATCGTAATAAAGGGGAGCAGGTACGACTCTTACGCCTTAATGAACGTGGCAGTATTATCTTTGATTACAACAGTAACCTTTCACTCTTCAACCGCGCCGTTTCACTCTGCAAAAGTCCTGAAGACGGTTATTTTATTGGTGGCTATACGCAAGAAGGCGAATTGCTGATTATTAAAATTTCGTATCAGGGAACGCTTCGATTTATGAAACGTTTTGGCACTAAAAACTACGATAAGATGCACCATCTGATTGCTCTGCGCGATGGTGGCGTGCTCGCAATAGGCTCTTCTATGACATCGCGCGGCAGTAATGATGGTATCTTTAAGCAGGGTTTGGGATTAAACGACATCTATGTCACACGCTTTGACAAACATGGTAATGAGCGTTGGAGTAAAAAATACGGCACCTCTTTTGACGATCAAGGAGTTGACGCTGCCGAAGCGTTTGATGGCTCACTCATCATTCTTGGCAACCGCTTTGAGGCAAATAAACGGACGATTACGCTTCTGCGCTTAAGTGAAGAGGGGGATCAGATTTGGCAAAAAGAGTACCAATCCGAAAGCACCTTAGATGCCCGACGCCTCATCACGCTTAAAGAGGGAAATTTTTTAGCGGCGCTCAGTTTTGATGATACCTCTGCACAGGAAAAAAGCCGTTTGCTAAAATTTGATGTGCAGGGCAATCTGCTTTTTGAGCGTAATATTACGGCTGATGCATCCCATAGTATTACTGATATTAAAGAGCGCGCCAATGGGGCTATTGTAGCCGTTGGTTATAGTACAAACGCTTTACAAACCCGTGCTTATGCCGCTACTTTTGACACGGCACTACGTCCTTTGTGGGAACACCAATTTAATGATTTTGAAAGCTCACGTTTTCATGCGCTCACCTTGCTTCATGATGGCGACATTGCTATTGCCGGTGAAATGATAGAAGCGGGAATGGAATCACGCGATATGTGGATTGTGAAACTACGACGCGATGGCACCATGGCGCAGTTACCTATGGATATGCAGGGCCTCTACGCACGGCTTTGCCATGCGTTTAAACCCGAAATTGATGCCGGATTGATTCGTATTTCCACGGATCTTGAAATTGAGCTAATTGCACCGCATCTGCTTTTTAAAGTTGGTGTGGCTACCCTTACTACGGCACAAAAAGATTTTTTACGCTCTTTTGGTACGAAACTGTTGCACATTTTACACGACGAGCCCATAAAGACGCTGCATGTTAATGGACATACCTCAAGCGAATGGTCACAAACAGATGACATCATGCGTTATCTCAAAAATGCCAATCTCTCTGCACGCCGCTCTTATAATGTTATGGCGCATCTGTTTAAGCAACCTACGAATGCCATTTATCGTCCTTGGCTTGAGCAGGTACTAAGTAGCGATGCCAAAAGTTATTCCAAACGTGTTATGGAGAAAGAAAAAGAGAATCGGGAAGAATCAAGAAGAGTAAGTTTTAAAATTTCGCAAAAGTGATCGGGAAAACCCGATCAGATTGCATTAACCGCAAGAAGGTACGTTGCCTGAATCGCTGCCGTATTCATAAAGAAACGCTTTAAGATCCGGTGCCAATTTTTGGAATTTGTCACCTTTGAAGAACGCTTCAGATTTGTCACCTTTATGTGCTGCGATGATGCCAGCAGCACCATCATCAAAAAGCTCTGACCACTCATCTTGAGTTTTCATGGCGGCACCTTTAGTACCGTTGCCATGACATTTTTTACAGTTTTTCAAATAGAGTTTTTGCCCTTTTTTTGCGTCACCGTCTGCCATAGCAGATGTGCTCAAAATTCCCATTGCAAGGAAGGCAGCTGTAAGCATTGCTGTGCTTTTTTTCATTTAATTATTCCTCTTTTATATTTGCAACGGCAAAGGATAACACGAATCACACTAAAATCACCATTAAGAAATAAGAATCACCTTTAGAGTTCAGCAATCTTTTGGCTAAATGTCACGCTATTACGCATTTCGCTCTGTAGCACTTTTCGATAGGCCTTGCGTTTGAGTGTCTCAAAGAGTTCTGATGTTACATCTAAAGTATCCATTATCTCTGCCACATCCCTACCTGCTTCACTCATAATAAAACAGCGTAACTCTTTTTTGGTAAGCCGACGCTTTAAAATAGCATAAAGCTCGTTTTCATCTTCTTGTATCTGTTGCGCATCACAGCCATAGAGTCGCACTAAAACATCGTGAATCGTGAGCGTTTCATGATACTGTCGCCAAATTGAATTTTCCAAACTCATAACATACGTCCTAAAATTTCACGAAGGTCTTTCGTGTCAATAATAATATTGGCCTCTTTTTTGAGTACTGCTTTGGCGCAAAATGCCACCCGTGTACCGGCGTGAGCAAACATACTAAGATCATTGGCGCCATCGCCTACAACCATTGTTTCTTCTTTTGAAATGCCCATCAAATTTTGCAAACGCACTAGCATATCGCCTTTAGAGTAATTAAACATCATATCGCCGCCAACAAGTCCGCTAAGCCTGCCCTCTTTTACATGTAAGATATTTGAAAAATCAGCGTCATACCCCAATACTTCTTTGGCATACGAAGTAGCCGTGCGAAATCCTCCACTAAAACAAACCACTCGGAGTCCCGCATTTTTAAGCGCGCTAATGGTCTCTTTAGCCCCTTTCATATAGGGCAGATTCTGGCTGATTGCTTCTACTTTAGAAAATTCAAGCCCTTTAAGCAGCCCTACCCGTTCTTGCAAACTTTCAAAAAAATCAAGCTCGCCGTTCATGGCACGTTCGGTAATGGCAGCTACACGTTCACCGATTCCCAGCTCATCTGCAAAGAAGTCGATGGTCTCGCCATCCATGAGCGTTGAATCAAAATCAAATACACACAATTTCATTTTTTATGGCTTTCTGGTTAAAATTTCAAAATTATATCCAAAGGGCAGCCTGTGTTTGACACGCTTATTGATAAACTTCAAAACAACAGTTACATTACGCTAGAAACAACACCGGGGCACGCTCCAAGGTTTATGCCCATTATTGAAAAAATTTCTGAGTTGGGGCTTGATACTTTGGTTGATGCTTTCAGCACCACCGACAATCCCTTGGCAAAACTGAAATATAATGCCCTTTTTGCCGCTTCGATGTTGCAACAGCATTTTAACAAACCCGTCATTGCCACCATGAGTATGCGTGATCGTAACCGTATTGCCCTTCAAAGTGATCTGCTTGGTGCCAACGAAGCCAATGTTCGCGCCATTTTAGCGCTAACAGGCGATCCGGCAAAAATTTCCGACCAACCTCACGCCAAAGGGGTTGTAGAGGGTGATAGCACCTTGCTTTTAGATATGATAAGCTGCTTTAATAGTGGTATTGACTACGCCGGTAAACCCCTTACATGTAAGCCTGAAAACATCTATCCCTTTGCCGTTATGAACTCTTATGCTAAAAATCCAAAAACATTGCTGCACAAAATGCAAAAAAAGATGGCACATAAAGCACTAGGCATCATTACCCAACCCGTCTATGACATTGAGGCTGCAAAAATGTTGCTAGAACTTCGTGATGAAGCCCGCGATACAACCAAAAGCGAATGCGAACTGATTTTGGGTATTTTTCCTATTACCAAGCTGCGCACCGCACAGTTTCTCTCGGCCCATGTTCCAGGCATTGATGTTCCTGTATACTGGCTTGATACGCTGCGTGATGCCGCCGCTATTTCAGAGCAGGCGGAATACGAAGCAGGCTTTAAACTCTCTAAAGAGCTTTTTGAAACTATAAGAAAAACGCATCCTAAAATACATCTGATGACTGCCAATCAATTTAGTATTGCCAAGGCACTATTAAGCTGATTTGACTTTTTAACCTACTAAAGAGTATAATGCCGCACCGAAAATCTACAAAATATCACTTCATTAAAGAAATCTGACGAGCAAAAAAATCCAATAATGAACCAAGGTAACTAATGAGCGAAAACGCGCCGCGTAAAAATAACAGAAAGTCCGGTGGAAGGACCCACATTCCTGTCAATGGACACAGCATCGAAGAACTTCGTACCCTCCCTATTGATAAACTTGTTGATATTGCCCTCGATCTTGAGATAGAACACCCCAACGAACTTAAGCGTCAAGATCTTATTTTTGAAATTTTAAAATCTCAAGTTGCTCAAGGCGGTTTTATTCTTTTTACCGGTATTTTGGAGATTATGCAAGATGGTTACGGCTTTTTACGTGCTATCGATCAGGGCTTTAGCGACTCGATGCATGATGCTTATGTCTCGAGCACACAGATTAAACGTTTTGCACTGCGTAATGGTGACACCGTAACCGGACAAGTACGCGCCCCTAAAGATCAGGAGCGTTACTACGCCCTGCTAAAAATTGAAGCCATCAACTACCTACCCCCTGAAGAATCTAAAAAACGTCCACTCTTTGAAAACCTGACACCGCTTTATGCCTCGCAAC
This sequence comes from Sulfurimonadaceae bacterium, assembly GCA_050290965.1. Lineage (GTDB taxonomy): Bacteria > Campylobacterota > Campylobacteria > Campylobacterales > Sulfurimonadaceae > JAFGUB01. Next base: position 55,254 of record JBNKJB010000028.1, read on the forward strand.
AGCTTATTTTAGAGTACAAACCTGAAAATCTTACCGGCCGCATGATGGACCTTTTTTCTCCTATTGGAAAAGGGCAACGCGGTTTGATTGTGGCACCGCCACGCTCTGGTAAAACGGAACTGCTCAAAGAGATTGCTCATGGCATCAGCGCCAACCATCCCGAAGTAGAACTGATGGTTTTACTGGTAGATGAACGCCCTGAAGAGGTCACCGATATGGAGCGCTCCGTCAAAGGTGAAGTGTATAGCTCAACCTTTGATATGCCAGCCAAAAACCATGTGAAAGTGGCCGAGATGGTTATTGAGCGCGCTAAACGCCGCGTGGAAGTAGGCAAAGACGTTGTGATTTTACTAGACTCCATCACCCGTTTGGCACGCGCATACAACACGGTAACACCGAGTTCTGGAAAAGTACTCTCGGGTGGTGTGGACGCTAACGCCTTGCATAAACCCAAACGCTTTTTTGGTGCCGCGCGCAATATTGAAAACGGCGGCTCGCTGACCATTATTGCTACAGCACTGGTAGAGACCGGTTCACGTATGGATGAAGTGATCTTTGAAGAGTTTAAAGGCACCGGAAACTCCGAAGTGGTTTTAAGCCGCAAAATTTCTGATCGCCGTATTTTCCCCGCTATTGACATTTTAAAATCGGGAACACGTAAAGAAGAGCTGCTCATTAGTGCCGAAATATTGCAAAAAGTTTACGTATTGCGTACGATGCTGCATAAACAAGATGATGAAGTCGAAGCGCTCAAATTTCTTTATACCACTATGAAGAAAAATCTGACCAATCAAGATTTTCTTGAAAGTATGAACGAGAAGCAATAAAGTGAAAATCGGAGTTTTTGATAGCGGTATTGGCGGTCTTACCGTTGTTAAATCGCTTAAAGAGCACCATCTTTTTGAAGAGATTATCTATTTTGGGGATACCGCAAGGGTTCCTTATGGTGTCAAAGATAAAAACACCATTGTCCGTTACGCGCTCGAAGCGCTGGAGTTTTTTAAAAATTTTGATATTGATCTGCTGGTGGTTGCCTGCAACACCGTAAGTGCCTACGCGCTTGATGAGATGAAGATGCATGCTAGCTTTGATGTTGTAGGCGTGGTTGAAGCGGGCGTACTGGCCACAACCAATACGCTTAACAATAAAGAGGCTTCGATTTTAATTATAGGTACCAAAGCCACCGTGCGCTCGCAAGCGTATGAAAAGCAGTTACATGTAAAGGGGTATAATAACCTCACATCCAAAGCAACGGGGCTTTTTGTGCCGATTGTTGAAGAGGGTCTGTTTGAGGGCGCCGTGCTTCAAAGCGTGATGCACCACTATTTTCATGATCTTGCCACTCCTGATGCCATCATTTTGGGATGCACCCATTTCCCACTGATAGCGCAAGAAATCAGCGCCTACTTTAACCATCAAAGCCGTCTGATTCACTCAGGTGAAGCGATGGTAGAATACCTCCATGTACACTACGATCTCAAAGCACAATTTCCTACATGTAACATGAAATTTTTTGCTTCGGAAAATCCTGACGGACTTAAAGAAGTGGCACGTAGATGGTTAACGCAAAAATCCAACAGCGATTGATACCATATTGGCAATAAATGATGCCGCTAATGCCCGAGCTAATGATAGTGATAGCAGCTTATAAAGCAACAATCCTTCAACAACCACAATAAGCCCTTCTGAAATAAAAACATAAGCTGTTCGAGAATCAAAGAAGATCGGCATCACAAACCACAAATAAGGAATAGTTAGTGAAGAACTTATAATTCCTGCAAAAAGTACATCGGACATTGTGGCGTTTTTTTGCCACTTATTAAGCAGAAGCAACACCGTTGTCTCTATGCCAACCGTAATAGCCCATGCCATCAAAAAAGCATGCTCATACGTATGCATTAATAAGTAATCACTTTTCTTTCACCCTCTTTATCGGTGAGAATACGCTTTTGCAGTTTGAAGGCTATATTGGCATCATCAATGGATTCGATTTTGTAGTAATAATCGTCTTGAAGCACACTGCAATTATCATCAACTATATATATTTCAGAAGGAAACGGACTATATTTATTCTTTTCTAAAAGTCCCTCAAAATTAATACCTTCCAAACCACCCTGTGTATCAAAAAGTTCACGCGACATAACAAAAATATACAGCGTATTGAATTTGTATCCTTTATAAAGTGCTACATCATTTTCAACAAGATAAGGCTTGGGGTAATCTCCTGTGAGAAGGTGTGCATATCCAATCAAAACGTAATCGGAATAATCGCTGGCATTACTAATAAAAGTATGACGTTCAATCTCATGATACCCCTCGGGCGGTAGGCCGTCGCTCCAAAGATTAATTAGCAATACTAAAATGATTAATAACTTTTTCATTGCGCCATCTCCAAATCGCTTTGCGTTACCAAAGGATGTGAAATTCGAATATAAGTTTTGACATCATCAACACATGACTGCGCACTTTGATCCTCACTATTACAACCTTGCATCAACACGACAAACAAAAAAATAGCAGCTGTCTTTATATACATTTCATCTTCTCCTACCAAGTTACTTTGAGATCATATGAATTAATTATAGATCTATTTTTATAGCTGCTTACTTTAATATAATAAAATGCTGCAGCATTTAGGTTTACCGTAATCTTGGATAAAAGTCCTGAACCACCATCATCATTATAAGCAATTTCATTACCAGATGAATCATACAACCACATCTCGGTATCACCACTACTATTTAACGTTTCAATTGTAATGGGTCCCTCAGTATCATTGCGAAACTGCGTATAATCGACATCACTTTTGGGATTAATACTATATCCTTTATTAGACTTATCCACCCCATAAGATCGTTGTGTCATTATGTAAGAAGTCTGTGACTGTGTATTGTCCGGTTCATAACGATCTCTATACGTAGTATTATTAGGCTTAAGATCAAACAATGCATCTTGACTATTGTTAAAAGCATAACTTTCAGGTGTAATATCATCCAAACTATACCAACCGTTATGAGTTCCACTCCAGCCAAAATTTATTTTGTAATATGTTGCTAATAGATTGACGCCTTCAAGAATAAACGTATGCGCTCCAGAATCTCCACTACCTCCATATGCTATCGGATGCCCCTTCAAAAGATCATGTATGAGAATTGATATTTCCTTTTAAAACTGATGTGTCATTTAAACACAATTGATATTAATTATTATTTAATATTGTAAAGAATAATCATAAAAACTATAAATAGAATGTTTGCCTATGTCCAAGCCATTCAAGCCCTCTCTTAAAGCTCCTGTGCTACAATCTCCAAAAAATCAAAAGGCAAGCGCAGTGAAAGAGATGTCTGAAGTTCTGGCACGCAAGTACCGTCCTAACAGTTTTGAAGAGCTGATTGGGCAAGAGAGTATTACGCAAACACTTTCACTTGCGCTTGACTCAGGAAGAATATCGCACGCTTATCTGTTTTCTGGGCTTAGAGGTTCGGGCAAAACCTCGACGGCACGTATTTTTGCCAAAGCTTTGGTTTGCGATAACGGTCCTACCGCCAATCCCTGCGGCGTATGTGGCAATTGTGTTATGGCCAAGGAGAGCCGCCATATGGATATTATTGAAATGGACGCGGCTTCGAGTCGCAAAATCGACGATATCCGCGATCTGATAGAGCATACCAAATACAAACCGGCATCGGCGGCTTATAAAGTCTTTATTATCGACGAAGTGCACATGCTCACCAAAGAGGCTTTTAACGCCCTGCTTAAAACGCTTGAAGAGCCTCCGGGATATGTCAAATTCATCCTTGCCACCACCGATCCGCTCAAACTTCCAGCCACCATATTAAGCCGCACGCAGCATTTTCGTTTTAAAAAGATTGCGCCGCATAACATTGTGCATCACTTAGCGCATATCTTACATGTAGAAAACATTGAGTATGAAAACGAAGCCCTTGACATTCTGGCACGTAGCGGTTCGGGAAGCCTTCGTGACACACTGACACTACTGGATCAGGCCATTATTTATTCTAAAAATTATGTGGATGTGGCCACTGTTACTGACATGCTAGGATTGGTTGATCCTAAATTTATTACCGATATTTTTGATGCCATTTTTGCCAAAGATCATGCCCGTCTTTTAGGCTTTATTAAAGCGCTTGAAGAGTATGAAGCCGAGATGGTTATTGATGAACTGGTAGCCTTTTTAAAAGAGCGTCTGTTTGCACAAGATCCCAAATTTAATACGCTGTTGTTAGAGCGTTTTTTCCGTATTTTGAGTGAAAGCAAAACCCTTTTTGCCATCAATGCTGATGGCGGTTTTGTAATTTCACTGGTCTTTATGAAAATGCTTGAAGCCTTACGCGTCAAAGAGATTGATCAGATGATTGAATCACTCGAAGGTGAAATCAAACGCCCCGAACGCGTGCATGTTGCCGCGCCCAAAAATGTTGATCCGACACCTAGCGAAACAATAACTGCGCAAGAACCCGAAGATTCACACACACCTAGTGAAACACCCGCGCCCTTTTTGAGTAACAATGATGCCGCTTACCGTGAAAAATTTGCGCTTTTGTGCCAACGAATTATGGATCGCAACGCTACATTAGGCACATGTTTTAAAGAGCAAATCGCTTTTGTATCGTATGAGAATGACACCCTCACATGGGAAAGCTGTGCCAACAAAGCCTGCAAAACGCAGCTAAGCCACGGCTATGGTGCTATTAGGCACTTGGTACGCGAAATTTTTGGTGAAGAGACACTGATTAAAGCACAAGCCTGTAGCCAAGAAGTCATGAATGAACCCGAACCTCAAGCTTCGAAGCCAACACAGCAGAATGAAATCCCGCCACAAAGCCACTCGATGACCGAGGAGATTGAAACCGGAGGGGATGGCAGTTGCGTTTCGGGATGCAGCAGTGATGATCTTTCCGTCCAAGAGATGAATGGTGCTACCATTCTTGACGAACCTCTTGTTAAAAAAGCCGCCGAGTTGTTTGAAGCAACCAAAATTACGGTACAGTCAAAAGTTTAAGAGCTAAACTTTACTAAAAACATACCGCTAAATTTTTCACCCTTATAGACTTCGACACGATAAAGTGTTCCCATTTTATCTACCGAAAAACGTTTGGGAATATCACGTCTAAAAATAGCAATATCCGTTTCGCTTTTTTTACTGTTGGAATAACCTATCACGTTAATACGGTACCCTTTTTTATCCATAACTTTGAAATATTCCCCTACTTCAACAATGGATCCCGGTTTTACCTGCGTCATGTTGCCATCAACATCAACCTGCACGTTTGAGAGCGAATCATCATACTGAAAAAACTGAGGTGATACCGTGGTGATATAATGGTTACCATAGTGAATTTGATAGCCGTTATCTCCTTTGACCGCACAAATAAGTGGGTTATCGGAACTAAACAGCGTCTTGCTATGCGTTTTATCAACGGGTATAAAACGTAAATGTTGGCGCACATCTTTGGTGGGCAGGACAATCTTATCAAAAAGCGTCACAAGGTAGTCACCCTCAATAATCTTTTTAACACCCTCTGGTGTCAACTCAAAATTACGCTTATATTGGATTCCCATATAGTCCATATAGGCTTCGAGTGCCAAAAGATGATAATAGGCACGATAATGGGTGTCAAACTCTTTAGTTGCTTCGTTTCCAAATGCCGGCTTACCGTGGTTGATGGCATAATAGGTGAGTGTTTTAGCCATCTCCATATCACCTTCACGGGTTTTAGTGTTTTTAATATGAAAACGATGCGCATCATTAACTAGTTTTTTATTCACCGAGTTGGTTACATACGCTGCAATATCTTTAAGATTCCCATAATCCTGACAATCAAGATGCTCCTGATCAATAATACAGCTTTGCCCCCATCGATACGGACTAAATTTCCAGTTGCGATACTCAGGACGGTAAAACCCGCTGCCATCATGTAAATTCACCACCAAGTCCACCGCTTTATCGGTAATGATTGATTGAATCTTTTTGATCGTGTCGTACTCTGGATCTTTAGGATCAAGGGTGGCAAATTTACGGTTCATGTCACCATATAGACCACGTGAGCGATAAATGATGCTGCTAAAATTAAGATTGGGAACAATCCAAACATGTCCTTTTTCAATCGTATAATGGGTACTAAGAATTGCTGCGGCATTAAAGCCGCCCGGTTCATCTCCTTGAATCCCACCTATGACCAATAAGGTTGTATTACTCTCATTTTGACCCTTTTTTATGAGTGAAAAATCCAGTCCAAAGAGTGTTACATGTAAGAGCATCATAATAATAAAAACACGTAATAAGCCTATATTTTTCCCATATCTAAAAGATACGGGAACCCTTAGGCAAAGTGCCCCGGTTTCTTTATGAGTTTTGCTCATAAAGTGTGTAACATCAGTAAAAAAAGTATCAATCAATTAAATAACCTTTATATGCCATGGCTCGTATCGAACACCAAATGGATTTTTTTGGGGATAGCGGATGGCAACAAAACCAAGATCCATTAAACGTTTAAACTCATCGGTATGCTCAAAATCCTCTGTAAAGTTGCGATATCCAAACCCTACTTTACCAACATCAAAATCACCAATACCGTGATAAGAATACCCAGCAGGCGCAAGTGATGCTGAGGCTTGCGAAAGATTACCGCTTAAAGCAAACGCCTTGTTTAAAAACAGATACATCTGCTTGACCACACTGCGCACACCTGATGTAAGAACAATAGTATCGCCAATACATTGACGGATAGTCTGATAATGTTTTAAAGGGTCACCTTTATAAAGAAAATGGCCGCTATAAGGTATTTTTACCATCTCGTTTAAAGGAAAAGAACGTGTGAGCTCTTCAACCACTTTATCACCATAAAAGCCATAGTTTCTCGCATTAAAATAGAAATATTTCTCAAAAAGCAGCAGTTCCACCGGAGAGAAAGAACCCACTTTGGAATAACGTCTAGCAACCTTAATGGCTTCATCAAAACTCACAATATTGAAATTACCGTACCCAATCGTGCTTTGCACCCGCTTGAGTCTCACAAATAAAGTTTTAGCGATTGTCAACTCTTCTTTGGAGATATAAATATCACTGCCATATTCAACCAGTGGGTCATAAAGGCAGTTTTCTAAAGCATCTTTGGCAAAATCAATATACTCACTGCTGGTTGATGCATACAGTGTCGCAAAGGGTGTGGCAAACAATATACTCTGTAAAAAAAATCTCCGATCCATCGTTACATCTCGCGCCTTAATGATGCTGTAATTATGCCACAGACTCACTGATGCTAGGGGTGTTGAAGCAAAAAATTGATGTCTACTTTTTTTGCCTTACTGTGTGCTTTGACATACTCCACAATCATCCCATGAAACTGGGCTGCCATTTGGGCACCGGTACTCTCAAACCACGCTTGCAAATCATCATAATCTTCAAACTCATATCCCAAGGCACTCAATAGACGATGCGTATAAGCATCAACCACCATCACGTTACGTTTGCAGGCATAACACAATATCGAATCCGCCGTCTCTTTGCCCACACCCTTTTGTGCTAAAAGCCATGCACGATCTACATTACATGTAAAGCTCTCAAAATCACCAAACTCCTCTATGATAGCCGTTGCAAGGCGTTTTAACGTTGCACTTTTATTTTGAAACAAGCCGCTTGGGCGAATGCATTCTAATAAAAGTTCTACCTTACATGTAGCCATGGCATGAAGATCCAGCAATCCATAGGCACGCAAATTTTCTAACGATATCTCAACCCGATTCCAATTGGCATTTTGGGTCAAAATAGCCCCCACTACAACTTCAAAACTTCCATAAGCAGGCCACCAAAAGCGGGGTTTATCTTGCATTAAATCACACTCTTTTAAGAGTGAAAAAAGCTCATGACTGTCTAACATCAATGCAATCTACGCCTCATCCCACGCTTGGGTAATCACTTCTCGGCCATCATCAAAAGTTTTGATTTTATAGGCATTCACGCATTTTCCATCATCAAGCTCCATCACGGCCATCTGCATTATTTTTTTACATGTATTAGGCACTTCAAAGCGTCCTGGCAATCCGGTCATAAAACGCTCAATCGGCACTTTGGCATCCATGCCAATTACATTATCACGGCATCCGCTCAGGCCAATGTCACTTAAATAAGCAGTACCCTCGGCAATTTGAAAATCATCCGTGCCCACATGGGTGTGTGTTCCCACAATGGCGCTGACTTTGCCTTGAAACATCATCATGAGTGCGCGTTTTTCGCTGGTGGCTTCGGCATGCATATCAATAAAAATATGCTTCACACCCTTTACATGTAAGGCCTCAATTTCGTTTGTGGCGCAGATAAAAGGGTTGTTCACCATTGGCATTGCGTAGTGTCCCATCAGATTCAATACGGCCAGCATTTCGCCGCACACTTCATACACTTTTAGCCCGGTTCCTGCTACGCCATCGGGATAATTATGCGGACGCATAATCTCAAATTGATCAAACAAGGCCACAATCTCTTTTTTATCCCACGTGTGATTGCCCCCTGTCATAACATTAATACCGCAATTAAAAAGCTCTTTGGCATTTTTAGCACTCAGCCCAAACCCATGCGAAGCGTTTTCATAATTGGCAATGACAAAATCGATGCCATGCTCTTTGCGCAAACGCGGCAGATGCTCTTTGATGATACTGCGTCCCGGACGGCCAATAATGTCACCAATAAATGCAATTTTCATAACGGTTCCTTCGTGTTAGAGCTGCTTAGGCTTGGCATTGCGCAGATAATGCAATACGGCTTTAATGATATCGTCATCATCTTTACTATCACTTTTAATATGCTCTTTGGTGGTGTTGGCATATTCAATAGTAATGTTCTGGCCGTACGAGCTGATGGTACGAATCTTTTTATTTAGTGCCAGCAGCTTAATGACCATCAATTCAAAAAACTGTTTGGTGGGGGTATCAAGCGTTCCAAAACGATCGATGGTTTCTTCTTCAATCTCATAAATCTCCGTTGGCTCCTCGCATTGACTAAGACGGCGATAAAGCTCAAGCCGCAAGCGATCTGTGGTAACAATTTCATCACTCAAATAGGCGGAAATGGCCAGTTTAATATCTACCTTGGCTTTAAGCGTCTCTTGCGTATTGCTCAGCTCTTGAATGGCATCTTCTAGCATTTTCAAATAAAGCGAATAGCCAATATTTTTAATATGCCCGCTTTGTGCATCGCCCACCAGATTACCGCCGCCACGGATTTCAAGATCATGATACGCCAGCACCGAACCGCTGCCTAAAAAGCTGTTAGATTCCAGTGCGATCAAACGTTTTTTGGCTTCATCGGTCAGTTTATCGCGGTCTTCAACAATAAAATAGGCAAATCCTTCCATGCTGCCGCGCCCTACCCGACCACGCAACTGGTGTAAATCGGCAATGCCAAAACGATCGGCACCATCAATAATCATGGTATTCACGCGCGGCATGTGAATGCCCGATTCTATAATGGAGGTTGCCAGCATCAAATCGTATTCGCCGTTTTCAAACTTAAGCAGCTCATTTTCGGTTTCGATTGCAGAGACTTTAGAGTGCAGCATCAAAATACGCAAGTTAGGCATAATGGCTTTGAGCTCACCCTCTTTAATGGGCATATGATCAATAGAGTTGTGCACGTAAAACACCTGCCCGCCACGGCGCAGTTCACGCATAATCACCTCTTTAATAAGCTTTTCATCATACGCTTTTACAAAGGTGCGTACCCCCTGACGCTCGCTTGGCGGGGTAAGCAGCTGGCTCATACTTTTAATAGAACTTAGTGCCTGATTAAGGCTTCTAGGAATCGGCGTGGCCGACATGCTTAGCAGATGCACCCGCTCATACATCTGCTTGAGTTTCTCTTTTTGTTTGACCCCAAATTTATGCTCTTCATCAATAATCACCAATCCCAGACGATTAAACGTGGTTCCAAAAAGCGCATGGGTGCCAATAACCACTTGTATATCGCCGCTAGCAAGAGCCGAGAGTACCTTTTTCTTGTGTGCGGGTGTCACAAAACGATCCAGCTTGGCCATAGGAATACCGCTGTTAGCAAAGCGCTGCGAAATGGAGGTAAAATGCTGTGCGCTCAGCAGTGTGGTAGGCACAATAAGCGCTGCTTGATACCCGGCGCGTACACATGCAAAAATAGCATTCATGGCTACTTCGGTTTTTCCAAATCCCACATCACCGCTGAGCAGACGATCCATAATCTGCCCCGATCCCATATCGGTAATAATCTCGTTAATGGATTCGCTCTGATCATCGGTATACTCAAACCCTGCTAGCTTTTGAAACGCTTTAAGATCGTTGTGGTTAGTTTGGATCATTGGCGCTTTAATCAGTGCGCGCGCGGCAGCCGTGTTAATGATTTCGCCCGCAATCTCAAACAGACGTTTACGCACACTCTCTTTAAGCTTGACAAAACCACCCTTGCCCAGACGATCCAGCGCAGGAACCCCGCCACTGGCAATGTAGCGATCAATGGCATCAAGATTTTCAACAGGCAGCAATACCTTCTCATCGCCTTGATAGCGAATTTTAACAAAGTCTTTCACGCCCCCAAGTATTTCCGCTTGTTCAATCTTCTCAAACACACCAACGCCATACTCTTCGTGTACGACATAATCACCCGGTTTAAGATCATCAAGAATCAAAGAGCTCTTACGACGGCGTTTTTTCTTTTGGGGTTTATTCAGCGAAACAATCAGCTCATCATCACCAATCATGCTCATAATAAGAGGTGAGAACCTTACATGTAAGCCACTGGTATCATAAACACCCGCTGCTTTGATCTGTGCTTCACTTGAAGCGATGATAGTGATTTTTTTCTTTTCGTGCACCTTTAAAAGCGTGGGCACATCCGTCACGGCAAGCTCTTTGTAATGCGCGGCTTCGGGAACAACGCCAAGAGATTCAAAACAAGCCGCATCAACTTTGGGATCGTTTAAGAGATACACATCTTTAAGCAGATCATCCAAGGGCTTAATAAAGCACGCCTTTTTACCTTCAATAAAAGGCTCGGCCAGATCATCTAAATACCATAATCCAAGTGAAGCAATATCTTTAACAAAACTATCGCTTTGACTTTGAGATACCTTTACATGTAAGGCATCATACGCCGCTTCATCCAAAGCGTAAAAAGCAGGAATAAGGGCAATAGCATCAAGCTCGTCACCTTGCGTGCGCTGCGTTTCGGTTTCAAAGGCCTTGATCTCTTCAATCTCTTCATCAAAGAGCGAAATACGATAGGGGTGCTCATGTGTGGGAATAAAAATATCAAAAATATCGCCGCGAAACGAAATTTCACCCTCAACCTGGACAATATCAACAAAGCTGTATCCCCATCGCAGCATCTGCTCTTTAAAGGCTTTGAGAGGAATCGTAGCTCCAAATTCTAATGTCATCCCCTCAAGAAGTGAGGGTTTTGGAAACGGAAACAGCAGGGTTTTAAATGGGGAAATAACCAGTGGTTTATGCTTACATGTAGCATATTCACGCAGTGCTGCAAACAGGTGTATCAGCTCTTCGCCATAAGAGCGCAGATCATCAAGATAGGTAGCACGAAGATCGGGAAAAACAATCGCGTCACGTTCAAAATACGCGGCCACATCGGCAAGCTCTTTGGCTTCTTTGGCATCTTCACAAATGAGAAGATCAAAATTAAATGTTTGTAATTTGAACTGTTCAAACAACCGCGACTGAATCACACCGCACCTTTTTTAGGCGCTATTGTAGCAAAACTCGCTTATGCGCTCTTTGTCTCTTTCACGGGTTTATCTTTGATGCGGCTCTCCCCAATAAAGATCCCTTTGGCTTCAATAATGAGTTCGTTAGAAATCAACGTACCTTTCACACTTCCCTCCGCATGAATTTCAATGCGCTGTGCATCTACGGTACCCTCAACATGGCCGCTGACAATCACACTCTTTGCTACAACGTCACCTGTAATTTTGCCCGACTTTCCTATGGTAATTTCACCGCTTGAAACAATACTGCCTTCGATCTCACCATCAATAAAGAGTGCACATTCTAGTTTTAGTTCGCCGCTAAAGCGGGCTCCTGCCGTAATGATTGAGGTATTGCTATGATTTTTTGATCTTGTGGTGTCATCGCTGCTATTAAAGATTGCCATGGTACTTTTTGTTCCTTTTCAAATATATCCCGAGGATTTTCACTCGTCCACTTTATAAACCAGTAAGGGTTAAGAGCATGCTGTACAAATCGAACTTCATAATGCAAATGTGGCCCATTACTAAGACCACTGTTACCGGTATAACCTAGAAGGTCGCCTTTTTTAACATACGTGCCCGAACTGACAACCGTTTTGTTTAAATGTCCAAAAAAAGTGCGAAAGCCGTAATTGTGATCTAAAATTACAAGATTACCATAACCACTGGTTTTATGATAGCCCGAATACTCCACCACGGCATCTGCCGTAGCATACACTGGCGTATCCATTTTAGCTTTCAAATCGGTACCGCGATGAAACTCTCTAGTCCCCAGTTTAGGATGAATCCGATAGCCAAATTTACTGGTAATACCGTTATATTCAATGGGCGATCCGTTTGGAATGTATTCAAAAAGACGCCCCATCTGATCGGCCGTAACCTCGGCCATATCAATACGCACATCAAAAGGCATCTCTTCGGTATTAATAAGTCCCATACGTGCTTCAATCTGTTCAAGCCTGCTATAGGTTTCATGCAACTCATTTTCTTTGTCGCTAAGGTCTTGCTGTGCCTGCGTCATCGTTTCATAAAGCGTTTCATGCGTCTGCTTCATGTTTTCATATTCACTTCGGGCATACGCTTCTTCTTCTTTGCTAATATCAAGGGATGCATTTAAATAGATAATACTAAATGCCCCCATTGAAATGAGCAAAAAAAGTACAAATACCCCTAAATAAACCACTTTTTTAAATTCATATCCCAGTTCATACTGTTTGAGTCCATGGCGTGTACCGTGAATAGTAAGCGTCAGTTTTTCATTCATCTCATTAGTAACTTTTACATGATTTTTACGTTTATTAATGCTAATTTTACCCAAATATCGGCAAAGTAACGATATTTCATTAATATTTGATTTATGAAGTGATTTTAGAGATGCGGTTTCAACTCAGGATGCAGGGTTAAAAATGCTTCGGCCACGCTAAAAGATCCAAACACTAAATAGGTATGCTCATCCTTACATGTAAGGTGCGTTTCATACTCCATTTCTAAAGCATCCAGACGCTCTTTTAATACTTCAAGTACAGCGCGGCGCTGACTCTCTATGGCGATAATTTCAACACACACAACAATTGGTTTTAAAATCGTTAAAATGGCTGCATAATCTTTATCGGCATAGGTGTTATAGACTAAACGGATTTTTTGATCTTTAAAATGACCTACAATAGCTTGCGCCGCCAATGGATTGTGGCCCACATCCAAAAAAATATTTTCACGCAGTGGTGTCATCCGTCCAAAAAGTGGTGTTGCCTCAAAAAATGATGCTTTTGGTTCAAAGCCCAAGAGCATCAAAGCCGCCCAGGCATTGCTAATATTATCGGCCATATACTTGGGAAGATGCTGCCGTTGCACTAACTCCATAATCGCTTCATGGTGTGCAGGCTCAAGCATTTTTTCTACATCATAAACACGTGCACCCCGCTGGGTAGCTACTGTATTGCATACCTCATAGCTTTTAGGATGCGGTTGACGCGCACAAAGTGCAACCGCCGCCATGGATCGCATTTTAGTTGTAGCTATGGCTTCGATTGAGTCTCCCAAAAAAGCTTGATGATCATAATCAATCGGTGTAAAAAGCGACAGCACTTTTTCAAAGACGTTGGTAGCGTCATGCTCACCACCAAGCCCAGCCTCAAGTACCACATAATCACACCCCTCAAACACTCGCATCGCCAGCAGGGTTGTGTATTCAAAATAACTCAATGCCTCGGCATCTGCTTTGTCAAGATGGCTCAAAAGCCATTGGTGAGCGCCCTCAAGGGTGCTATCACTGACATTGGAATCTTGACGCCAAATACGCTCATTAAATTTTAGGATGTGCGGCGAGCTGTAGTGTCCGGTATCAAACCCAAGACGATGCAACGCAACGGCCAGATAACGCCCGCTAGAGCCCTTGGCGTTCGTACCCACAACATGAATAATTTTCGGCAAAGAGAACAGCGATTTGATGCTCGCATAAATACGTGGCATACGATCATAATCAATCACGTCATAATAGAGCGGTTTCGCGTCTAAAAAGGTTTCAAGAGGCTTCATTTTTTAACGCTTACGCCGGTTCAATACAGTTACGTCCATTTTGTTTGGCGCGGTAAAGATACTCATCTGCAGCATTTAAAACCGCTTTTAGCGACACATGAGTGCTACGCTGCGCGATACCGCCGCTTACGGTAACGTCAATACGTTCACCTTTATACATAAATTTGGTCTTGGCCACGTTTTTGTTGACTTTGTTTGCGAATACTTTAGCCCCTTCAAGATCGGTATCGCTAAGAAGCGCTAAAAACTCTTCACCCCCAAAACGTCCAATAATATCAACGTCTCTGCTCTCTTTTTTTATAATTTTTGCAAATCCTGCCAACACGGCGTCCCCGGCCTCATGCCCATAGGTATCATTCACTATTTTAAAATGATCCAGATCAAACAACACTACAGAGAAATTACGACCATAACGTGCAAATTCACCCTCTTTGATATTCAAATATTCATCCAGCGCACGCTTGTTATAAAGTTTGGTTAAAAAATCCTCACGTGATGCACGCTGGGCTTTTTGGAGTTCGGCTTCTAGTTTAAGCACCTTTTGGCTTAACTGACCTACTTTTTCATTGTGTGTTTTAAGATCACTACTTAAAAGTTCCGTGCGCTCTTCCAATGCGGTTGCAATGGTTAAGAGCTTTTTATGTGCCGTTTGAAAATCATTATGTTTATGTTCTTCCAGCGCTTCAAGCTCTCTTCTAATATCTTGAATCTCAGAAGTTGATACATCGCTGCGATCAATGAGATCAATTAGCTGTATCGAGAGTTTGTCCAGTATCGTATCAAGTGATGCCACCATGTCACGCACACTTGATTTATCCAGTGTAATACGCAGTTTAATGATCTCTTTAATCTCTTTTTCCATGCTACCGGTACTAATCAAACTTGGATCGTTACGAAGTGTAGAAGACAACGAAGCAATATGATCATTCACGCTTGAAGCAATCGAGGGGACAAACGAAGCAATTAAAAGTGTGGCGGCTTTTTGCAGTTCGCCTTCGTTGGCACGCGTAGCACTCCCCCCTTCAATATCCAGCGTCTCTATTGTACGTTTGAGGTCCGTAGCATAAACCTTACCGATTTTAGAGAGTTTATATAAGTAGGTATCATCATAAATGGCTAAAAAATTCATCCAGGCTTGACGCAACTGCTCCAACTCCGAAGCAGAATGCGCTTTATCAAGTATGCCTATACTTTTACGAGACAGTTCACTGGCTTCCGCATTATGCAGCACTTCAACACTTTGTAAAATACGTTTGGAAAGATTACGCAGTGCCTCAAGTGTTTCGGCACATTGTGTTGGTTGCATGCGATTGATTTTTGAGATTAAAAAGCGCACCAGCTCTTGTGTTGTTTTGACACGGTACTGCTTGATCTCAGCTTGATAATCTTTATCAAGTAAATTCAAAAATTTGTCAACCTGAGAGCAATCTTCTACCAAGATACCCGATTTCTTAGCTTCCTGACAAAAAATTTCAGTATAGACATCAGGGGTCAACAGCTTGCCCTCTTCTTTAAGGCGCTCTACGGCTTTTTTTATGATTTGATGTACCGTCATGGAGACTCCCCTTTTTAATTAAAACGCCAGATGAGCAAAGCCCAAAATGCTACGCTAGCCGCTGTGGCACTAAAGCTTGCCCTTTTGGGGCAGAATATAAGGATATTAACCCTTACACGTAAAGATTGAACGCACTTTTGGGGCAGATATAGGTCCAATTATTTTGCTCCTTCAGAGGCTACCTGAGCAACAAAACTGTCAATTGCTTTTTGAGCGCATTTTTCAATTGCTTCAAAACGTGCCTGATCAGAGATAATAGAGTTTGGTTCAATAGCAAAATCATACAAACCGTGCGAACGGTATGCTTTGTTTCGCTCTGCCGTCATTCGCAATATTTTCATCGAAAGCGTCGTGCGATACGTGATGATATACCCTTGTTGATTATACTGCAACGGACTAAAATTTATAGCATCCACCTGAAGGCGTAAATGCGTTTTGGCACTACCTTTTTCTGTCAATGAAGCACGAAAACGCTCCAGAACGGCACGATTGATAGCATCTTTAATAAGTACCGAGTTTTCAGGATCGCGCAAAGAAACCTCAACCTCAGTACTTACCGAGTCTAACACCACATTTTTGGCATATTGGGAGCTAGGACGGTAACCGCACCCTGTTATTAACATTACAATGACTATCCATATCCCTAAACGCATTATTAGCCTTTAATGACGATATTAACCAATTTCTTAGGCACAATAATCTCTTTAACAATGACTTTATCCTCAATCCACTTAGCCGCTGCCGTTTTGGCTGCAGCTAAAATCATCTCATTGTCATCATTAGCTCCCACTTCGATTTCAGCACGGTTTTTGCCATTAATTGAAACACCAAGAGTGATAGTGTCAACAACAAAAACCTCTTCTTTCACCTCTACGGGAGTGAGATTCTTACATGTAAAGTAGGTATCACTAAGTTCCCACGCTAAGTGAGGAATGATAGGCTCCATGATACCAAGTAAAATCCAGTAACCTTCACTCCAGACATCAGCATTGCTTTGATCATTGAGCGCATTCATCGCTTCCATGACACCCGCGATCATGGTATTAAAAGTATAGCGCTCTTGATAAACCTCATGCGCACGTTTGAGTGCTTCATAAACCTTCATCCGTGCAAGTTTCTCTTCTTTGTTTAAACTGCTATGATCGATCTGCGGTATGGTGTTACATGTAACAATATTTGAGGCACGATCAGCAAAACGTTTTAAGAAACGGTACGCCCCTTCAACGGCGCTATCGTTCCACTCCAGCTCTTGTGTTGGCGGTGCGGCAAACAGAATAAACAGTCGCGCCGTATCCGCGCCGTACTTCTCAATAATCGCATCAGGATCAACCGTATTGCCTTTGGACTTGCTCATCTTCGCGCCGTCTTTGAGCACCATGCCCTGTGTTAAGAGTTTATCAAACGGTTCATCAAAATCCAGATAACCCAAATCACGGAATACTTTAGTAAAAAAACGCGCATACAACAGGTGCAACACGGCGTGCTCAATCCCGCCGACATAATGATCAACCCCCATCCAGTACTTTAACTGCTCTGCTGAAAATGCTTCCTCATTCCAGTTTTGTGCAGACGCACAAAAGCGTAAAAAGTACCAGCTTGATTGCACAAAGGTATCCATCGTATCGGTTTCGCGCGTGGCATCTTTGCCACATTTAGGACATTTGCAATGCTTCCATGTCGGATGCTTTTCAAGAGGATTGCCCTCTCCCGTAATCTCAATATCATCCGGTAAAGCGATAGGAAGATTTTCTTTGTTTTCCATCACCAAACCGCAATCATCACAATGCACAAACGGAATCGGTGCACCCCAGTAGCGCTGACGCGACACACCCCAATCTTTGAGTTTGTAATTGGTAGTTTTTTGACCCATGTGTTTCGATTCAAAATACTCAATCACCGCGCTTTTGGCATCATCTGAACGCATCCCATCAAAATGCTGTGAATTAAAAAGCACTCCCACATCGGTAAAAGCAGCATTTTCAGCTAAATCACCCTCAAAAGGTTTAATGACCGGTTTGATTTTTAAAGCGTACTTGGTAGCAAAGTCATAATCACGCTCATCATGCGCCGGAACCGCCATCACCGCACCTGAGCCATAATCCATAAGGACAAAATTCGCCACCCATACCGGCACGTTTTCACCGCTGAGCGGATGCTTTACATGTAAGCCCAGCGCCACACCGCTTTTCTCTTTTTGTCTATCAATGGATGACGCATTTTTCATCGCTTCAATTTGAGCAATCACTGCGTCATCTAGCAGTTTATGCTCTATCAAATACGTTACGATTTCATGCTCGGGGGCCAATGCGCTGTAGGTCACGCCATAAATGGTATCGGGACGTGTGGTAAAGACATCAAAAGATTCAAAATTACCTCCAAGTTTTGCTTTACTGGCCTCATCAAAATGCAGATCAAATGCCAAACCGTTAGACTTTCCAATCCAGTTCTCCTGCATTGTCAAAACCTGTTTTGGCCACCCTGCTTCAAGTTTTTTCAGATCATCTAAAAGTTCATCCGCGTAATCAGTGATTTTAAAGTAATACTGATTCATATCTTTTTTGACAATCGGGGTGTCACAGCGCCAGCAGCATCCATCTACCACCTGCTCATTAGCCAAAACCGTCAGATCGTTAGGACACCAGTTTAGTAACCCTTTTTCACGATACAGCAGCCCTTTTTCATACATATCAATAATAAAGCCCTGCTCAAACTTGGTGTACAGTTTATCGCTTGTCGCCATCTCACGATCACGTGAAAAGGAGAACCCAAGAGAATAGAACTCATTTTTCATATAATCAATATTATCGTACGTCCACCCTTTGGGATGCGAACCGTTTTTGATTGCCGCGTTTTCAGCCGGCATTCCAAAGCTGTCAAAACCGATTGGGTGCAGTACATTGAAGTTTTGCTGACGATAATAACGGGCAAAAGCATCACTGATAGAGTAGTTACGCACATGTCCCATATGCAGACGTCCGCTAGGAAACGGGAACATACTGAGAATGTATTTTTTGGGTTTTGAGAAATCATCGGAAGGCTCAAAACTGCGATGCTTTTGCCAATAGTCTTGCCACTTTTTTTCAATTTCGGATGGACGATACTCCACAATTGCTCCTGAGGAAATGGTTTACATGTAAGAAAAAATGCAGTACCCGAAGGTCTGCGTTATGATTAATACTCTTCGCGAACGCGGGCACTTTCAATAAAGACAAGTACAATTGAAAAGACATTGGCAATCAGTGCACCAATAGAGAGTGCAACCGCCCAGGTCATATTTCCGGCAATCTCCAAATAGATAAATGCCGGAATCAAGTGTAAATCCGCCACCAAAGAACTGGCAAACAGCTCAGCAGAGAGCAGATTGCGTACACCGATTTTTAAAATCGTCGATACAAGGTTCAAGCTGGCTGCCACAAAGAGTGCAATAGCACTATGCTCATATAAAAACCCTGCCGTCGATGTCAATGACATCAACGTAAAAAAAACATAGATGACTTTACCCCAATCCATAAAAATCCTCCTGAAATGAAGTCAAAATAACCTCAAGTATCATTGCTCTTACGAACTTAAACCACGCCCTGTTCAAATTGTGCTCGCATACGCTCTCGTTCAGCTTCACGTTTACTTTTTTCAACCAGTTTGGCACGATACCCTTTGATATCAAAACCAAACCACATCAAGATTGGTGATGCTACAAAAATAGAACTGTACGTTCCCACAATAATACCCACTAAAAGGGTAAACGCAAAGGCATTAATGATTTCACCACCAAAAAGATAGAGTGTTAAAACCACAAAAAATGTCGTTAACGATGTTAATGTCGTACGTGAAAGGGTACGCGTAATCGATTCATTAATCACGCTATCTAGCGCTGTCGATTTAGAGATAGTAATACCTTCTCGGATACGGTCAAAAACGATAATCGTATCATTAAGCGAATATCCCAAAATTGTAAGCAATGCTGCCAAAACATCAAGATTGACGGGAATTTGAAACAGTGCCAATGCGCCAACAGCAATTGAAATATCATGCACAAGCGCAACAATAGAAGCCACGCCAAAACGCCACTCAAATCGAAATGCCACATAAATCAAAATTCCTAATGTTGCCAAGAAAAGCGACATCATCCCTTTTTCACGAAGCTCGCCCCCTACTTTAGGACCCACCATATCAACACGCCGAACTTCAAAATTACCGGTATCTTTAAGTGCTTGCGTTGTAGCATCCCCCACATCGCTTTGAACATTTTGGCTTGAGCCTGAGAGACGGATAATAATCTCTTCATCCGAACCAAATTTGGTAATCGTGGCATCGGTAAAAATCGGATTACTTTTAAGACGTTCACGTACGGTATCTATGGGTGCTGCAGTATCGTATTTGACCTGCACAATCGTACCGCCGGCAAAGTCAACCCCAAAATTCAATCCATTGATAAAAAGCATCAAATAAGAGCTCAAAACCAATGCAATCGAAAACATTATTGCAATTTTGGAGCGTCCCATAAAGTTGTAGGTGCGTGTGTATTTAAAAAACTCCATCTATGCTCCTTTACTCACGCCAAACCAATGGACAAGGTTTTTAGTTTTTTGAATTTTTGATTCAAGCATCTCATAAATACCATGTGTGCCCAAAATAGCGGTTAGCATTGATGCCAAGATCCCAATACTGATAGTAATGGCAAAGCCTTTAACCGCGCCGCTGCCATAAGCATACAGTACCACAGCCGCAATCAATGTTGTAATATTGGCATCCAAAATAGCGCGCATTGCATTAGCGTAGCCCTCTTCAATCGCTTTATGAATTGAAACACCCTGATAGAGCAATTCACGAACCCGCTCAGAGATAATGACATTGGCATCCACTGCCATCCCTACCGTTAGTACAATGCCGGCCATACCCGGTAGCGTTAGCGTGGCACCAAAAAGTGCCATCACCGCCAAAATAATAAAGAGATTCGCCACCAGTGCAATATTGGCAATAATGCCCGCCATGCGATAATAAACAACCATAAATCCAATAACCAGTACAAAACCGCCAATCAGCGCCATCATACTCGCTTGAATACTATCAGCTCCAAGACTTGGACCAACAGAGCGTTTTTCCATCAGGTATATCGGAGCCAGTAGTGCGCCTGAGCGCAAAGCAATCGCTAAATCGTTGGCTGAAGAGACCGTGTAGTTACCACTAATCTGCCCATGCCCCCCTCCGATACGCTCATTAATCACCGGATCGCTCATCACTTTGCCATCAAGTACAACGGCTAAGCGTTTATTGACATTTTTACCCGTAAAATCGCCAAAAATTTGAGCCCCTTCGGAGTTAAGCGCAAAGTTAATAATAGACTTGTTGTTTTGATCAAATCCAACTTGGGCATCGGTTAGCATCGAACCGTCTAAGATGGGAATCTCGCGTACCAGATATTTCACGCCTGCCTGATGGGCATCTTCTAAAATAACATCACCATATTCAGCCGCTTCAGAAGCACTCATCTGATACACGCGCATCGCACGATCTTCATCCACTGCCATCAACTCCAGCTTAGCAGCGCGTGAAATCAGCTCGCGTGCGCGTTTTTCATCTTCGGCTGTTTTAATACCGGGCAGTTCCACTAAAATCTTATCTTCACCCTGACGCGCTACCGTTGGCTCGGCCAATCCAAATTGATCAAGTCGATTACGAATGGTTTCTATCGCCTGCTCAATAGCTTGCTCTTTAATCTTAGCAACAGCTTCAACTCCAAAATGCAAACGATATTTTTCACCCTCTTTTGTACTGCTTAACCCCTCAATAGTTGCAAGCATGGCATCCATGCCCGCAACATCATCACTATCAAGCAAGACAAATGAAACCTCTTCATCATTCACACTCAAGTCATCAATAATGACATCTTCGCGGGTGCTGTAGTGTTTTACACTTGATGCCACCGATTTAAGACGCGATTTCAATGCTTCTTCGGTTTTAACGCCAAGCAGCATGTGCAAGCCGCCTTGCAAATCAAGTCCCAACGTAATCTTGGCACCTTTATCCATCTGCAGTAACGATGGTGCCGAAAAGATCACTCCAAACAGCAGTGCTGCTATAAAAATAAAAAGACGGAAATTAAGCTTCATCCTCATACTTTCTCGCAATAGATTGCTTATCAAGTTTGGCAACGATTTCGTCGCTGATTTTTACAGAGAAAAAAGCATCTTCAACTTTTTTAATTTCAACAATCAAGCCGCCGCTGGTAACAACTTTATCTCCTTTTTGGAGTCCGGCTATCATCTCTTGATGGCGTTTAACCTGCTGTTGTTGAGGGCGTAAAATAATAAAATAAAATATACCAATAAAAATAAGTATGGGTAAAAATTGCACCAGTGCGTTTGTGTCCATAATAGTGGAATCCTTGTAAAAAAATTTGGTTATTATACTTTAGTGCGCCTCTAATATCCCTGAACACCCGAGAGCACGGGTGTAAACGGACAATTAAGTATCGTTATGAAGAGGGATGCGTACCTGATGGCGAGATAAACTGATCGTTTAGTTTTTGAATCAGTGCACGCGATGCTTCAACCGTTTCAGTAATACGTTTTATATTCGAACGTTGCCAGTTTTTACGTGAAAATCCTAAAAATGCACGCCACCATTTTGTGTTATAGCTAATAGCATGTGCAAGATGCGGCTCATTTTTTTGATATTTGGCTACTTCACGGTTGGTAAAAAAGCGCGCAATCTTAAAATGAAAAAACAGTAACAGCGTTACAAGTCCGCCTAAAATACCTACGCTGCCTAAAAGTGTAGAAAAAAGTGGCGAAAGTACGCCAAGTTGAAACTCTAGCCATCCCAACATGCCTGCCACAGCAACAAGAACTGCCAGATCAGAATAAAATACTTTGCGTGACCATCCTACCAATATCTCCTGCAATCTTGGCAGTTGGCGCATTTTAATGCCGTTAGCAATATCTTCTAAAGCTTTAATAATACGATACGAACGTTCAATACTGACTTTTTCCATACGCTGGGTAATGCGTATCAAATCTGCGTCTCTTTTACTGCGCAGCCGATTCATGAGCGTCGTATCATTAAGATGCTCTATCGCAGAATCGCTGTAGATGGCATAAAAGTTACCAGAAATCAAACCCTCTCGTGCCAAAGCCCGTTGCCATGAGGCAATCACTTCTTCTAGGTTATCTTCGCGTGAGGTGGTATCGATCTGATTTAAAACATAAAGCACCTTATTGGCGTCACGATGATTAATGGTTGTGGCGACAAGGTGCTTTAAGGTATCACGCATTGCACCGGGTTCGGGATGGCGTGCATCAAAAAAGACCAAAACCAAATCTGACATTTCGACAATATGGCTGGTAATGCGCAAAATAGCATCTCGCTGGCTATCGGCATCAAAACCGGGAGAGTCTATCAAAATTTTGCCTTTTAATACCTCGGCTTTTACGCTTTTAAGCTGTAAATAAAGATCCACACGGTTGCCATCACCCGCATCAACTTTTTTAACCTCTTCACTGATGTTATAAAATGGAAAGCGGGGATCGGCATCGAGAGCAAGACCCGGGAGTGTGGTAACGCCATCATTCTCAGCGTAACACACCACGGTAAATTTATCATCGACCGCCTGATTACCGCTTTGTTGTACCTTTTGGCCAATATAATCATTTAAAAAGGTGGATTTTCCGGCTGAAAAAGTCCCCAATATCGAAATCATCGGCCACCACGAAATGTGTGTGGTATAGGTTTCATCTTCTGCAAGCAAGCCAATGTTTCGGGAAATTTTATCCACTGTTTCATAATGATTTATGGCATCAAGCAGTACTGGGTTCTCACTAGAGAGGTACTCTTTTAATTTTTTATAACGCTCTGATGGTGTCATTCAGGCTCCATGTCATATAGAGATATCTTATGGTAATCAAGAGTAGCTGAAATAAAAGACTTCAGGGCACCTCTAAAAACCCCAGACGGATCTCAGAGGGAAGAAAAAAACATGTATAATCCCATTCATGAATACACTGCACAATTTATCACCACGCCAAAGCTTTTTATATGCCTTGGCCTTAACTATCAGTTTTTCTGCTTTTATTTATTTGGAACATTTTAACCTAAGCCTCATGGCGCTAAATACCGTCCTAGCTCTAAGTGCCTATACTCTTTTATTTCTTTTGCCGCTGCGCGCTTTGGTTATTGCAGGATTTTTTATTGGTTTGTTGTGGTTTTACTGGATCGGTTTTAGTTTTCGCTATTACGATTCGAACTATATGGTTCCCATTGTCAGTGTCGGTTTTGGCGCTGTTTATGCGCTTTTTTTTGCTCTGGTAGCTTTTGGAAAAAAACCGTGGCAACGTGCATTGATTCTTTTTGGACTTAGCTTTTTTGAACCCTTTGATTTTAACTGGCTCCAAATGGAGCTGCCTTTTATCAACAGCTACTTTGGTGTGGCTAAATGGCAATTTCTTCTTATTCTGCTTGCACTAACACTTTTTCTTACATGTAAAGAGAAAAAAAAATATCTTGCTTTGCTATTGCTTTTGCCCGCTTTACACATCCACCATACGCCCAAAACGCTGCCGCCGCTAAAAATCAAGCTGATCGCCATGGACGTGCCGCAAGAGCTCAAATGGAAACCTTACATGCAACCGCGTATCAATCAATTTAATTTTGATGCCATTGACACTGCCATAAAAGAACACTACGATGTTGTTGTTTTGCCAGAATCGGCATTTGCACTTTTTTTAAACCTTCATCCCGATCTTCTGGAAAAGCTGCGTGAAAAGTCACACGACATTGCCATTGTAACGGGCGCGCTCTATTACGAGGATAACAATAATTACAACGTAACATACTTCTTTCATGAAGGGCGCGAACAGATTGCAAAAAAAATGACGCTTGTTCCGTTTGGCGAATACATACCGCTGCCTAAATTTATAGGCCATTATATAAACGAAATGTTTTTTGATGGTGCTTCAGACTATGTCAGTGCCGATACTCCAAGCACTTTTATAATCAAAGGCATCCCTTTTCGTAATGCCGTTTGTTATGAAGCGACCTGTGAAGAGCTCTATATTGGATCACCGCAATACATGATTGCTATCAGTAACAATGCCTGGTTTATGCCTTCTATCGAACCTACGTTACAAAAGCTACTGATGCGCTATTATGCACAACGTCACGGTACCATCATTTTTCATGCCGCCAATGCAGCCGGAACCGGTATTGTTGAGTAAATCGGTAGGTTTTGTATGCTTTTTACACCATTTCATATTATGATTGTCACCAACATTAATTTAGGGAGTACCCCATGAACATTGCCGAAAATATCACCGAACTTATTGGAAACACCCCACTGGTAAAGCTACAAGGCCCTTCAAAACAGAGTGGTGCCACCATATTGGGAAAATGCGAATTTATGAATCCAACCAGTTCGGTCAAGGATCGCATCGGTTTTAATATGATTCGTAACGCCATGCAAGAAGGTCTGATCAATAAAGAGAGCACCATTATTGAACCCACCAGCGGTAATACCGGTATTGCTCTTGCTTCCATATGTGCGGCACTGGGGCTAAAACTCATCCTAACCATGCCTGAATCTATGAGCTTAGAACGCCGCAATCTGCTTAAAGCGCTGGGAGCCCAATTGGTGCTTACACCTGCTGCTGCAGGAATGAAAGGAGCCATTGATACTGCCAATGAGCTACAACAGACCCTTAGCAATTCTATTGTTTTGCAGCAGTTTCAAAACCCTGCCAATCCGCAAATTCATCGTGAAACTACTGCCCAAGAAATTTTACGTGATACCGAGAACAATGTTGATATTTTTGTAGCGGCTGTGGGAACGGGAGGCACACTTACCGGAACAGGTGAAGCACTGCGCGATACGCTTGCTCACATTGAACTGATTGCGGTTGAGCCTACAGATTCACCCGTACTCTCAGGCGGTAGTGCTGGTGCACATAAAATTCAAGGCATTGGCGCAGGTTTTATTCCTGATGTACTCAACACCACACTCTATGGCGAGGTTATTACGGTCAGCAACGAAGATGCTATTGCCACGGCCAAAAAACTGGCTAAAGAAGAGGGGCTGCTTGTGGGGATTTCTGCTGGCGCGAATGTTTTTGCCGCCATGCAAGTAGCATCACGAGCGCAAAATCAAGGCAAGACAATTGTCACTATTCTTTGTGACACGGGTGAGCGCTACATCTCTACGGCTCTTTTTTCACAAGAGTGATGCGTTTTCTTGAAACCATCAAAGTCATTGATGGCATAGCCCAATATCTGCCCTATCATCAGGAACGCGTTGCACGGACACTCGGTTCAAAAGCGTTTGCGCTTGAAGCTGTGTTGCAGGATGCTCCAACACAGGGTATTTACCGTGCACGTATTCTTTATGATGGCCATAGACAACAAATTACCTATCATCCTTATCTCCAACAGATTCCCAAAAGTTTTGCTTTGGTTTATGATGATGCCATTGATTACGCATTCAAATATGCCGATCGTACTGCTCTTGATAAACTTTTTGATCAACGCGGCCTTGCCGAGACGGTTCTTATTATTAAAAATGGTGCCATCAGCGACACCCCTATTGCCAATGTAGCCTTTTTAAAAGAAGGACGCTGGTTTACGCCTGATTCCCCCTTGCTTGAAGGCACAACCCGCGCACGTCTCATTGCATCAGGATTGTTACATGTAAGCCCTATTCGCGTAGCTGATATCAGTTCATTTGAGGGCTTCGCTGTAATGAATGCCATGACAGGGTTTGTGCGCATCGAAGATGGTATAATGGCAATAAAATCTATGAAGTGAAAAAAATGCTGATCGACATCATCAACAGTGAACATTATCGTGATTTAATGCAAAAACATATTCAGGAATTACTGATTTACCTGTTTGAGCAAGAACAGAACTTTGGAATTTTGTGCCGCATTGAGTATCTCTCTTTTGAACCTAAACTCCCCAAATCCATCAATGACGAATTTCGCCCTATGACACTTTTTTTTCTGGCAGGATACACTTTTGAGAGCGCTCGTATTGACAATAACCTGTTGGTTTTTGAAGCAGGGTTTGGAGCTGAAAATATTGGCAGTCTTGTTTCCGTTCCGTTTTTGAGTATTATGCAAATTATTGTAGATGAAACACCGCTGTTTGTTAACTTGGCACAGCCTCGATTTTCAGAACGTTCCCAAGCAACTCCTGCTCATGCCAATGGAATTAAAAATTCCATGCAAGCATTTCTTTCCAATCCTGAAAATCAAAAGTTTATGAAGAAAAAGTGATCCGTTAAAAAACGAAGATCACTCAAATACGAATTGTAGAAAGAAAATTAACGACGTTATCAATAAAGGCGTCGTGTTTGCGCTCTTTGGAGTAGGCAATATAAAGTTTTCTAAGAATGCGATAGTTTTTAATGCGCGCTTCATACAGCTGTCCGCTATCAACCTCATCACCAATAACATGGCGTGAAATCACCGAAACAACGGGACGACCCGTTTTAGGTGAACGCATAATGGACTCTTTAATGGCGGTAGGAGACGCCACAACCCCGATAATACTAAAAGACTGACAATCAACACCCAGATCATCAAACACTTCAGCCGTTAGCTTTCGAGTATGTGAATTTTCATCACGACAGATCCAGTCAAAATCATAAAAGTCCTCAACGCGAAGCTGTTTTGGAATGGGTTGATTTGAAAAAATAACCAATTCATCTTCAACCCATTCGCGGTAGATAAAGCCTTCACGAAATACCGGAGACTCAATCAGTGCAATGTCAATTTTTTTATCTTCAAGCTCATCAATAACATGTGATGACACATCCATTCTGACATAAACTTCGTTGTTAATTGTTTCTTTGATTTTGCCAAGATACTTGGGAAGAATATAGTTGCCAATGGCATTGGATGCCCCCATAACAAAAGTGAATTCTTTGTTAATAATTTTGATCAACTCTTTTTCGCTACTGACAATGGCTTTTTCCAAACGCGTTGCAATACGGAAAAGATCTTCACCCTCTTTAGTGAGTTTAATACCATTTTTTTTGCGTTCTACAATTTTGGTATCAAGATAATCTTCAATAAATTTTATCTGCTGCGTTACTGCAGGCTGTGAGATTCCAAGCTTTGCCGATGCTTTTGAGAAACTTTTCTCTTTGATCACAGTCAAAAAGGTGTGTAGTTTGGCAAAATCTTTAAGCATAAACATTCCTATAAGTTAAAGTAATGATGAAATCATAACTCAAAATTATAATTATTGCAAGTCTTAGTTATTACCTTCTCTGATACAAAAAGGGTTCATTTTATTTTTACCCCCTTATGCTATAATGTACATAATTTAATACACAATACTAAAAAATGACGCAAATGGAAAAAATAACAGGGCACCTTAACGACGCACAGCGTGAAGCAGTAGAGAGGGTTGATGGCCCTATTTTAATCCTTGCTGGTGCTGGTAGCGGCAAAACAACAACCATTACTTCGCGTCTGGCCTATCTGATTGACGTAGTAGGAATTCCATCCTCACAAACCCTCACCCTGACATTTACCAATAAAGCCGCCAAAGAGATGCGCGAACGTGCCTTGAGTATGATCTCTCACGCGAGCTATCCACCGTTGTTATGTACGTTTCACAAGTTTGGTCTGCTCTTTTTAAAATTTCATATTCATCTTCTTAAGCGTCAAAACAATTTTGTTGTTATTGATACTGATGATAAAAAACGTATTATCAAAAAAATTAATTCCGAGCTTCCCCTGCCCCTTATTGCCAGTGAAATTTCACGCTATAAAAACTCATTAATGACACCATCTGATGCCTATGCCCAAGCTGAATTAAAAAACTACAAGCAGATTGCTAAAATCTATGAAGAGTACGAGGCCTACCTGCTAGAAAACAATTTGGTTGATTTTGATGATTTGCTTGCACTCACCTATAAATTACTTGATACTTTTCCAGATCTAGCAAAAGAGACTAGCGAAAAATACCGCTACATTATGATTGATGAATATCAAGATACCAATGAGCTGCAACTGCGATTACTCCAAAAACTCTGCCTCGAACATAACAATATCTGTGTTGTCGGCGATGACGATCAGAGTATTTACGGCTGGCGTGGCGCACACATTCGCAATATTCTTGAATTTGATAAAGACTTTCCAGGGGTCAATGTCATCAAACTTGAAAACAATTACCGCTCTAGTGAGCAAATTCTTGAAGTGGCCAATGCGCTTATTGAACATAATCGAGGGCGTCATGGAAAAAAACTTATTGCCACCAAAGGCTCTGGAGCTGATGTTATCACCCTAAGCAGCGAAGATGAAAATGAAGAAGCCAAAAAAATTGCTACGCACATTAAAGCACTGATTGATCAAGGCATTTGCGCTAATGAAATTGCAGTGCTTTATCGTATTAATGCCCTTTCACGTTCGCTTGAAGAGGGGCTTAACCGTGCCGGAATTGCTTACAAACTCGTAGGAGGTCTGCGTTTTTACGATCGCGCCGAAGTGAAAGATCTTATTAGCTATTTACGGGTTATTACTAACGTTCACGACAACTTTTCGCTCAAGCGTATTATCAATAAACCTAAACGCGGCTTGGGCAAAGCAACCATAGAAAAAATAGAACTTGCCTCCATGCAAGCAGAACGCTCAATGTTTGAGTTTCTTGATACCATATCGCTTGAAGATCTTGAAACTTTGGTACGCAAAAAAAATGCCCTAACCCTTAAAAGCTTTTTAGAAGATATCAAAGCACTACGCGATGTCGCCCAAGACACCACCTATGCATTTATAGATGCGCTTGAAACGAATTTTGGACTTAAAAAAATATATGAAGATGCTCCTGATGCCTATGATCGTATCTCAAATATTGACGAATTTTACGGCTTGTTCCGCGATTTTATTATTCAAAATCCCGAAGCAACTCTCGATGAATTTTTAAACGAACTCACCCTTCAAAGCGAACAGGATCAAGTTGAGGGCGAAAGTATTTATATTATGAGCATTCATGCCGCCAAAGGTCTTGAATTTTCTCATCTTTTTACTATTGGCCTTGAAGAGGGCTTTTTACCCTTAATCGGTGATGGCAGCGACATTGAAGAAGAACGACGCCTGGGTTATGTGGCCATTACAAGAGCAAAAGAGAGCCTGACACTCTCTCATGTGGGTAGCCGCTATTATAAAGGGCGTCGAACCGAACTGCAAAAAAGTCGTTTTTTTAATGAAGCCGGACTTTGTCAAGGATCACTGCGAATCGAAAAGAACACTGCCTTTAAAAAAGGGGACCTTGTACGCCATAAAATTTTTGGTGCTGGACGAATTATGGGGGTTAGTAAGGCTGGGCGTGAATTTAAACTCTCTATCAATTTTGGTGGAAACAAACGCGATATCCTTGCCTCATTTGTTGAAAAACTCTAATCTTTATGAACCGTCTATTTGTTGGCTATAAACCCTCTGGAATAAGCTCTAATCAGTTTCTTTCTCGTATCAAACGTCGTTATAAAACCAAAAAAGCAGGCTATTCGGGAACGCTTGATCCTTTTGCAAAGGGAGTTCTTATTATTGCGCTTGGCAACCACACACGACTCTTTCGATTTTTGGATAAAACCCCAAAAACCTACCGTGCAACGCTCTGGCTGGGGGCTCATTCACAAACACTTGACATCGAAGCTGTCTATCATATTGATGAACTTCACCCCTTACATGTAAACGATATTAACAATGTTTTAGCTTCCTTGCAAGGAGATATAACCTATGATCCTCCGCAATTTAGTGCCAAAAAAATCAATGGAATACGGGCCTATGCTTTAGCACGTGAAGGCAAAGAAGCAGCACTAGAACCTATTACATCACAGATTCATGCCATAAAACTACTGCACTATTGCCACCCTTTCATTACCTTTGAAGCCACCGTTTCCGAGGGCACTTACATTCGTTCTCTTGGAGCCATTATTGCCCAGCGTCTTGGTACGACAGGCGGTATTTTAAGTGCACTTGAACGTCTGCAAGAAGGGAAGTTTCGCTATAATAATGAACAACCCATAGATATTAAAACGATCCTAAACATGCCACAAAACCACTACTTCGGAGATCCTCAGAATCTGGAGTTTGGTCGTAAACTGGCATTAGAGGATTTGGAGTCTCAGAGCGAAGGGACCTACTGGATTGATTCGGGTGTCGTCATTGCAATTATCTGTATTGAAAACGGCGCCGTTTCATACCTGCTCAACAAGGTGGAATCATGCTAATACTCTCACGAAAAGCCGACGAATCGATTGTTATCAACGATAACATCACCATTAAAGTCGTTTCGGTAGAAAAAGGTGTTGTCAAACTGGGAATTGATGCCCCTTCAGAGATCACTATTTTACGCTCAGAACTGACGCAAGCTGTTGCGTCTTCCAATAAAGAAGCATCATTTCATATTGACGCTTCCATACTTTCCAAGCTTTCTAATTCCCTTAAAAAGTAGTACCGATGCACTCTTATAACGCACCTGCCAAGGTCAATATTTTTTTAAAAATCACCGGAACACGTGGTAATTATCATGAGATCATCTCACGTTTTATGCGCATTGATTCCCTCTATGACACTCTAAATTTGGTGCCAAAAACCCATCAAGAGTTTGAGCTAAGAGGCTCTTTTACATGTAGCGTTCAAGAAAATACTATTTATAAAGCTTATGTGCATTTGCTAGAAGCGACACAAAGCCATGCTCTTGAAACGATGATGCAAACCTATGCCATTGATGTCACCAAACGTATTCCTGCATTTGCAGGTCTAGGCGGCGGCAGTTCTGACGCCGCTACTTTTTTAAAGATGTGCAACGAACATGCCGCACTAGGATTGAGTATTGAGGAGCTTTCACAAATCGGTGCCAAAGTGGGTGCAGACGTTCCCTTTTTTATTCATGGATATCCAAGTGCAAACGTATCGGGAATTGGTGAAATTGTAGAAGCGTTTGATGAAGAAGCTATTGCTATGGAAATTATGACCCCTCCCGATATTGCCATCTCGACACCTACCGTTTATGGTGAATATCGCAGCCACTTTTTTAATCCTATTGACACGCTTACATGTAACATGTTAGCCAAAACACCCTCTAGCCACATTCTAAAACGTTTTTTATGTGAAGAGGCCAATGACCTGTTTGCCCCCGCACTCAGATGTTATCCAGAGCTAAGCGCATATGTACATCAAGAATGGTTTTTTTCCGGTAGCGGTTCCTCATTTTTTAGACCAAAGGATCTCCATGGGTGAGACCATCGCCAACAATAAAAAAGCGTATCATGATTATGAAATCCTGGAAAAATTTGAAGCAGGCATAGTATTAAAAGGCAGCGAAATTAAAGCCATCCGGGCCAAACGTGTCAATCTAAAAGACAGCTTTGTCAAAATTGTACGCAACGAAGCTTTTTTGTTTAATGCACATATTGGCCTACTAAGCACCACGCACCATTACTTCCGTCATGAAGAACGTGGCAGCCGTAAACTGCTATTGCACCGCAAACAAATTAGCAAACTCCAAAGTGCCGTAGAAAAAGAGGGGCATACCATTGTAGCGCTCAGTTTGTATTTCAATCACAAAAATTATGCCAAACTTCAAATTGCTATTGCACGGGGTAAAAAATTGCATGACAAACGTGCTGATATGAAAGAAAAAGATCTCAAACTTGATATCCAACGGGCACTGAAGTCTTACTAACGCGCCGCCATAAAAAATTCGGCTAATGGCAACAAGAACAAAACGATAAAAATAACTATGGCACTTTTTTCCAGTTTTTTTATTGTTTGGTAATGGCGTTCAAGCACCGCATCTTCAAGGGCACTAAAGCGATGTTCTCGAATATAGCGCATTGCATTTTGGTAACTCTGATCTCCAAACTGAAACTTTAGCTGTGGTGCTCCCATAGCGTGCCATAAGGCATTATGCGCATGTGCCATCTGGTTCAAAAAGGCCTGTACTTCTAACAAATATTTCATCGTTAACGCTATAAAAAGCAACACGGGCACAACATATAAAATATTCCAATACATACTTATTTCCTGGTGAACTAACCTGACGCACTATGTGTTCTCCCGTATCTGGAAGATGCAGGTAGCTTTAGGGGGTTTGGATGAAATTATACATTAGAGTTTTTGTAAGGACTCTATTACATGTAAGCGTGTCAACAAAAAGTTTAATTTTTAATCACTATTGTGCTCAATTCTAAGTTATGATGCTCTATGATATCTGAACACCAGATTTGCTAATCTTATGAGGGAGGCTTCTTTTGCTAGAGAAACCGACACCGCTGCATCAAACATTTTGGAATATTTTTGATACTCAAAACCGTCAAAAAATTGATGAGTTTAAAGCTTATATGGACAAATTTGCTGTTAATTTCAATCTCTACAAAGACGGGAATTTTATTGAACAGTCGCTTCCTTTTGATGTGATCCCGCGCATCATATCAAAACAAGAATTTGCTACCATCGAAAAAGGATTGATTCAACGCATCACAGCACTGAATCTTTTTTTAGAAGATCTTTATACCGAAGCACGGATTATAAAAGAGGGGATCATTCCCGAAACATTTGTTGAAGAAGCCAGTGGCTACCTCAAACAGTTTGTCGGCTTCTCTCCCTCAAAAAAAATACATACACATATTAACGGTATTGATCTGGTCAAAGACACGAAAACCAATGAATGGGTTATTCTTGAAGATAATCTCAGAGTACCCAGCGGTGCCAGTTATCCCCTCTCTATTCGTGATACGTACCGAAAAATTTATCCCGATTTTTTTGAACAGCTTAAAATTGATCCAATCAAACACTATCCCACTTATATTAGCGACGCAATGAATCATGTTAATTGTGGCGGCATAAACGTTGTACTCACACCGGGACGTTTTAATTCTGCCTATTACGAACACAGCTATCTGGCTGAAAAATCAGGGGCACATCTGGTGCGTTCGCATGAATTGGTTGTTGAAAACAACCTACTCTATTTCAAAAACTATGATGGAAAAAAACTGCGTGTGGGTGCCGTGTATCGTCGTCTTGATGATGAATTTATTGATCCAAAGCACTTTAATCCCGAAAGTCTAATTGGCGTTCCTGGCATTATTGATGCGTACCGTAGCGGAAATGTTGCTCTTATGAATGCCATTGGCAACGGTGTTGCAGATGATAAGGGGATCTACTATTTTGTTCCTAAAATGATTGAATATTATCTGGGTGAAACTCCTATTTTAAACAATGCGCCCACCTACCTGCCCTATTTTGAAAAAGACCGCCATTATATTTTAAATAATATTGACAAGCTTGTTATTAAAGACGTAGCCGAAGCCGGAGGCTATGGCGTGTTATTTGGGCACAATATGACAAAACTGCAACTTGAGGATCTTAAATCTATTATTGTGGCAAACCCCCGTCGCTTTATTGCGCAAGAACTCATTGAGTTTTATGATGAAGAGTGCTATTTTTCAGGAGAACTGCATAGCCGAAAAGCTGATTTTCGGGCTTATGCCGTTATGGGAGAATCGGTCAAAGTATGGCATTGCGGTCTTACCCGCTTTGCACTTGAAGAGGGTAATTATCTGGTCAATTCGTCACAAGGTGGCGGATTTAAAGACACCTGGGTGATGGAGATATAACATGCAAATCATACTAACTGCCAACGTTGCATCAAGTCTTTATTGGCTTGGACGTTATCTGCAACGAGTTGAATCAACCCTGCAAAAGATGCTTGAAGCCTATGATTTAATTATAGATGTTGATAGTGAGGCCGGTAGCACCCTTTATAAGCATTTTGGCATTGATATTCACTATACAGGTGCCATGGATTTTCTTAATGAAGCAATCTTGGGAGAACACCATGCCAATTTAGTAAATGTCATTACCAATGCCAGAGAAAATGCCATTATCAGCCGTACTAATATTGATACAAATGCCTTTGGCGAAATTATGGAGCTTTATGCTCTTTTTCAACGAGCCCAAAAAAGTTCTGAAACCATTGACTACAAATTTATTGATACCGTACAATCTTTAATTAGCGAGATATGGGGCGCAACCGTCAAACGGGAACATCAAATTGAAGGTGATGTCTTTTTTCGACTTGGCAAGTTGGTTGAAGAGCTTGATTTTAATTGCCGTTTTGGGAGTGATGAAAAAACCAATACACTGATTGTTGATAAAATTCAAACTATCATTGAGATCATTGATGCGCACCACTGTTTAAACGATCAAGAATTAACGTTGGTAGCGTCTGATCCGTATAAAATATTCACTATAATTACACAAAAAATCAACACGTTCATCGTACTATAACGCATGCAAACAACAGAAATTTTTTCATCCCGACTTCCTGTGGGTGAAACCCTTAGTATTAAGCGCACCCGCTTTGGTCCCAACAAACTTAAAAAGGGAGCGAAACGTATCAGTATTGTCACCGGTATCCATGGAGACGAGCTTGAAGGGCAGTATGTTGTTTTTCTGCTTGCTGAGTGGCTTAACAAAAATCCCTATGCCCTTAAAGGTACGGTTGATATTTATCCCGCCATTAACTCTTTGGGACTTGATGCCATCATTCGCTCTTTTCCCCTTTATGAAATTGATCTCAACCGTGCATTTCCTGGAAACAGTGAAGAGTTTCTGCCCGCACAAGTGGTTCATGCTCTTACTGAAGATGTCAAAGGCAGCGATATTGCTATTGATATTCACTCTAGTAATATCTTTTTAAGAGAGATCCCCCAAATCCGTATTAATGAAACCTTTGGCGATACGCTCATACCGCTAGCCCAACAGCTCAACTGCGATTTTATCTGGGTTCATGGTGCTGTTACCGTACTTGAAGCCACCTTTTCGCATACACTTAACACTCTGGGAACAAAAACATTGGTTGTAGAAATGGGAGTCGGTATGCGTCTCACCCAAGAGTATGGTCATCAGTTGCTTATTGGAATTCTTAACCTTATGAAACACGAAGGCATCATCGAAACGGATGATACCTTTGATGTCCGCGAACCCTATCATGATACTGGTGGCGAAGTAATGTATCTTAATGCACCGCGCAGCGGTCTTTTTGTTCCGGCACTAGAACATTGCGCCATGATCCGCTATGGCGATTTAATAGGAAAAATTGTTGATCCCACATCAGGAAGCGTACGTGCACGCATCACCTCTCCAGGCGATGGACTTTTATTTACCTTGCGCGAATACCCCGTTGTATATGAGGGATCGCTTATTGCGCGTATTTTAGGAGGCGTTCATGAAGATCATTGAAATCTTGCGTCTCGAATCGCTTAGTAGAGAGCCTATGATCATTAACGGCTACCATTTTAAAGGCAGCAACAAGCAAGCGCCTGACATTGCTATTGTAGGGGCCATGGAAGGAGAAACCATACTGCCACTTTATGTGGCATCATCGCTGGTAGATTTTTTAAACAACCAACTTGATGCCAAACGTATCTTGGGCAATATCTTGATTATTCCTTCAATCAACCATTATGCACTCAATATCCGTGAACGCTTTTGGCCGCTTGATAAAACCAATCTCAATATGATGTTTCCAGGATACGCTCAGGGTGAAACCACCCAGCGCATTACAAAAAAATTGTTTGATACTATTCAAGGGTATACGTATGGCATTAGCCTTGAAACACGTCAGGATCCGCTGAGCTGTGTTGCGCATATTGCCCTTTTTCAAAGCGGCTATGAAGATATTGAGGGTGCCAAATCTTTTGGGTTTGATTTTTTGTATCACAAACCATTAAGCTCTATTGATACGGTATCCTTGCAGTATAACTGGCAGCTTTGGGAAAGCAAAGCCTATTCACTTATCTGCCCCAGCGATACCCAGGTCAATATTAACAATGCGCAAAGCATCTTGCACGGCATTTTACGATTTTTAAGTCATCACGGCATTATTGATTACCATATGTTTGGCGGAGCGCAAAGCCATATTATTACGCGTGATCAGATTGAAATTGTCAAAACACCGCGCAGTGGGATCTTTGTACCTCAGCATACCGTAGGAACCTATGTGACTCAAGGTGAAATTCTTGGAACTATTATTCATGCACTCGAAGGCAGCATTGCCCACCGCTTTGAAGCGCCTTGCGATGGGGTGATTACATGTATCAACAAACACTCTTTAATTTATGAAAAAGCCGTAGCATTTCGCATGGCACGCAGTGGGTGTTATTAACGCGCTTCACCTTTTTCTTCAGCTCGGACATCCACCATAACGTTA
Organism: Sulfurimonadaceae bacterium; assembly: GCA_050290965.1. Lineage (GTDB taxonomy): Bacteria > Campylobacterota > Campylobacteria > Campylobacterales > Sulfurimonadaceae > JAFGUB01. Next base: position 92,298 of record JBNKJB010000028.1, read on the forward strand.
ACACGGCTTTCGCCGCTGCTACGTACCACCCCTTGTAACGGTGCAATATCATCATAATCTCGTCCCCATCCCAATACAATATGGCGTTCGCGCACCACAAGATTATTGGTTGGATCAAAATCAACCCATCCTGTTTGGGGAATAAAAACAGAAAACCATGCGTGTGATGCATCTACACCAAAGAGTTTTTCTTCTCCTTTAGGTGGATCGGTTTCAATATAACCACTCACGTAACGTACGGCAAATCCCAAAGAGCGCAACGCCGTAATTGCTAAATGCGCAAAATCCTGACATACCCCTTTTTTTGCCTCAAACACCTCTTCAACCGGGGTGCTTACATCACTAAAACCACTCTCAAACGTAAACTCTTCATAGATACGCCGCGTCAGTTCACTCACCGCTTCAAAAAGCGGACGATTGGGTGCAAACGAAAGCAGAGCATACGCCTTTAACGCCTCAATACAAAGCGTTCGAGGCGTTGGAAATAGATACTGTTTCACATCAATATTACTGCCATCAAAGCGGTGCAGATGCGCTAAGGTATCTTCGACACTAATGCGGTTTAAAGCCGCTTGTTTTAAATACGCACTACGCGCCAGCACATCAACACTTACATGTGATGTTGCAATAAGCTCAAGGGTACTGTGTGATTCGCGTATCAGCAAATGGGTATTATGATTCCCAAAATAGTCATCAAATTCATCTTTGTTAGAAGCACCGGGAAGAGTTTCCAGTTTAAACGCTTCTATTTTTTGAAAATGCGTTTCACGCGGTTTAAGACGCACAAGATTATGGCTAAATGTGACCAGATGCTGATACTCGTAACTGCTTTTATGATAAATTTTATAGGTCATAATTACTCGTCATAATGTGCAAAATAGGTTTTTCCCAGCTCATTAGAGGCATCGGCCATCAAACTGCCAATGCGTCCTAGTAACAGATCCAACTCCTTACGTACACCCTCATTGCTTTGGGTTAACTTCTCCATCTTGGCAAGCCGCAAGAGTGAATACGCCTCAAACACGGGAGCCTCAAAACGGCTAAGATACGCATCACTGTGAAAATGAGGCAGCTCTTTAAGATGGTGTTGCAGTTGATCCAGTTCTGATACCAACGATGTCGGAACACTACGATCTAAAAGCATAAACTCTATGACCGGTTCAAGATGCAAACCCAAACGGTATTTAGAGCGATACGCATTGAATTTTTCACACGAAAGCAAGAGATTTTCCAGTACCTCGTTTTGGGCTTGCGCCTCAACTGCTTGCACCAGTAATCCCCTGCATTTTGAGACCACAAGCTGTGCGCGCTCAAGGCTATTGCCAATACCATACAAGAGCTGCGATTCTTTAGCAAACAGGCTCTCTTCGATGAGCTGACGATACGCCATTAACTGCATCAACAGATTTTCCACGCCTCCCGCAAGCAGACGTGAAGCGCTATTTTTATTACGACTAAACGTAGAAAAATCGCGCATCAGCTTGTCAAAGATACGCCAGCTCTCTTGCGAAAACATATTTTTAATACTGGCATTGGTATCAGCAAGCATTTTTAGACTCTGCGCCAAAGAACCAACACGTGCAGGATCAATAATAACCTGACGAATTTCACTCAAAGCCTCAGGCTGCGGATTGTCTAAAAAGCCGGGATAGGTCATGGTTGAGTGCGTTAATGCTTGATAAAACAGCATCAGCGATTTATCGCTATATCGCTGTTCGCTCCGATAAAGATTTGATGAGAGTTTCAATGCCGTTCGCAACATACGCGCAGCAATAATAGAACGCGTCAAATAGCGTCCCAGCCAAAAAAGATTTTCAGCGCGCAAACTGGTTAGAAAATCGTTCTGAGCTGCAACATTGACATGCGTATAAATATTAGAAGGCGCTTCACTCTGCTCACGATCCTCATCGACAACCCATAAATCCTTGCTTCCACCACCGTTTTGATTGGAAATTTTTAATGAATCATCCCCATAGCCTACCCGCACCAGTCCACCAGGCATAATACTGTAGCCATCATTCGTACCCACTCCAAAAGCTCTAATCATCGCTTTTCGCGCTTCGACGCGTTTACCATTATAGGTGGGTACACTAGAAAACTCGACGCGCTCTTGACCACTATAACGATACGGTTCAGCCACAATAGCATGACGCAAACGCTCAAGCTCTTTTTGACTCAATGTCTCCCCAACAAATGTATGCGGTTCTAAAGAGCGGTCAATACGTTTGACAATCAATGTTGAAAGATGCTCTAGCACGTAATCACGCTCTTTTTTTTGCCCACACCACCATGTTGCAATTTGCGGAATCTGCAACGCTTCATCAAGATAAAAACGGCACGCCGCATTCATAAAAGGATTCAACCCGGAATTTTCCAATAAGCCGCTGCCAATAGGATTGGCCATGGTAAGATGCCCTGACCGTAGTGTTTGCATTAACCCCGCAACACCAAGCTGCGACTCACTGTGCAGCTCCAGCGGATCACAATACAGATCATCCACCCGACGAAGCAAAGTATCCACACGGCGCAATCCCCGAAGCGTACGCAGCCACAATTTACCATCTTTACTTAGCAAATCATCACCTTGTACCAGTGTTAAACCCAAGAAATAGCTTAGATAACTGTGTTCAAAATAGGCTTCATTATACGGGCCTGGACTTAACAGTACATGTAAAGCGTCTTTGCCTTGCGTCGATGCCGCACCATAAAGCATTGCTTTAAAATCATCTAAAAAATTCGAAAGACGTCGCATACCGATATTGTCATATATTTCATGCATGGCCCCGTTCATAGCCAGACGATTTTCAATAGCGTACCCCAAGCCTGAAGGTGCCTGTGTCCGATCGTTGATCACCCACATTTTACCATCAGGACCGCGTGATAGATCCGCCGCATAAATCTTAAGTGCTCGCTCTTTTGAATGCATCAGATTGTGTGCTGCTCGTATAAATCCCTGATGAGAAAACACCAGTTCTGCCGGTATAATCCCCTCTTTTAACACCCGCTGCTTGCCATAAATATCTTTTAAGAGATGATCCATCAATAAAGCGCGCTGTTTCAGGCCTGATTCAATCTGATCCCACTCTTTAGAATCAATAATAAAAGGAATCGGATCTAATCTCCAAGGACGGTTAAAGCCTTCGGGGTCATCATAAACATTATAAGAAACCCCGTTCTCTTCAAGTCTCCAATCAATATCGCTTTGGCGTTGGCGAAACTGTTCATCATCAAGCGTTTCAAGCGCTTTGTAGAGCTTTTCCCAATGCGTGCGCACGCCATGATGCCCATCAAACATTTCATCATATGTTGAACTTTTATACTGATCAAAAAGGGATGCGCTCATACCGCTCCTTATTCATGTGTTGCGCGTTTTCGGCGCATATCCAGTGTATGAGGGTACTCTTTGCTCGTTGGCAATTCCTGATAATAAAAATGATCCCCCGCTTTGCGCGACTCTATCATGCGCCCTTTGAGATGCTCTGCTGTTGCTTCATGATGTTGCGCACGAATAGGTGCCGCAACCTCTTGGATCATACCCTGAGAATGACCAAAACTCCAAAAACGGTTGATACGACGCGATTGGGCTTCATACCCATTAATTGGGAATGTATCATACGAACGGCCTCCAGGATGTGACACAAAATAGGTGAATCCACCAATGCTGCGACGACTCCATTGATCTACCACATCAAACACCAACGGTGTATCTACGCCAATCGTAGGATGCAGCGCCGAGTGAGGCTGCCATGCTTTATAGCGCACGCCCGAAACATATTCACCTTCGACACCCGTAGAGACCAAAGGCACTTTTACCCCATTACATGTAAGCACATATCGCTCACTAACAAAATCCCGTACTTTCACCTGTACCCGCTCTAATGATGAATCTACATAACGTGCAGTGCCTTGGGAACTAGACTCTTCACCAAGAACATGCCACGGTTCTATAGCCCCACGCAGCTCAAAATCCATCTGTGCAATGCGCGTCATGCCATAAAGCGGAAAACGAAATTCAAAGAATGGATCAAACCAATCAACTTTAAAGGGGTACCCCTCAGCATTAAGAAATGCCACAATATCACTAATATCATTTTTAACGTAATGCTCTAATAAAAATTTGTCATGCAACTGGGTTCCCCAGCGTACGAGTTGGTGTTCATAAGGTTTACGCCAAAACAGTGATATAAGCGTACGCACCAAAAGCATCTGCATCAGACTCATCTGAGCATGAGGCGGCATATCAAACGCGCGTAACTCCAACAATCCCAAACGACCGCTTGCCGAATCAGGTGAATAGAGTTTGTCTATACAAAATTCGCTTCGATGCGTATTGCCCGTAATATCCGTTAGCATATGCCGAAACAAACGATCGGTTAGCCAAAACGGCACCGGCTGATTTTGAGGAATCTGATCAAATGCAATTTCAAGTTCATATAAATTTTCAAGCCGCCCCTCATCAACCCGTGGTGCTTGCGATGTTGGCCCAATGAATGCTCCTGAAAACAGATACGAAAGCCCAGGATGATGCTGCCAAAAGCTTAGCAGTGAACGCAGTAGCGTTGGGTTGCGCAACAAGGGACTATCTTGAGGTATTAAGCCCCCTACGGTAACGTGGTTCCCCCCACCGGTTCCAGTATGTCTGCCATCAACCATAAATTTTTCACTTCCCAAACGCGACAAACGTGCTTCTTCATACAGATCAAGTATGGTATCACTAAGCTCTTTCCATGAAGCGGCGGGATGAATATTCACTTCGATGACCCCCGGATCAGGAGTCACGCGAATCTTTTCAATGCGCAAATCTTGTGGCGGTTCATACCCTTCTAGCATTACCGACATCTTCAAAGCCGCCGCAGTCGCTTCAATAGAAGCCATCAAATCCATAAACACTTCGGCATCTTGCAGTGGTGGCAAGAAAATAAAGAGTTTGTTTTCTCTGATTTCAACACACAATGCGGTGCGCACAAAAACATCATACGTATTCAGCGGTGTCGTTGCGGCAGAAACATTTTTAGCACGCGCTGCTACGGCATCATGATACTCACCCAACTCAGGATATGATGCAAACAGATCGGGTTCAAAACTTTTTTCAAGCTCCACATGCGGAGCATGCATTAAAGAATCCAGTGGCAAACGCAGCCCCAGTGGAGAGTTTCCGGGGATTAAAAACAGATGTTTACGACGAAACTTCCATGCGGAAGTGACCCATTTGGTTCGACCCCAGCCTAATGGCAACACAAACCCTCGTGGTGTTTTCAGTCCACGAGATAAGCTGTCTGCTAAGGCGCGACGCTCTAAAGGAGCATCCAGATCGGTCTCAAACAGATCCATATCATCAGGCAGTAACGACTCTTGCAACAGTGCTGCTAGCGGGTCTTCATACGCCTCAATAATATTGTGATCACTAATACCAAGGTTCAGACTTAATCGTGATAAGAAGGCTTTAGCCTCCTCAAGCGTATAGTCAAACTCCTGATCCATACCTGCAAGTAATGCGGGGTTTTTCCAGATTGGCTTAGCGTCTTTACGCCAAAAAATGGTTTGCATCCAGCGTGGTAACGGTTCGCCAGGATACCACTTACCCTGCGAATGATGCAAAATGCCACCCTTGCCAAAATGCCCAAGCAATCGCCGTGAAAGCACCGTTGCACGTTCACGTTTATGCGCTCCATCAGCATCACTATTCCACTGCGGCGATTCCATATCATCGATTGAAACGAATGTCGGCTCTCCCCCCATAGTAAGACGTACATCATTGCTTTCAAGCTCTTTATCAACATCAAATCCCAACTGATAGATCGCATCCCATTGCTCTTGAGTATAAGGCTTGCTTACCCGTGGTGATTCAAAAATACGTGTGACCGTATTGGAATACTCAAATGCTATCTCACACGTATCACTAAACCCTTCCACTGCTGCCGCGCTCTCAGGAGTTGGCGTACAGGCCAGGGGAATGTGTCCTTCGCCAGCAAACAATCCACTGGTGGCATCCAAACCTACCCAACCCGCACCCGGAATATAAACTTCAGCCCATGCATGTAAATCCGTAAAGTCCTTTTCGGGACCACTAGGACCATCAAGCGATTCAATATCAGAACTCAGTTGTACCAAATACCCCGATACAAAACGTGCCGCCAAGCCAAGATGACGCAATACCTGCACAAGAAGCCAGGCAAAATCACGGCACGATCCCAATTTATTGCCTAAAGTTACTTCACACGTTTGAACGCCAGGCTCCATACGCACGGTATAGTTTAAATAGGCATTAACTTTTTGATTCAGTGCCACCAAAAAATCAATAATTGCAGTTGGAGAACGATCAATTTCTTGCATAAAAGCTTCAAACTTTTTGCCCTCATGTGTTAGCTCCAAATAGGGTGAAAGCTCTTTTTTGAGTGTCTCTTTATAATCAAAAGGATATTTATCGGCATACGCCTCGACAAAAAAATCAAAAGGATTAATAGTGATCATATCGGCTATAACTTCAACATCTATGCCAAGCTCTTTCGTTTTTTCTGGAAATACAATCCGTGCTAAATAATTACCAAAAGGATCTTGTTGCCAATTGATAAAATGGTTCTTTGGCGTAATGTTTAAAGAGTACGATTCAATAGGTGTGCGCGAATGGGGCGCTGGACGCAAACGAATTACATGAGGTGAAAGAGAAATAGCCCTGTCAAATTGGTAGTGGGTTTTATGGGAAATCGCAATTTTAATCGCCATGAGTACTCCTTACTGGATGCTGCAAAGAATAGCACAATTCAGAGGGAAAAAGAGATGCGATAATGATTAAAAATTAGCGAAAGAGTCTACAAGCCGCAACAAAGCGGCATTGTATTAGTTACGAAGTTCTTTAATACGCGCAGCTTTACCGGCACGGTTACGAAGATAAAAGAGTTTCGCACGACGAACACGACCGCGACGAATCACTTTAATCTCACTAATGCTATCAGTGTAAAGTGGGAATACACGCTCGATTCCAATACCGTTAGCACCAATTTTACGTACGTTGACGCTGCGACCTGTACCTTCGCCGCGAACAGCGATACAGATACCTTCATAGTTTTGAATACGTGTTTTTTCGCCCTCTTTAATCGTTACAGAAAGACGAAGCGTATCACCTGCGCGAAAATCGGGAATATTTTTTTCAGCGATCTGCGCTTTTTCAAAATTTTCGATGTACTTATTTCTCATAAGTGGTCCTTTTCTTATGCTGAATCAGCTGCCCTGGCCGGAAATATTTCGTCTTGGCAAATGAGAGGGCATTTTTGAGTGCCGTGATTTTACTATGGTTTCCCTTTAATAATTCTGATGGTGTCGTTATTTTTTTGTAAATTGCTGGTTTTGTAAACGTTGGTGCTTCTAATAGTGGCGTTTCAAAACTCTCCATGCTTAAAGATTCACGGTTGCCTAAAACACCATCAACATTACGTAAAATGGCATCACTCATCACCAATGATGGAAGTTCACCACCAGTGAGAATATAATCTCCAATACTAAAACACTCATCAGCAAAAACTTCTATGACACGTTCATCAATCCCTTCGTAACGTCCGCTTACAAAAACAAGATGCGTTTTAGAGGCCAGTCGTTTGGCATCATTTTGGGTAAAAGGCTTGCCAACAGGTGTTGCAAAAATAATATGGGCATCACCATAGTGTTCTAAAGCATCAAAAAGCGGCTGCGGCGTCATGACCATACCTGCACCACCCCCGGCTGCCGTATCGTCCGTTTTTTTATGGCGTGATGCCGAAAAATCCCGCGGATTGCAGTAATCTACACTAAAATAGCCCTGCTCTAATGCACGTTTTAAAATAGAATCTTGAAAGTAACCTTCAATAAGATTGGAAAAGAGTGTGACATAAGTAATGCGCATTACGATGCCTGAAGTAAATCCAGACCACCTTGGACTTCAATTGTTTTAGCTGTAATATCAGTAGATAGCACGAAAGGCGGCTGATAAGGGATAAGAAAATTTGCACTTTCACCACGACGACTCAGTGCTACATCTGTTTTGATACTTAAATAATCCATCACACCGATGCGTTCAACTTCCATCACGACACCAAGCAACAATCCCTGCTCAAACACTTGACACCCAATAATATCAAACCAGAAATATTCACCCTCATCAAGTTCGCAGTTTTCACGCGTTGCTTCGTAGGTGGTATAAAGTTTTGCATTGGTAAAACGTTTGGCTTGCTCTGGAGAATCTATGCCTTGCAATTTAACCGTGCCGCGGTTTTCATTGTAAGTATCAATAATAAGCTGGGTATTCTCTTTGCTAAAAAAGGTTGCCCCGGACTTAAATTGCTCGGGAAAATCACTTTTGATATGAAGTTTCATCTCGCCTTTTAGCCCGACACTTTTGCCAAGCGTAGCGACATGAAGAAGATTATTTAACGGGTTCGACATTGATCCGGTAACTTTTGCCATCTTTAGCTTTACAGCCAGAAATGACGGTTTTTATCGCACCAATCATCTTGCCCTCTTTGCCAATCAATTTGCCAATATCGGCCTGAGAGGCATAAAGCGTGATTTCGGTGATTTCGCCGCGGTCAATACTCTCAACTGAAATATCGTCAGGAAACGATGCAATCAATTTTGCAAATTGTGCGACAAAATCTTCAACCACAATTAGCGACCGGTAATTTTTTTGACGCGATCAGACATCTTAGCGCCAACACTTAGCCAGTAATCAAGACGCTCAGTATCAACTGTTAACTCTTTTTTTTCACCCATTGGGTTATAGTGGCCAATTAGCTCTATCCAGCCACCATCACGACGTTTGCGAGAATCAGTTACTGCGATACGGTAAAATGGAGCTTTTTTACGACCCATACGAGTCAAACGAATTACTGTCATATTATTCCTTGTTGTTATAATAAAATCAAAAATTGGGAAGATAACAAAGCAAGATGCCATAAGCATGAAGAACTTTGCCTCTAAACCGTCTTTTTGTGGACGTCACATGCACTCATTTGAGAGTGCATCACTTCTTATCACAGAGGGATTATTTAAAAAGTGAAAATGATGCCGGAATTGTAGCAAACTTTTTATGCAAAAGCAATAGCAACGCCTTTCACAGAAACATTTTTGCAAGTAAAAAGTTTGGTTTCGAGGTGTCAGACGACAAGCAGTTGTCGTTTGCTTTACGCCTCTCACTTATGAGTCCACTTGAAAGGAGAACTAATTTTCTTCTACCCATTTTTCATTAAAATGAATGGGCTTATTTCTCTTTTCTATGGTAATTAACGTGAGTCTCGGATAAGAATTCAAAGTTTTTTGTTGAAGTTGAGAGAGGATCAGAGATTGCTTGAGTGTCATCCAAAAAGCTTGCAGGCTACCTAAGGATGACACCCATGATTTTAACCAAACTGTTCGTAGAGAT
>JBNKJB010000029.1:0-56823 GCA_050290965.1 Sulfurimonadaceae bacterium
AATGACGCAGGAGCTACGAGTAGCTTCAAGTTATTTTAACGCCGCGCTATGATGCACTATGGACGCCCAAAGGGTAAAAAAGAAGCCATCATCTGACTTCGTTAGATCATTTTGAAGCTACTCGTAGCTCCTACAATGATCTGCCTTGCAGCTAATAGCTTCTTTTTTATTTTGCGTATGTATGGTTAATTGAAGTTGGTATAAAAGGAGTTTTATGGTTGATGTATTGGTGGTGGGTGCCGGAGGTGCAGGACTAACTGCAGCCTTGCATGCCAAAGCGGCGGGGGTGCGTGTTAAAGTACTTTGCAAAACCTATCCCACCCGTTCGCAAACTGCAATGGCGCAAGGGGGTATCAATGCCTCTTTGGCACATGCTGATGTGGATTCGCCGCAGATTCATATTGAAGACACGCTTAAATCTGCACAGGGGCTTGCTTCACGCAAAGCAGTAGAGACGCTGTGTCGTGAAGGGGTGACATGTGTGGAGTGGTTGGATCGCATTGGTGTGCCCTTTAGCCGCTGTGATGAAAACCAGATTGCCCAGCGTCGCCTTGGAGGTGCCACCCATGCTCGCGCCTGCTACGCACAAGATTATACGGGTCTTAAAATTTTGCATACGCTGTATGATCAGTGCGTGGGTGCAGGGATTGAATTTTGCAATGAGCGCTTTTTGCTCAATATCATTACCGAAAAAGATGACCACGGCAATCTCTTACATGTAAGCGGTGTGAATGTGCTTAATATCCGTACCGGTGAGGTAGAAAAGCATGAAGCCAAAAGCGTTATTCTAGCTACCGGGGGCTATGCCCGTCTTTATGGCAAACACTCTACCAATGCTAAAGGCACTACCGGAGATGGTGTGGCTGCGGCCATTCGTGCGGGAGCAAAACTGAGTGATATGGAGTTTGTGCAGTTCCATCCTACGGCGCTTAAAAGCTCCTCAATTTTAATTTCTGAAAGCGCACGTGGAGCAGGAGGCTATCTGCTCAATGCTAAGGGAGAGCGTTTTACCGATGAACGTGCCACGCGCGATGTGGTGGCGCGCGCCATTTTGGAAGAGATTGAAAACGGCGGCGGTGCGGTTTATCTGGATATTCGCCATTTGGGTGAGGCCTTTATCAACGAAGAATTGCCCCAAGAGCGTAAATTGGCGCTATTGTATGAAAATGTAGATCCAGTCCATGAGATCATTCCTATTAAACCCGTAGCACACTACTGCATGGGCGGCATTGCGGTTAATGAGCGTGGCGAGAGTACCGTAAAAGGTCTTTTTGCTGCAGGCGAGTGTGCCAATCATAACGTGCACGGGGCAAACCGTTTGGGAGGAAATTCACTGCTGGAGTTGATTGTATTTGGAAAGCAAGCCGCCGTCAATGCGGCAGCTTATGCCGCAAATGCTAACGTTACATGTAATGATACGGCACAGTTTCAAAGCGATACTAACTTTATTGCTGGTGTGAAATATTTTACCAATCAGATCGATTTTTACCAAAAGCGCCACATGATGGGCAATATTTTTTATAATAATGCAGGCATCGTGCGTAACGATATGGGACTCAAAGCAGTATTGGGCGCTATTAGACAGATGCAAAAGGAGTTGCCGTTTATGGGCCCTGTGGATAAATCGAAAATCTATAATACCAATCTGGTGGAGTTTATTGAGTTTGGCAATATGGTCGAGTTAGCCGAAATTGTACTTGTCGGTGCCATTAGCCGCAATGAGAGCCGTGGGGCACATTATCGTGACGATTGTCCCAAAGCGCTTGATGAGGTTTATGGTGCACATACGATTAGCTGGAAAGAAGAAGGGGTGTTATGTGTGGATTTTATAAAATGAGAAGCGCATTATGATCTTACATGTAAAACGTTTTTGTAGTGAAAATCCACAAGGCAGCCAACTTGTAGCATATGATGTGGGGCTTGAAAATGCAACGCTTTTGGAGATGTTGGAGTTTATAAAAACCAAAATTGATCCTACCCTTAGTTTTGCGCATGAGTGTCGCTCTAATGTTTGCGGTAGCTGCGCCATGCGTGTGAATGGCCGCGAAGTGCTTGCGTGCAGCTATAAGCCGTGTGACAATGATAGCGTGGAGCCTTTGAAAAATATGCCGCTGCTTCGTGATTTGGTGGTAGATATGGAGGCTGCGCTTACATGTAATGCTAAAGCCCATGCTTATGGAAGTGTGAACGAGAATATCATCAGTGTCACCAGCAAAGAGGCCCATCAAAATGCGCTACAAAGTGACTGTATTTTATGCGGATCATGTTACAGCGCTTGTCCGGTTTTGGCTGTGAATAAGGAGTTTCTAGGTCCTTTTGCCCTTACACGAAACTGGCGTTATGTTACTGATGTGCGTGAACAAAACATTGCCGATAAGATCGAAGCGGTGCAAAAAGAGGGGATTTGGGCTTGCACGCTTTGCAATGAGTGTGTGCCCGTTTGCCCGCAAGAGATAGCGCCCAAACAAGACATTTTAATGCTGCGCTCTAAAAGCGGCATGATGGGCTATATGGATCCCAACCTGTTTGGCGGCGGTGGTTTTGGTGGCGCGCCCGATTTTGGAGGGCCGGTTTTTTAAAACGCCGCGTTTGATTAAGTGAGCCTGCGTTATACTTGTTTTTCAAGTTAAAACAAGGGTTTGTATATGGCAGCCAAAGAGCATTCGCTAGATATCTCCGCAAAGATCAATTTGCAGGATTTTAAAGATGCTTTGAATCTGGTAGAACGCGAAGTGAGTAACCGTTATGACTTCAAAGGTACCTCTTACGAAGTCGACTACAAAGAAAAAGAGAAAGCACTCGTTCTCGTGGCATCAAGCGAGAACAAGCTTGAAACATTATACGACGTGGTCGTAAGCAAACTGATCAAGCGCAACCTCTCCTCCAAAGTGCTTGAAGAGCTAAAAATCGAAAATGCCAGCGGCGGTAGTAAAAAAGCAACGTATCGTGTGGTAGATTACATTGATTCCAAAGAGGCCAAAAAAATTGTGGCTGAAATCAAAAATCTTAAACTCAAGGTGACGGTGCAGATCGAAGGCGATAGCATTCGTGTGAAAAGCAAGCAGATTGATGATTTGCAAAAGGTGATCCGCGAGATCCGCGCTATGGAGTGGGAAGCACCACTCGTATTTGAGAACTTTCGCTAAGGCGTACCCCCCAATAGATACAAGGAGCAATAAGTGCCTAAAATGACTATTGCCGATGCAGCGGCTCACTATAATGTCTCAAAAGAGGCCATACACAATCGTATTCGTCGCGGTTCACTTGATTGCATTATCGAAAATGGCGTGAAATATGTCGCCATTGCCGAGAGTGCAGGCAAGCAGACTGCTGCCACTCATGCCGATCAGCGTTATTATGATTATATTGAAGAAGAGAATGTCAGGTTAAAAGAGCGTGTGGGCAAGCTAGAGGGCGAAACCAGCCGCCTGCGCGATCAGCGCGAAGCGATGTTGATTGCCGAACGTGAAAAGATAGAGCAGATTTACAAAGAGCGTGATGAACAGCTCAAAACGGTGTTACATGTAGTCGCTTCCAAGTTTCTTACGGCGCAAAATATCAATCAGGTAGTGGATGATGCTATCAATGGAAACGAAGAGAGTCAAGATGCCATTTTGGTTGAAGAGGCACACTCTATTGAGCCAGAAGATGATCTGATCTCGCTCAAAAAATTTCTAAAACTGAAAGAGTACTCTAGCGCCAAGCGCGAAAAAATCAAAGCACGTTTTATCAAACGCGCCAATCAAGATGAACGTATTCTTGTGAAAAAAGATAAAATTTACCTGCGTCCTGGCACCTTTGATTACAGCGATTTGCTCTAACGCTGGCGTTTACGATCGGCTGAGGGTTTCTCTTCGCGTTTTTGCGGTGTGCGGTATAACCGTCTAAAACAACTTTGACAAATGGCAAACTGCGAACCTTGCGGCAGTGGTTTGGAACATTCGCGGCAGCGCGGTACAAAATGGCTCTGTTTGAGCGAATTTTCAATAAAACGATTGATAACACCACGTGTGGCACGCGCTTTTTCACCATCCAAAAAGTAATCGCTAAAACGATAACTCAGCCATAAATAAAGCGATATCTCTTTAACATGATCTTCGGCCAGTAAGAGCGCCTCCATATTTTGAGCATACGCTTCATCATAACGCGGTATAACATAGGTAACACTCTCTTTTTTCTCTAACAACTGCACATAACGCTCATACGTCGCCATCAGGTATTCTGATGAGCTGCTTAGCGGTGCCGTGGCCAGGTGAAACTTGGTGCCAAGGTCAAGATCGTAATGATCGGTAATCGCTGCGGCTTCGAGCATCCCTTCAAGATTGGTGGCGCGAAATGGGCCGTCAAATTTCATGTTGCTTACAAAAAACTCTAAAATGGCCACCAGCGAAGTCTCTTCTAGAATGCCGCCAACAAGTTTGATGTGTTCTAAATTGGCCATGACTTTAAATGGAACGGTGACGTTGCGTGCCTCTTTATGGTACTGCTTGTAAACAATACGCATCACATCGGGGCTTAATGCTCCCACATAACCTGCCTCGCTCATACCATAACGCCCGGCACGTCCCGATATTTGATGCACCTCAGAGGGAAAAAGTTCACGCTGCTTTTCACCGTCAAATTTTTCAGCTTTTGAAAATAAAATGGTCTGAATCGGAAGATTGAGTCCCATGGCAATAGCATCGGTGGCTACGAGCACTTCGGTCTCTCCTGCACGAAAACGGCGCGCTTCTTCACGGCGTACTTCAGGAGAGAGATTGCCATACACTACGCTAACGCGAAAGTGGCGTGAGAGCTGCTGCTTCAGACGTAATACGTCGCGTCTGGTAAAAGCAATAACGGCGGTGCCGCTTTGAATTTGCAAGATTGGCGTAGCGGATTTAAGCAGATGCAGTGGTGTTTTACGTTCAAACTCTATAATCTCAAGGGGTTCACCCAAATACTCAGCCAGTGCAATAATGGCTTCTTTGACATTGGGAGAGCCGGTCATAATAAGGGTTTTTGCCGGAGCGCCAATAATAGCATTCGCCCATGCCCAGCCGCGATCACGATCATCAATCATCTGCACTTCATCAATAACGCAAACATCAACATCCACTTCAAAATTGAGCATTTCAATGGTTGAGCTAATGTGCGAAGCCATAGCATCAAGTAACTGCTCTTCACCGGTAATAAGCGATGCGCTAATACCGCTTTCACGCAGCTCTTCATACCCTTCAAGCGCCAACAGACGTAGCGGTGCCAGATAATAGCCCGTGTCAGCAGCTTTAAGATGTTGCATCGCTTCATACGTTTTGCCGCTGTTAGTAGGACCAATATGCAAAATAAGGCGGCGGCGCATTTCGCGCGCTAAAGGAAAAAGATTTTTAAAATCGCGGATGCTTCGGGCTAAAAGCTCTTGACGTTGGCGTTTTAACAGCAGCTTTTGAATTTTTTTACTAAAAGCAAAAAGAACTTTGCGCGCCGTTTTAGGTGAAATGTGCAAATGCTGATGCACATAAGGCAGTAGCTCTTCATAGACGCTCTCATAAAGCTCTTGTTCTTTAAGATGCAGCAATTTAGCATGGGTATGACACGTATTCATTAGCTCATCAAGTTCGGCTTTAAAGGCTTTATTGGTGAGTGCCTGTGCTTGGGCGATATCGGCATCAAAATCAAGGTCATGCTCTTCCCATAAGGCACGCACTAACGTGGCGCGATCTAGTGTGAGTTCAATCTCATAAGGAAGCGGTGCTTCATGATAGGGTAGGTGATAGTGGCGTTGAAGATATAACAACACATCATGCGCGCTAAGATGCAGTGATGCAATCTCATAACGCGTTTTTAAAATGGTTTCGAGGTAGTGGGCATCAATGGGCGGATACGTTTCATCCGATTCGGGAGGAATACGTTTTAGCAGTGTTATGATGGCATCAGAACTAAGATAGCGATGGGGTTTGCGTGTGATGCGTGCAATAAAGGTGTTAATGCGTTGCTGACGCTCATTGATTAATGTGCGTATCTGTGTCTGCAGCTGTTGTATGATCTGCTCTTGCGAAGTGTTTTGAAGCGTTTCGTACGTAAGAGGAGGGGTTTTAAGCGTATGAATTTTGTTAAAACGGTGTTCAAAAATGCGGTATTCAAATGATGCGTTAAATTCCAAACGATTTTCAAAATCAAACACACCTTCTAAGGCGTGCTCAATCATGTCGCGTTTGGCTCCAAAACGCAAATGGCGTAGGGTTGATTCCATTTTTGAAAGGGTGATTTTTTTGCTGCGTATCTCAATAAAAGCCTGCTCAAGCGCCTTGGCCTCTTGGGGGGTTGCATCAAGCTGGGCAATAAGCTCCGCAATATGTTCTTGACGCTCTTTACTGGGTTCTTTGGTTGCGCTACCGGGGTAGATACGGTTTTCGGCTTTGAAAAAAGCAAGGATATGCGCGCGCAGTTCCAAATCACTCTCGCTCCATTCACGGCGAAGAATTCGAATAAGATCCTCTTTTGCCAAAGAGTCGGGCAAAATACCTAGTGTCTGAACAAGCTCGGTTAGCGTGGCCGTACTGACACGCTCAATACCTTCATCAAACCCATCACCGTCAAAAAAATGGCGTATCTTTTGATTGATCTTGGAGTGCTTCTTTTTTCCCATATGCAATACTATCGCAAGTTGCGTCAATTAAAAGCGCATCTTGGAAAAATCTGAACGGATTGCAAAGGAGTGGGTATCTCAGAAAATGATGATAGATTATAGGATATAGTTATGTAAAAAAAGAAGGTGTGCTGATGGAGTTTCCTGACGAATGGACGCAAGAGGAGTTTTTGCGTGCCAAGGCGCAGTTGCGTCACGAAGGGATCGATGTCATTTTAGTAGATACGATTTTATCTCCTATTGATAAACCTCAAAGCGTTACATACAACCCTTTTGAACTGAAGCGCTATCCCAAAGGGTCGGTATTTGTTTTTTATTGCGACAGTGGCAAATCAACCAAAGAGCGTTTGGGTGAATTTCGCAAGCGTTTTGCAGAGTATCACTGTGTGTCATTGCGCGGCGGCAAAGGGTACTGGCGTAAAAATATGAGTATTGCAGGAAGTGATTAATGCCTTTAGAAACATTGGAAAATGCACTTTCACTGTTTGGCACGCTCCTTGAAACGGGTCATTTTTACGAGGCGCACGAAGCACTTGAGCCGCTTTGGTTCCCAAGGCGTTTTGAACTTAGTGCCGAAGTGCTGTTGCTTAAGGGCTTTATCAATGCGGCGGTTAGTTTTGAACTCTACAAACGCAACCGTCCTCTGCGCAGCAATCAGGTATGGGGTACCTATCAAAAATATGCACTGCAGCTCTTACATGTAAGCCCTTTACACCGTCCCTTTTATGAGCGTGCCAATCAGTTGATCTTAAAAACAAGGAGTCGTTATGATCACTTTTGAAGAGGCGATGGCCTTTCGTCATGCCTGCAAACGTTTTGATAAAGATAAAAAAATTCCAAGTGAGCAGCTTGAACGCTTACTGGAGACGTTGAGGCTTTCCCCTTCATCTTTTGGTATGGAACCGTGGCGTGTTATTGTGGTGCAAAGCGCGGATGTCAAGGCAATGCTGCGCCCGCTGTGCTGGAATCAAGAGCAAATTACCAGTTGCAGTGATCTGATTATTTTTACAACTAACAACAGTGTGGTTCGCAGTGGCAGCGATTATGTAAAAACGATGTTTCAAAGACGCGGTCTTGACGCCGCCGCCGTTGAGACTTATATGCAGGTTTATGCCAACTATCTGGCACCGATTGAGTGTGATGAAAAACTGCTAGAAAACTGGACGGCTAAACAGTGTTATATTACTGCGGCTAATGTAATGAGTCATGCGGCCGCGCTGCAGATTGATAGCTGCCCCATAGAAGGTTTTGACAAAGCCGGCGTAGAGGCAGCGCTAAAATTGGATAAGCAGCATCATCTGGCACTTATAGTTGCGCTGGGGTATCGTGTTGATACCCCTAAAAAGCGGCAAAGACTCTCTAAAGAGCAGATCATCTCTTACATGTAATAATAAACTTCTTGCGAAACCGCAAGAAATCATCTGCCCCCCAAAGGGGCAAGCTTTAGTGCCATAGCGGCTAGCGTAGTAGTTTGGGCTTTGCTCAAACTGCGTTTCAATAGAGTTCTTGCAAGAACTCTAATGGAGGAATATGTCTAAGACACATCGCATCATTACACTGGCTTTTGTTCCGGTAGTTATTTTTCTGCTCTATCTTATTGTCCGTTTTGAGAGTGAGGTGCGTCGTGAAGAGCTTGATGGCATAGGGGATCGGTTGGTGGTGGCTTTGGAGTCGCAATTGGGCCGTGAAGAAGAGGATGCGTTGCGTATGGCATTGATGCTCTCACAAAACGAGGCATTGGTTGAGGCATTAAAAAACGATGATGAAGATCGCGGCTATAAACTGCTTTCAGAGGTTATGGACGCCATTAAAGAGCATACCAATATTTTACTGCGTGCGCAGGTTATTGGTGCCGATTACACACTTTTTGCACGCAGTTGGGATAACACCTATTCGGGAATGCCTATGGAGGATTCACGCTCGGATCTGGATTATTTTAAAAGCCATAAAAAGCCTCGGGTTTCTATTGAAGTGGGGCGGCGTCTTGGCATTAAAGCTACCGTACCGCTGTTTGAAAACAAAAAACTGCTGGGATTTGTGGAGGTGTTGCAGTTTTTTGACGATACCACCGCTTTTTTTAAAGAGCTTGGCGTTGATTTGTACGTATTGATGGACGAAGATTATTACAATACGGCTGTTTTGATGCAGTTTAATCCCATGATTCAAAACTATATTATTGCCAATCGTGCGTTTAACGCAACCCATTTAAACATGCTTGAGCGTCTGGATATGAAACAGCTACGCCGTGAACAGGTACTTGAAGAGGGCCGTCATTATGTTTTTTACGAACCGCTGGAAAATGCCGAAGGGGTAATTTTGGGCGCTTTTGTTATGGTGATGCCAAAAAGTCAGGTGCGCCATTTTGGAAACGGCAGCGAGACGTTGGCGCTACTGATCAATTTTTCGCGCCAGAACCTTTATGATATTGTCAAACAAAAGCGTCTTGAAGAGAAGATTTATCGCAGCCGCTATGACAAAGCACTGCTTTATCTTAAAGATACGGTCTCCGATGAAGACCGCGAACTCTTTTTGCAAGAGGCGCAGGAGATTTTAGAGAGTTATACGAAAGAAGAGCTGATTGCACTGATTCTTGAACACCGCAGTGCCAGACGTATTGAAGGAGAGATACGATGAGACGAGTATTACTGCTTGAAGATGAATATTCATTGCGCATTAGCATCGAAGAGTTTTTAGAAGAGATCGGTTACGAGGTTGAGGGCTTTGAAAACGGTGATGAGGCGTATGAAGCCGTGTATGAGAAGCATTACGATATTTTATTGCTTGATGTCAACGTACCGGGAATGAGCGGTTTTGAGATGCTAGGAACGTTGCGCAAAGAGGGCAATAAAACACCCGCTATTTTTATTACTTCGATGACCGATATTAAAGATTTGCAAGAGGGGTATCAAAAAGGGTGTTGCGATTACATCCGCAAGCCTTTTGATCTGGGTGAACTGCAGCTGCGAATGAAGCAGGTGTGCAAAAATGTGCTACATGAAGATAAAGAAGTGGTGGTTTTAGCCCAAGGGCTGGAGTATGATTTGGGGCAGTTTACGCTTGCTTATAATGGCGATTCGGTGCTGCTTAGCCGTACCGAAAAAGAGATCTTGGGCGTGATGCTCAAGCACCATAATCAGGTGGTTACGGTTGGTATGTTTCAAGATGAAATTTGGGGCGAGTATGTTGATCCAGCCAATATTCGGGTGCAAATCAATAATCTACGTAAAAAACTCCCTGAAGGAGTGATTCAAAATCGGCGCGGATTGGGGTATATCATTGAACGATAGCCACTACGCCATTAAGAATGCGCTGATCTATTCACTTTTAATCTCTTTGATTCTTTTGGCGCCGCTTTATATCTATTTTCTTTATTCAAAAACACTTTTTGAAATTCAAAACGAGATAGAGCTTAAAGCTCATGCCAACCTCGTGGTACAAGCAATGGAGATATTTGATCCTAAAAACGAGCCCTATTTTGAATTTCCCCGTTTCAAGCGGATTGAATCGGGACTGTATAACGTACATTTCAAGCCAATCTTTACGCTTGTTACCCATCCTCTTAGTCAAACACAAGAGGGGTATCATCTTCATGAGGGGTATGCCTATTACGTGCAGCCACTTCCCAAAAATCGCTATTTTGGTGCGGAGTATCTTATTATTGGCAATCAGCTCTCTTTGGCCCCGGTATATGAAAAAGTGGCAATTATTTTGCTGCTGATTGCCATAGTGATTTTTTTGCTTTCGCTCTATTTTTTAAACCGCTTTGCTATACCGTTTAAGCGTTTGAATACGCGGCTGGATCGGTTTATAAAAGACTCAATGCATGAAATCAATACGCCGCTTAGTATCATTAACGTCAATATTGATCTGCATAATCGCAAACATGAACCCAGCAAATACCTTCAACGCATCAAAGCGGCAGCCAAAACACTCTCTACCATTTATGATGATATGGACTACCTTATCAAAAATCAGCGTATTGAGTTTACGCCCGAAACCATAGATTTGGGTGCGTTTTTAAAAGAGCGTGTGGCCTATTTTGAAGAGGTCGCGGCCATGAAAGTGATCCGCTTACATGTAACGCATTGCGAGCATGTGCAAATTCGGTTTAATCCCACGCAGTTGCAGCGTTTGATTGATAATAACATCTCTAACGCCATCAAATACTCTAACCCTGAATCTACGGTGGAACTTTCGCTTACATGTAACGAAAACGGATGTAGTATGCGCTTTCGTGATTACGGCATGGGAATGAAAAATCCCGAGCAGATTTTTGAGCGCTACTACCGCGAAAGCGGAAAAGTTGGTGGTTTTGGGATTGGGCTTAATATTGTTAAATCCATTATGGATCACTACAGCGTCACATTAACGCTTGAATCCGTTTATGGCAAAGGCAGCTGCTTTACCTATCACTTTCCTAAAAAGCTATGTATCATAGCTTAAAACGCTGTTTGAATATCTATTATTTTTGCATCGCCTGTTAAACGACGCGTTAAAATTCGGCACTCTTCTCGATTCTCAAAAATACCAAACCATAAACCCCACTTTCCGCACCCTGTTTCAGGATTTAATTGTTACGATATGAAATAAAAGTGCAATTTTTCAGCTTCTCCGGTCGCCTTCTTCATGCGTTCTAGATCTGATAGCACGATCAAGGGCTTGATTGAGAATATTATTGGAACATGTACGGCAGTATCCACAAAAGTTGAAAATCTCGAAAAACAGGGCTTTAAAAATACAAAAAATGGGGTGCGGAAAGGTAATGGAGACATTGAGGGCAGTCTCTTCAATGTCTAATGTAAAATGCAATAATTTTAGTAGTAGTTCTGATGGTTATGAGATTCAAAATCATTCTTGGGCCCATGATGATAGTTTTCTAAACAATAATTATTCTACCTATGATAGAAATTTTGATAATCAGGTTATTTCTTTAAAAGATTTAATTGTCGTAGCAGCGGGAAATAGAGGTAAAGAGACAAATAAGGAGTTTGTGACAAGCCCGGGGCGCGGTTTAAATGTGTTAACTGTTGGAGCTTATGGGTTTAATGGAACTTCCCCAAGAGTTTCTGCTTTTTCAAGTTATATTGATCCACAAACAAAAAATCAAAAACCTGAAATCGTCAGTATCGGTGAAAATTTTTCCGAGTTTCCTGCCAATTATCGAGAGGGTACGAGTCTTTCGGCTCCTTTGGTGACGGGCATGGCAGCTGATTACATGTTGGATGTTTCTTTGGTAAAGCATAACCCACAATTAATGAAAGCAGTCCTTTTGGCCAGTGCAACCATTGATGTTGCCGGTGGGGAAGATAAGGTAGGAGAAGGCGGATTGGATTATCATTCGTTATTTCATTGGAAAGCTCTAAATGTGTGGAATAATGGTGATTATCAGTATTATGCCGATAAATACGGAGATGGCACATATATTGGTTGGAATGTAAATATGAATACCGGTCATAAGGTTTCAGTAGCATTATCATGGTTGAACAATGGCACCTATACCTATAAACATAGAACAGATTTGCATCCAATGGGTACTGATTTTGATTTGTCGGTTTACTCGCCAGGTGGTGCACGTGTTTGTTCAAGTGGATCATTTGATAATCCTTATGAGGTATGTAGTTTTACAGCTACAGAAGCAGGAACATATAATATACGAATCAGACGAAACAAACTACGAGACACCTCAGCCAAGATGTCATTAGGTGCGGCTGTAGTATATGCTCAATAGAAAATAATTTATTTATATGGAGAAGAAATGAAAAAGATTTATATATTTACGGTTCTGCTAATAGTAAGTTTTATCTATCAGGGGTGTGAAAATGGAGAGCTCTCCTCATCGGGTAATGAAAATATAGATGTTAACTTTACCGTTTTGCAAAGCGCACAGGGTGGTCCATATTTTGAGCATTCAAAAATTTTCAAAGTCATCCAGACACAAAGTGATTACGAGAGCGAATTGGCAAAATACTCTGATGAGGAAGCTCCTTTAGTTGATTTTAGTGCATACAATGTTGTTTTGGCAGATTTGGGTGTGCAAGGTGATAATTCCCATTTTCTTGAGATATCTTCAGTGTATGAGGATATCAAAGGAAACTTACATGTCGTTGTGGTATCTAAAGAGCAAAAGGGAGAGAATTGCACGTCTTCAACCATTGTGACAGATCCGTATGTTTTTGCAAAAATACCTGCCGGGCAAGATGTCTATTTTGATGAAAAAGTTGAGTATTATAACTGTTATTAAGAGAGAGCCTAAGATTTTATGTCAGCATTCGATAGTTGCATAAAATCATATCATGGATCCAGAACATCATCTACTTTTGGAAAGCTCTATTTTGCAGGTTGATTATGGAGCGAAACAATGTAGCGATTGTCGAGAATTTTAGCGATCCTGATCATTTTTTGCTGACACCTCAAAACTCAGGTTTGTTTAGAGCAGATTAATTTTATTAGCCCGAAGGAGTACGCTTTGGGCAACTATTTTTTCATCGCCTGTTTAAGCATTTTTGATTGCAAGGTCATGATGCGGATCATGACATCAAGTGCATTTTCATGATTGGCATTCATTTCATATCCTTTCTCGAACCGTTTTCTTATACTATAAATCGGATGAATAGTATTAAAGATGTAAAGCAATTATAATGCCAAGCTAACATTTTTGTTTTGAACGCACTTTGAGCTAAGCCCAAAATGCTACGCCTTTGGGGCAGATAACTTCTTGCACTAACTCCTTTCTTTTTTACGTTAATTTTACACAGAGGCGTTACCATGCCTGCATCAATCAAAGGAGGATGACACTATGAAGACGTCATTAATGATGCTACTGGCGCTGGGTGCAAGTATGGCGGTCGCGGCTGATTTGCAAAGTGCGATCGAGGTTCCTAATGCCAGCAAGATCATTGAAAAAGATCTCTTAGGAGCAGCCAAAACCTACACCATGCCAAAAGGGTGTATTAGCGATGATGCCGATGCGATTGCGCGAGGCAAATACATTTTTCATAATCTTAACGGCTCTAAAGCCAAAGAGGATGCACCAAAAGGACTGGCAAAAAAATTGCCTAATGGTGAACCAAAACAGTATGGTAACTGTGTGGCATGTCATAACATTGAAGATGCCCAAGGTGCTGGAAATATCGGCCCGGATCTTAGCAATTATAAAGAGCACTTTATAAAAACGGGCGCGCGTGACGCGGCATTTGTGTTTCAAAAAATTGCAGATCCTCGTATTGATAATCCTACAACATACATGACGGTAAATCTTACTACCGGGCTGTTTAATGAACGCGAAATCTGTGATATCGCTTCGTATGTCATCTCAAAAAAATAAAGGAGTTATTATGATGCAAAGACGATCATTTCTTAAAAGCTTAGGCGCTGTTGCCGCAATATCAGCGGTTGTTAGCCCATCGGCGGTATTTGCCAAAGAAGCACCCAAGGGCGAAAATGCCATGAATCTTGAGACGGCTATCAAAGCAATAACGGGCGGGAAAAAGGTAGTAGAATCTTCCAAAGTATCACTTAAAGCCCCTGAAATTGCAGAAAACGGCGCCGTAGTTCCGGTAAGTGTTAGTGTGGACTCTCCTATGAGCGAAGCCGACTATGTCAAAGCAATTCATATTTTTGCTACTAAAAATTCAAATGTGCGCTGCGCTGATGTGATGCTAAGCCCAATGAACGGCGGAGCTAATTTTTCAACGCGCGTTAAATTGGGAAGTTCTCAGGATGTGATGGCGCTCGTAGAGACAAGCAAGGGCGAGTTTTTAAGTGCTAAACAAAACGTCAAGGTTACTATTGGCGGATGCGGCTGATTTGAACGTTTACATGTAAGGGTCAATACCCCTTACATTCTGCCCCAAAGGGGCAAGCTTTAGTGCCATAGCGGCCAGCGTAGCATTTTTAGCTTCGCCAAAAGTGCGTTCAAAACAAAAAGAGCAAGCTTTAGCGCCATAGCGGCTAGCGTAGCGTTTTGGGTTTTACTCAAAATGCATTCAAAAATGATAAAAAAGGATACACAATGGCAGATCGAAAATCTCTTATCAAAATAAAACCAAAAAACTATAAAGCAGGTGATGTGGTATCGGTAAGTTTCATGGTAATGCACCCCATGGAAACGGGTCTTCGCAAAGATAAAAAAACCGGCCAGATTATTCCGGCACACTATATCAACAGTGTTAAGTTTATGTTTGATGGCAAACCGTTTACTACCATGAAGTGCTGGGAGTCGCTCTCAACCAACCCCGTATTTACAATTGATTTCAAGGTGCCTGATGCAGGCGAACTTAGCGTTGCATTTACCGATAACACCGGTGAGAGCCACGAGAAAAGTACAAAAATCAAACCAAAAGGCTAAGTTATGCTAGCAAAAAAAATGATGCTTGCATCGATGCTTGTCGGTGTATTGGCATTTGGAGGCGAACAGTTTGCTATGAGCGATGCGGATCGCGCCATGTATGCCGAAATGTTGGAGAACAATCCAGCCGATATGGACGTAGAGTGGGGTGGTGAGCTTTTGGAGGCCAACTGCGGCGGCAGTGAAGGCTTGGCAAAATTTATGGGTGTGAGCGAAGAGGCACTGCCTAAATACATTGCTGGATTTCCGCGTTATATCAAGCAGTTTGATAGGGTGTTGGGGCTTGATCAGGTGATGCAAGCACTGATGAAAAAAAATGGGCACACCCCTTATGCGCTTAAATCCAAAGAGATGTTTGCTATGTTGGCGTATGCCAAATCGTTAGCCAATGGCGAAGCCGTTGCTATTGATGTGAATGCCAATGACGCAATGAAAAAAGCGTATGCGCTAGGCAAAGAAGTGTTTGAAACCAAGCGTGGCGGGCGGGGCTTGTCATGTCTTAGCTGTCACTCTAGCGATGTTATTGGCAGTGTGTTGCGTACGCAGCCATTACCGGATCTGGGAAGTGATGCCAATAAAGCGGGGGCAACCTGGCCGGCATACCGTATGACCAAGTCATCCATGCGTACTCTGCAGCGTCGTTTTCAAGGGTGTATGAATAATGCCCTCTTGGCGGTTATTCCTATTGGATCAAAAGAGATGGTAGCGCTTGAAGTGTATGTGACCAATATGGCGAAAGGCAAAGAGATCGCCATTCCGGGTCTGAAACGTTAGGGGTGGTGTTATGAATGTTTCAAGAAGAGACTTTCTCTCCATTGCGGCGGTTTTGGGTCTGGCAACGGTGAGTGGTGGGTGCGCCAAAACCATTTTGGCCAAAAGCCCCGCCGATATTACGCTTAAAGATCTGTACGACTTTAAAGCAACCGGCAATGTGACGCTGCTGCATATGTGCGACATGCATGCGCATATTAAGCCGCTATATTGGCGTGAGCCTTCAACCCTGATTTCGGCGCCCAATTTGACCGGTACGCCAGGATTCTTGTGCGGCGAATCGTTTGCCAAATATTATGGTCTTGAACAAAGTTCGCTGGATGCGTATTTTGATACCTTTATGGATTTTGAAGCGTTGGCTAAGAAGTTTGGCAAAATGGGCGGTATTGCGCACATGAAAACGCTGTTAGATCATATTCGTCTGGAGCGTGGGGCAGATAAGTGTCTGTTTCTGGATTCTGGTGATACGTGGCAGGGAACGGGCGTAGCACTTAAAAGTGGCGGTGAAGCGATTGTTAAGGCGCAGAACTATCTTGGCGTTGATGTGATGGTTGGTCATTGGGAATTTACGTATGGTAAAGAGCGCGTTAAAGAGCTTATTGAGATGCTTGATGCCAAATTTATTTCTCAAAATATCATTGGCGACGATCCCTTTGCCGACGAGTACGAAGAGCTGATTTTTGAGCCTTACACCATCGAAGAGCGCGGTGATGCCAAGATCGGCATCATCGGGCAGTCATTCCCTTTTACATCAACAGCCAATCCTAAAGAGTTTACAGAGGGCTGGAGTTTTGGACTGCGCCTAGATACACTTCAGGAGTATGTTGATACACTTAGAGACGAGCATAAGGTTGATTGTGTCGTCGTGCTCTCACACGATGGGTTTAGTGTCGATCAAGAAGTAGCGCGCAAGGTCAATGGCATCGACTTTATTTTAAGTGGCCATACGCACGATCCTTCGCCCAAACCGATTATTATTAACGGGTGTGCGATTGTGATTGCCGGCAGTCACGGTAAATATATTGGACGACTAGATATTGATGCCCATGATGGAAAAGTGCACCATTTTGAGTACAAACTGATTCCGGTGGCATCAAATCTCATTCCGGCCGATCCCGCAGGCGAAAAATTGATTGCCGAACTCTATGCTCCGTATGATAAAGAGTTTAGTGAAGTGTTAGGAACAACCAAAAGCACGCTTTATAAGCGTGATACGTTCTTTTCAACTTTTGACCAGCTTATTAATGATGCGATTATGGATGAGATGGGATGCGATATCTCATTTACGCCAGGATACCGTTGGGGAACAACGGTGCTTGAGGGCGAAGACGTTTTGATGGAAAATGTGTATGAGATGTGTGGCATTACGTATCCCAATGTGTATACCTTTGAGCTTAAAGGAGCGCGCATTGCGCAACTGCTTGAGGATATTGCCGACAATGTATTCAATGCGAATCCGCTCTATCAGCAAGGCGGCGATATGAGCCGTCTGGGCGGTGTCAGTTATGATATTAGCGTGGGTGCCAAATCGGGTAAACGTATCTCTAACTTAATGGTCGGCAAAGCGCCGATAGATTTAAATAAAAGTTATGTGATCTCATCATGGGGCGGCAACTTGCAAAATGCGGGTGAGAAGCTTCAAAAAGATAAGATCCGGCCAGTGTATGATGTGGTACGCGATTACATTAAACGCACTAAAGTGCTTAATGTCAGCAATGAGAGCAATGTTCGCATTCTCGATTACGGTTGCGGATGTCCGCCAAAAGGCAAAACAAGCTGTTAGGCTTGAGATGAAAGGATGAGGTATGAACTTTATTAAAATAAGTGCCGTTGCGGCAATAGCGTGTGTGCTAGGTGGTAGTGCATATGCAGAAGATAAAGCATTTGAGGTTAAGCGTACGCTTAAAAACAATATGATGGAAGTCTATAAACAGACACCTAAAAGCGTTGATAATGTGACGGATGCTTTTGCTGAAGGTATGGTGTATGGACGCTTGCGCACCAACTGGTTTAAATGGGACTGGAGCAATGATGATACCGCCCAAACCGGCAATAAAGACAATAAGGCATTTGGTATTGGCGGTAGTCTAATCTATAAATCAGCGCCGCTTTACGGCATTAGTGGCACGGCGGGACTCTATTATTCTGATAGTCCTTTTGGTGGCCTTCGTGATGATATTGAAGATTTAGGCTCAATTAAAGCAGGTAAAGATACGATCAGCCGTTATGATGCCAAAACCAATGGCGATTACTACATGGCGGTACTAGCGCAAGCGTATTTGCAGTATGACATTTCAAAAACTACCTTTAAAGGTGGACGTCAGATTTTTGAAAGTTTTTTGACCAAATCAAACGATACCAAAATGATTCCCAATACGTTTGAGGGTTATAGCGTTGAGAGCAAGGAAATTCCAAAAACCAGAGTGCGCGCGGCACTTTTTTATGCACAAAAATTGCGTGATCATACGACCTTTCATGATGTGATTACTTTTAAAGATGCCAGTGGTGAGAGCTGGAATAACAATGATGACTCGGCTGTACAT
The DNA here is from genome assembly GCA_050290965.1 of Sulfurimonadaceae bacterium. GTDB lineage: Bacteria > Campylobacterota > Campylobacteria > Campylobacterales > Sulfurimonadaceae > JAFGUB01. The sequence continues at coordinate 18,290 of JBNKJB010000029.1, forward strand.
AAGGGGCTAAGTTATGCCAATTTTACAGCCGCAGGTGATGACACTAAACACAATTTGTTTGTTGCGGATCTTCAAAATAAATCAATTGAAAACCTGCAAATTGATCTGACCTATGGTGGAGTACCCGATGTGGTGAGTTCACTTACAGGTGAGATTAACTACCAAGTGCCGCTTCCAGGAGGCTTCTCGCTCACACCGGGCGTGCGTTACATGTACCAAATGGATGATGGCGGCGGAAAAGTTGGAGGTGCATCGCTTAAAGGCAAGCTAGTCACTTGGACTGCAGGTACTGCAACATACGATGCAACCAAAGGCTACGATACTCCCGATAGTCTTGATAGTAGCCTCTGGATGGCGCGATTGGTACTTAAAAATGGACCGCTTAAAGTGCAAGCAGGCTACTCTGCAGTGGCGGATGAAGCCGATATCGTAGCACCATGGCGCGGTTTTCCAACAGGCGGTTATACCCGTGCTATGGCACAGTACAACTGGTATGCCAACACCAAAACCACTGCAGCTGAAGTCTACTACGACTTTGACAAAGCGAAACTCGTCTCAGGTTTGGGTGTTTTGGTACGCTACGCCATGCAGGACTTTGATGAGAAAAAACAGGCTGCGGGCGTTCAAGCCGATAGCAATGTAATTCACATTGATATCCGTGAACAGGTGAAAGCGGTTCCAGGTCTGGATGCAAAAATCCGTATTGGTCTGGTTGATGCCAAAGATCGTGAAGGCAGTGTTGATAAAGACTCATACAACGAATACCGTTTTGAGCTCAATTATCTGTTTTAACAGAGGATAAAAAGATGAAATCACTTTGGGCGTTGGTGCTAGGTATGACAACCGCAATGGCATTTGAGTATGGATTGAAACCTGCTCAGATTACCCAGGGCGTCTACTGCTACTTTGGAGCGCCTGAGGTGATGGATACCAAAAATAACGGCAATATGGTTAACTCCTGCTTTGTCGATACGGGTGTTCACTGGCTGGTTATTGACTCTGGCCCTTCTTACATGTATGCCAAAGAAGCACTCTTACATGTAAACGCCATTAAGCCAATGAGCGTTACGTATGTTATCAATACCCATGTGCATGATGATCATTGGTTAGGCAATGGCTTTTATGCCCAAAACGGGGCCAAAATTATTGGTCCAACACATTTTTCAGACATATTTCATGATACCATGATTCCGAGAATGGCGCACCGTATCTCTAAAGCTGCCTATGAGAAAACGGTGCCCACTCCTCCCACTCGCTTGATTGATACAACAACACAATTACAAGTAGATAATCTGAGCATCGAATGCATACATGTAGATCATAAAGCACACACCAGTGGTGATCTTTTCGTCTATATTCCAACGCTTAAAACCCTTTTTGCTGGCGATTTAATTTTTAATGATCGCCTCCCTTCACTGCGCGATGGCGACATCAACGGCTGGATTGCGGCATTGGAGCAGATTAAGAGCTATAAAGCCGAGCACATTGTTGGTGGGCATGGCGTGCGTCATGATGAGAAAGCGATCGATTTTACCTATAACTATCTAACGCAATTGCGTGATGCGGTGCGCGAAAAAATAGCTAACGGTGTCAGTCTTGAAGATACCGTAGCTTCGATAACTATGGATGCGTATAAAAATAGCGCACTGTATGAACTGATGCAGCGCGCCAATGTTGAAGCGGCATACCGTATGTTGGAGTGGGAAGAATGAAAATATTTTTGATAGCAATACTATTAAGCGTTAGCGCGCTGCACGCCATAGAGTGGCAAAGTTATGAGAGCGCCTTGAAGATAGCCAAAGCAAAAGGCAAAATTATTATGATTGATGCGGTGCGCACGGGGTGTCATTATTGCGAAGATATGGAACAAGACGTTTTTGACGATCCGAAAGCAAGCCAATGGATTGAGACCCATTTTATCCCGGTCAAAATTAATGTTTCTAACAAAGCGATGCCTTTGGATATTGAGGTTTCGATGACGCCGTCATTTTATTTTATAAACGGCGATGAGAAAGTGATTAAAAAGATTCCCGGAGCATGGAGCTGGGAAGATTTTCAATCCATGCTTGAGGGGATCAAATGAGTCGCTTCATCCTGATTGTAATGCTTTTTTTTGGCAGTTGGCTTTATGGTGACACGGTTTTTGCAGAGCCAAAGCCTTCTATTGATAATCCACGTAAAATCGTCTTTTCCATTACCGAAGAGAGCGATGAGGCACTTGATCATGTGCTCAGTGTAGCCAATAACGTCCTTAAGTTTTATGGCCCCGAAAACGTGCAGATGGAAATTGTTGCGTATTCTAAAGGCATTAAACTGCTTGATCGCAAAAATGCTACCGTTGCGGTGCGTGTGGATGCGCTAATGCAGTATGACGTGCTCTTTATAGCTTGTGGTAACACGATGCGCACAAAACATATTAAACCCGAAGATTTGATTGAAGGCTCTGAGATTGTTACGGCAGGTGTTGTCGAACTGCTTGAGCGCGTCAAAGAGGGCTGGATCTATATTAAACCCTAAGGAGAAAGAATGAAACGTATAATGCGATACGTGCTACTGCTTGCTTTTGCAATGCTAACACTGCACGCCAAAGGTGATCTCTATCTATTTGAGATTGACAACACAAAAGGTGCATATACCCCTGAAGTGATCGAGAAGGCGTTTGCTGCGAATGGCTATTATATCTCGGCAAACTCCGAGATGAACAAGCCGTTTACGGTTCAATTTGGCCAGAGTGATTTTACAATTTTCACCCTCTTGACCGTGTTTAATACCAAGCTAAGCGAAGCGCTGGTTAGAAAACATCCCAAGGCGGGTATTTTTGTGCCTATGGGTGTGGGTATCTATCAGGCTAAAGATGAAAAAACCTTACATGTAAGCATCCTTACGGCGGAAGCATGGGCAAAAATTTTGGGCTTTGATGATCCTTTGATTCATCAAATTGAAGCTAAAAATCTTGAGGTGCTTAAAAAAGCGCTGCCCGGTGCCGCTATGCATCTCTCTAAAGAGGCCATGAAGCCCGAAGGCGCACTGGTAACCACCTTTGAGTTGGAGGTTGATCCCGAGGAGTGGAGCGATACCAAAGATGAGGTCGCCATGCTGATTGAAGAGGGGTTTAAGCCCAAAGGCTTTGTGATGTCTAATTACACCGAGTATAACTATATGCTAACCAAAGAGGATACGGTTGAGAGTCCGTTTGATTTTTATGATACCTATTCGATCTGTAAGCTCAAAGTGATCTATAATGTGGCCAAAACACGCCCGGAAGCAGCAGCATTTGCACCCTGTACATTTATGTTTTACAAACAAAAAGGCAGCGATAAATTCGTAATGGGATTTCCCGGAGTGTATAACTGGATGAGTAGCGCAAATGTCACTGACAAAACGGCCCACGCTGAACTTATGAAAGCACAAAGTGACTTTGAGAACATTTTAAAAGCAGCTACAGAATAACCTACCCCGCCACATACTCGTGCGCCTAAAAGGGCGCATACAACAAAGATTTAATATACAGATGTTACTATTCTTACGATACATTTGATGCTTGAAATGTTGGTAAAAGTGCAATCATACAAAGGAATTTATTCATGGATAAAGAGGTTGTAAAATATGGTGATTTACTCATACAGTATGCTACTGAGTATGGCATAAAAATCATTGCGGCGCTTGTTATTTTTATTGTTGGAAGAATCGTTTCAAAATGGGTTTCGAACATTCTTTCTAAAGTGATGCATCGTTACAAAATTGATGAAACATTAAATAAATTTGTCGAAAATGGTATTTATTTTGTGTTGATGGCTGTCGTTGTTATGGCTTCAATCAGCGAACTTGGCGTTGATACTACGTCGTTTATGGCCATTTTGGGTGCCGCTGGTCTGGCTGTTGGTTTGGCGCTTAAAGATACGCTCTCCAATGTGGGTGCGGCAGTGGTGCTGCTGATCTTTCGTCCTTTTAAAGTGGGTGATTTTATCAATGCCGGCGGTGCCGAGGGAACCGTGGATAGTATTGGCCTCTTTACCACTACCATCAGCCCTATTGACAACCGCACGATTATTGTGCCAAACTCTGCAATTACCGGAGGTAATATCACCAATTTTTCGCAAAAGTTTATGCGTCGCGTGGATCATGTTATTGGTGTGGGTTATAACGATGATATTAAATTGGTAAAAGAGACGCTCTATGATGTTATAAAAGCCGATGAACGCGCCCTTGATGATCCGGCGCCATTGGTGGCTGTGGCAGAGCTTGGCGAAAGCAGTGTGAATTTTACCATGCGTGCCTGGGTGAAATCAGCCGACTATTGGGATGCTTATTTTAGCCTACTTGAATCAGCTAAATTGGCACTTGATGCCAAGGGCATTACCATCCCTTATCCACAAATGGATATTCATCTTGAAAAGAAAGCAGAGACCATATGAAAAAAACTTTAGTACTTTCACTCTTTGTTGCATCAGCGCTTTTGGGCGTGGAAACAGATGCATTTAAAACGCATACGGAACTGAGTTATGTTAATACTCAGGGTAATACGGATACTAACGCCTTTTCGGTTGATTTGAGCGGAGAAAAAACGTGGAGCGATCATAAGGTTAAACTGGATGTCGATGCCCTATATGGCGATGATAACGGTATTGAAACCCGTAATAAAATTGTAGGTGAATTTAATTATGACTACACGGTGGCGGGGAGTTTTTCAATAAACTATCTTTTTGGTTACAAGTATGACCGATTTTCAGGCTATGAGCATCAACTTTACACCGGTCCGGGTTTGAAGTACGGCGTGCTTAGTAGTGATGCGCATAAACTGAATGTTCAGGCCAATATGCTCTATTCGCAAGATCAAACCATGAAAAAATATTATGACGCGAGTGGCAGTGAGATCAAATATCCCTATCCCGATGGCAAAGATGGTGTTGTAACGGTTGAAAAAAGCAGCAGTGACGATTACACCGCTTATGTCATTAAAGGTGATTATACCTGGCAGATCATGGAGAGCCTGAAGTTTTTGCAAGAAGCAAGTTATCGCGGGGATGCGAAAGAGTCAAAACGCTATTTTGCCTATTCCAAAACGGCTATAGAGAGCAAGCTGAGTGACATGTTTTCACTGGGGGTTAGCTATAAAGTTGATTATACCAATGAGCCTCCCTCTGGAAATGAACGTAGTGATCGTACTTTTATGACCTCTTTGATTATTGATTATTAATATATTTTGTATTACGTTTTTGCGCCATAACAAGCGCAGCAAACGTCATTAACGCAACCAGCGCTGCCGATAAAAAAAGCTTATCGGGCCAGTATTCGTAAATGTAGCCCGATCCAAGCGCTCCAACAAAACCTCCTAAACCATACGAAACACCAAAAAAGAATTGTTGCGTTAGTTTTTTATTGTCATAAAGTGTAAAAAGATAGCTCATAGCTGCGGTATGAAACAGAGCAAAACTTAAAGCATGGAGACTTTGCGTAAAAAATAAAACGCTTAAATTTGAAGGAAAAAGATAGATCAGATACCAGCGCAATGCCGTAGCAAGGGCGGCAATTTGAAGCAGTTTTAATAGATTGCGTTGCAAAAGCGGAGCTTGAAAATAAAACATTATAATCTCGATAATAACCCCAAAACTCCATAAATAAATCGTTGTGTCGAGTGATACGCCATGCGCAGTGGCATGAATAGTAAAAAAGTTATAAAACGGGCCAAAACTGATCTGCATTGTTAATAAAGCAATCCACAAAAAAGGGTGAGAGAAGATAGAAATGCTTACATGTAAAGGGGTTGCTACCTTGCTATGACGCTGCTCATTGCGGGCAATAACATATCCAAACGCACTTGTTAGTGTTACGCTTATAAGAAGGTAGAGGAGTGCGATGTAAGGAGATGTCAGGCTTTTGACTAAAAGTAGCGCGACAAGAATAAAACCGATTGATCCAAAGAGACGAATTTTGCCATAGCGCGCTTTGCCAATCTGTTCGAGTGCAATCACCTCAATATAAGGCAAAATGAGGCTTAAGCCGATTCCTAATGCAATATTGGTAGCGATCAACGCTTCAAATGAATTAAGAGCCGGATAAAAGCCCAAGGCACCGCCAAGTAAAATGAGTAGTGCGGCATTAAATACGCTTCGGCTAAGTTTTAAGCCTTGTAAAAAGAGAAACGGTAGAGCAAAACGCACCAAGGGGGCACTGGCAAATATGATACCGATTTGTGAGGGTGCGTAACCAAGCATGTTAAGCACTTTGGGCATAAAAATAACATGAATAGCAATAATGGCAAAATAGAAAAAATAGAACGAGCCAACCAAAAAAGGCATGAATTAGTGCTGATTAGAATGTGAATCGTAAATTACGGCGGTGCGGCTAAGCAGATCGTGCAAGGTGCGTTTGTCTTTGCGTAGCAAGCCTATAAAAAAGCCAAGAAAGAGAAAAAGTGCCGAAAGAAAATACCCCAAAAAACGGAGTACAAGTTGAAAAATTGAGGCGCGTTGCAGGGTTTTGGCATCCACAACCATGATGCGTGCCATTTTCTTACCAGGTGTTTGACCGCTATGATGCCAAAAAGCAACATAGATAATCAAAGAAATGATCACTTGTGCTATTGAGATCATAGGATCGGGAGTATTGGTGAGTGCTTTGTCGCTATGAAGCATAACATCAAGCGCTCCCGCTTTGTCCATTTGGTCATGACCAAATAAAAGCATAAATAGTAGACTGATGGGTAAACCTAACATAAAAATATCGGTCGTAAACCCAAGCACACGCGACCAAAATCCTGCATATTGAATGTGATGTTTGCTCTCATTTAAAGGAGGGTGTTTTTTTCGTAGTGTTCGCCATCGCATGGCGGCATTATAGCACGGGGGTTATGATTTTTCAGAAGGTTTTAAAATGGCCTGGAATTTGTGTTTAACCTTAATTCATAAAATTCATTAAAGTTAATTTTTGGTTTACTGCGTTGCGTTATAATCCTATTAACATTCAATTAAATGAGCTATTAATTGAATTGTTGGTAAATTCATACTCCTTAAAATTCATTCTCCGGCCGAAACCACCCGGTACGGATGATTCTTGAATTCCTAAAAGACGCTTGAAGCGCTCTTTTGGAACTTTCTTTTTTGCCTCGGATTCTCCCCGCACTATATTTCTTTAGCCCGGGGCAAAAATTTTATTTACCGCTCACTTTTTTTGCATGACGTCTACGTTCAGAAGGATCAAGGTAGCGTTTACGAACACGAATACTAATAGGTGTAATTTCAAGTAACTCATCATCTTCAATCCACTCTAATGCTTTTTCAAGGTTCATATCGCGTGGTGGAACAAGTTTGATCGCTTCGTCTGCGCCGCTAGAGCGAACGTTGGATTGCTGTTTTCCTTTAATGGGGTTGACATCAAGATCGTTAGAGCGTGAATGCTCCCCAACAATCATGCCGGCATACACTTTTGTTTGCGGCGCAATAAAAATAGAGCCACGCTCTTGCAGGTTAAAAAGAGAGTAGGCCAGTGCCGTTCCCGTTTCCATGGAAACTAAGGCACCATACTGACGAGATTCAACACTGCCAGAATAAGGGCGAAACTCAATAAAAGAGTGATTCATAACGCCTTCGCCTTTGGTGTCGGTCAAAAATTGTCCGCGAAAACCAATGAGACCGCGTGCCGGAATTTCAAATTCAATACGTTGAAATCCTTCACCCATAGGAAGCATCGAAGTCATTTCTGCTTTACGTTTTCCAAGACGCTCAATAATGGTACCGCCAAACTCTTCGGGTACGTCAATAACAAGGTGTTCAAACGGTTCGCATTTAACCCCTTCAATCTCTTTAACAATAACTTCAGGACGTCCAATACCAAATTCAAAACCCTCACGACGCATGTTTTCGGCCAAAATAGTAATTTGCAGCTCGCCACGTCCGGAAACTTTAAATTTACCTTCGCCAACCGTTTCATAACGCATGGCAACATTGGTTTTCATCTCTGCTTCAAGACGATCTTTGATTTTGTTTGAGGTAACATGTTTGCCTTCGGTGCCTGCAAGTGGAGAGTCATTAACTGAGAAAACAACAGCTAGGGTAGGCTCTTCAATATGCATTGGATCAAGAGGCATTGGATTGGAAGGATCAACAATAGAATCCCCAACATCAACCGTTTCAAGTCCGGCGATAGCAACAATGTCACCCGCTTCTGCGGAATCAATCTCCATGCGGTGCAATCCATGAAATCCAATCAGTTTGCTGACGCGACCTTTAACCTGTTCGCCATCGGCTTTGGCAAGCATAATGGTGTCACCTTTGGAGATGGTACCGTTAAAAATGCGCGAAATACCGATTTTTCCAACATAGTTGTCATAATCAAGTGTAAAGACTTGCGCTTGAGTAGGATTGTCTTTGTCGCCTTCGGGTTCGGGAATGCGGTTTAAAATGGTTTCAAAAATACATTCAAAATTCCCATCCGCTTCACTCATGTCCAGCTTGGCAATACCATTACGCGCCGCAGCATAGATAATAGGAAAGTCAAGTTGATCCTCCGTTGCATCCATGGCAACAAAAAGGTCAAAGACTTCGTCAACAACACGCTCAGGATCGGCAGAAGGTTTGTCGATTTTATTAATAACAACAATTGGCTTTTTGCCTAGTCCCAGCATCTTTTTAACAACAAATTTTGTTTGGGGCATAACGCCTTCATAGGCGTCAACAAGCAATAAAACGCCATCGACCATTTTTAAAACCCGTTCAACTTCACCGCCAAAATCGGCGTGGCCCGGGGTGTCAATGATATTGATTTTATAATCTTTATAGCGAATAGCAGTATTTTTTGAAAGAATAGTAATACCGCGCTCTTTTTCAAGCGCATTAGAGTCCATGGCTCGTTCATCAACATGTTCATGGGAACCAAACGTTCCTGATTGTTTTAAGAGTCCATCAACCAATGTGGTTTTACCGTGGTCAACGTGCGCGATAACCGCGATGTTTCTGATGTTTTGCAAAGGGTATCCTCTGGTCTCTGTTTTACTACAGAGAAAGATTTTCGCGATTCTATCTAAAAAAGGGTTAAAAACAGGGATGCCTTTACATGTAATGTAGATGGAATGCTTATTGCTTCCAATTATGTATATTTCATTTAAGGAGGCTGCCATGATCGTTGTAAATGCCAAAACGGCAAAACAATCTTTGACATTGTCGCAGCTACTTTTGGGCGTGAATAATCCAAAAGATCAAAAGTTTGCCAAGTTGCTTGAATCCATGCAAACTGGCACTGATGTAACCCAATTGCTCTCATTGCAAGATGATGATGAACCCCTTCAAAACAAACTTCAAACGCTGTTATTGGCTCTTGGTAATGATAACGTCAAAGAGGATGTGGATGCATCCCAACTTTTAAAAAACACCACCTTGCTGCAACTTTTGCAAGGCGAAGCGTCTGTGGAAAAATCAGTGGCCTCAATAACGCGATTGCTTCAGCAAGAAGGATCAGAGACGGATGATACCGATGTGCAGTTTTTGCATCCCAAAACAATTAATCTGCTTAGCACCGAAGAGTTGCGCAGTGTGGTAATTGCGGCAAAACAATTTTTAAAAACCAAAATTCAAACCATTGCCAGCGAGCAAAACATTCAAATTAAACAACTCCCCCAAACACTAGGGGGTTTGAGTGAAATGGCACATAAACTAGGGCTTGATCTTGAAACGATTACTTTAGATGAGATAGAAGCCCCTATAAGCAAAAATCTTGCTAAAAACCGAGAAGCCGTGCCTTTGCTTGATACCGCTAAAACACGCACATTTGTTGAGAATACAACCCGTACGGTTATGGCGCAAAAACATCAAAAAACAACCGTATCAACTGATGAAAATATTCTCAAAACGGCACTGCAGATTAAAGCAAAAGAGAATCATCCAAAAGAAGTAGAAAAAGTTTTGCAAACAGAAAAAACGGTATCAACGGAAAAAACATTGCAAACATCCCAGGTTGTTGTTGCTAAATTGGTGCAGCCTATGACGCGTCTGGATACGTCATCTTCATCAAAAGAAGAGCATAAAAATGAGATAAAACCCAATCCGCTCACAGCACAGAAAACGGAGACAATAAGCATTAAAAGTGATGCCGAGTTGCCAATGCAAGCAACTGAGAGTGCTAATGCAAGCAAAGCAACGCGTAATAGTGCTACACCAAAGCAATCATCTGGCACGAGTGAAGCCCTTTTTAGTGCCATAGCATCAGATGAGACCAAAGAGGTATTGAGCGAATCACAAAGCAAAAATAGCTCTATTGGCGAGAGTAAAGCACTCCACATAGATGTCGGCAACGAATCCAAAAATATTGAGATCAAAAATAAAGAAGCACAACAGATGATGCGTCATTTTGCTACGGATCTTAAAGAAGCGGTTGAAAACTATAAACCCCCTTTTACCCGTTTGAAAATGGTACTGAACCCGGCAAAATTGGGAGAAGTAGATGTTACCTTGATTCAACGAGGCAATAACATCCATATTAATGTCAGTTCAAACAACACAGCGCTCAATCTACTGGCTCAAAATGTTACTGAACTCAAAACCCAACTTGCAAACAACGGTGTGGTGAATACGACGATGCAGTTTAGTACCTCACATGGGGAACACCAGCAGCAAGAGGGACGACACCAGCAGTTTCAAGAGTTTTACAAAAGTATGGATCAGTTTAGTGACGATGAACTGGAGCAGATCACCAGTATGGAAATAACTTTTCCACAATATGCATAAAAGGATATATGATGGCAATTGATGCGTATGGCAATTATGCCGAGACCTACACGGATTATTCTACAACAACGGCAACAGCTCAAGATAAAACCTCACTGAGTAAAGACGACTTTTTAAAACTTTTGTTGGTGGAGCTCCAGTATCAAGATCCTACCGAACCGATGGATAGTGAAAAAATTCTTTCACAAACATCCCAACTGGCAACGCTTGAGGCTTCTGAAAATACTAATAAAGCGCTCGAAGAACTTGTAACGGCACTAGCGGTCAACCGTGACTTTTCAACGGTATCTGCTATTGGAAAATTTGCCGATACCGGAAGTAACGCCTTGCAGCTTGAAGATGGAGTCAAGCCAAAATTTGAGCTCTATTTCGCTAATGATATCAATCATGGCACAATCAGCATTTTGAACTCTGAGGGCAAAGAGTTAAAAACAATCAATCTTGAGAGTGCCAAAGCGGGAGTGCAGCAGTTTGAGTGGGACGGTACGAATACGGCGGGAAATGAGCTGGAAGAAGGGATCTATTACGTTACGGCAAAATATACGGATCCTGAAGGAGTAGAGCGCGAAACCCGTATGGGGGTGTATCCTATTGAGTCGGTACGCTTTGAAGATGGTAAGACGCTGGTCAAACTGGGCTCAACCTATTGGCCGTTTGATTCCATTGTGGAAGTGTCGGATCAGCCGTCTGATTCCGTTGTAGAAGTATCGGAAGAGTAAAAGATGACACAGGGATTTTATACCGGTCTTTCAGGATTGACATCACATCAGATGGCTATTGATGTTACGGCCGATAATCTTGCGAGTATTAACACCGTAGGCTTTCGGGGATATTCCACCGAATTTACAACCATTTTCGAAGATGCGATGTCGCATTATGATAACGGTTCCAATCTTACTGACACCATCGGAGAAGGTTCGTTTGTGGGAGCCATCAGCATGAATGAGAAGCAAGGTGCCATGATGCAAAGTGACTCTAGGAGTGACTTGGGAATTGAAGGTGATGGCTGGTTTGGTGTGCTGAATGGAAGCGGTGAAGTGCTTTATACCCGAGCAGGTGCTTTTGGCATTGATGGTAATAACAATGTGGTAACACGCAATGAGGGGATGTTTGTTTTAGGAACAATGGGTGGCAATATCCAAAATAACATACTAACAGAAACGTTAGCTGATGTGCCGCTGACGAGTGTGAGTGCGCAACAAAAAATTCAGCTTCCCAAAGAGCTGTATTATCCTTTTGAGCCTACCTCTAGCGTATCGTTTGATGGAAACTTGGGTGTTGAGAGTGAGCCTCAAAGCATTAGCTCAAAAATCATTTCTGCTAATGGTGAAACACAAGAGTTGCATCTGCTCTTTACCCCAAGTGCCACACAACCTCAAGAGGGGATATCGTGGGATGTAACAGCAACTACAAGCTCTCTTGATGGCACTATTGTGAGTGAAGCATCTGGTGTGGTGATGTTTAGTGCCAATGGCGCTTTAATAGAAAACACACTGACCTCTATGGATAACGAAGGGGTCGTAATTAACCTTGATATGGGTACGGGATATACCGGTTTAACCGCTTTGGGTAACGAAGCGGTCACTGCGGCATCGTATAGCAATGGTGTTGAAGAGGGTAATCTTGTAGGGTATGACATTGGCGGCAGTGGACGAGTTGAAGCAACTTTTTCCAATGGTAGATCAAGTGCGGTAGCCAATATTGCACTCTATCACTTTATGAACAATCAAGGACTTTCCCGTACAAGCGGTACCCATTTTGCAGAAAGTGTCAATAGTGGCAAACCCATTTTTTATACGGATGAAAATGGTGATGTGGTGCTTGGAGCCAAGATTAGGAGTAATAATCTTGAGGGCTCTAATGTACAGATGGAAGTGGGGATGACGGAACTTATTATTTATCAGCGGGCTTATGCGGCCAATGCTAAAACGGTTACAACGAGTGATGAGATGATTCAAAAAGCACTCAACATGCGCGCCTAACAGGTTGCTAACAAAATGTAAAAAAATGGTACGGTAATTGCTTTAAGTTATCTACCTATTTATGAAAAGGATTCAAGATGTTAAAATCACTCTTTTCAGGCGTTTCTGGATTGCAATCGCATCAGATAGCAATGGACGTCGAATCTAACAACATCGCAAATGTCAACACCATAGGGTATAAATACTCCCGTGCAAACTTTGCCGACCTCTTGGCGCAAACGAATCAAATCGCTACGGCGCCGCAAAATGAACTGGGTGGTAAAAATGCCGTACAGGTTGGTTTGGGAACTACAGTAAATTCGATCACTCGAATCCACTCTCAAGGTTCCATTCAAAATACGGACAAAAACACCGACGTTGCCATTCAGGGAGACGGTTTTTTTGTAGTCAGTTCTGATGGCGGCAATACCTATAAATATACCCGTTCAGGCGACTTTAAATTTGATGCTTCAGGCAACTTTGTAGATAACAACGGCTTTATCGTGCAGGGATGGCTACGTGATGAAGATACGGGCAAAGTGGACTCTACGGCACCGATTTCCAATATTGTCATTCCACCAGGACTCACTACTCCGGCGAATGCTTCAACAGAGGTAGTCGTCAAAGCCAATCTTAACTCAGGTGGTGAAATAAGTCAATCTTCTCCAACGCGCCAAATTGATGCTGCTGGCAATATTATTTTAGGAGACGGACGTACGATCTTGACAACCGATGGTAACTATGCATCGTATCTGGATGATATGGGTGTTATGTTTAATGCATCAGGAAGTGCTTTTAATCTGGCCAGTGCTGCGACAGGTCCGGGTGTAGGTGGAGATGGTATTTTTATCAGTACCGATGGTGGGGCAACATATGCAGAGTTTCGCTATACCTCATTTTCGGCAGATGTTAATGTGGCAGGTACGGGTGCCCCGGGAGCGGCAACGCCACCGGATCAAGCGGATGGAACGCCATCGGCCAATGTGGATGTGTTCTATTTTAATACCAACGAAGATCTGCGTCAGGCTATTGAAAATCATATGAATAATACCTCTGCAGGATCTGTCGTAACCATTAATGCTCAGGGAAAATATGAAATTAGCAACAGTGCCGGCGCGGCAGATTTGTCGATTACGGTTGCCGAACTCAGTGATGCCAATACGGTTTCTAATACAACATTTTCTTCCAACTTTTCAACACTTGGTGGAAATATTCTTGCGGGTTCATCGTCTACAAAACAGTCGCAATCGGTGACGGCTGCTACCCATGCTGCCAGTGTGGATATTTATGATTCACTAGGAAGTAAACATACCTTGCGTATGGAGTTTAGAAAAGCTTCAAGTGATCCGGTTAACGGAAGTTCATGGACCTATATTGTTTCGGTTCCCAAACCGGCAGATATTGGCGGTACGGCTCCAAATGAGAATATTATTGATCCCGCGGGTGTTATCAACTTTGATACGCAGGGCGCGGTTTCGGGCTATACGATTCCCGGAATTGACTTTACGGGCAATAACGGTTCTAAACCCAATCAGGCTATTACGCTTGATTTTGGTACTATTAATGGATTTGACGGTATTACCAGCTATGATAGCAAATCGACAACCAGCGGGATCTCGCAAGACGGTTTTCCCGGCGGTGACCTTTTGGGAATCCGTATCGATCAAAGCGGTACGCTAGTAGGATCGTTTTCAAATGGTCGTTCGTTTGGACTAGGGCAGATATCTATGGCTAAATTTTCCAATAATGAAGGGCTTGTAGCAGATGGCAGTAACGTCTATTTGCAATCAGCCAACTCGGGAGATCCTATTATTGGTACGGCAGCTACGGCAGGGCGTGGTTTCATACAGGCTGCGGCGCTTGAAGCCTCCAATGTGGATTTGTCAAAATCGCTCACCAACCTTATTATTATTCAGCGCGGCTATCAGGCCAATGGTAAAACCATTACCACCTCTGATACGCTGCTTGAAACCCTTATCGGTCTCAAACGTTAAGGCTTCGCTAACGCCTTAGCGCGTTAGAGAATCCTTCCATAAATTTCATTATAAAGATTCATTGCAAAACGATCACTCATTCCGGCTATATAGTCGGCAATAACGCGGTGTTTGTTTCTTACATGTAACTGTTCACGGTAAAACGATGGCATAATTTTAGGCTCATCTTTGAGCGCATTGTATAAGCCAATGATGGCTTGTTTCCCGGCATACATTTTGCGAATGATCTTTTTGTGCTGATAGAGCTTTTGAAAAAGAATCTTTTTGAGCAGTTTGATCTCGCGCTCAAGCTCAGGTTCAAAACCTACCGGAATTTTTTGCGAGGCGTCTATGGTGGCACTAAGGACTCGGGTGTTGTCAATATTGTCTTTGGTGTAAGCTAAAAGCGAATAGACTAAATGATTGATAAAGTGTGAACTAAAACGGTAGCGAAACATCTCGTCATCTTCTTCGGTGATTCCCTCATCATACACCTTTTGCAAAATATCGCGGATCAGGGCACTCTCTTTTAAGATCTCAAAATTGATCAGCCCCGAATGCACGCCATCATCAATATCATGGCTCATATAAGCAATTTCATCGGCACGATCCACAATCATTGCTTCTATAGAGGGGTGAGTGTCTAAATGAAACTGCGCATCAATTGATGGAGGAAAAAAGTGTTTTTTGTAAGGGTAAGAGTGCTTTAAAATGCCCTCTAGCGTGGCAAAAGTGAGGTTGAGTCCCAAAAAGTTCTTATAGCGTTTTTCAAGTTTGCTGACAACCCGAAACGATTGATAATTGTGCTCAAAGCCATTACTGTGGCCATCTTCTTTAAGGCACTCATCAAGTATATCGCCGCCAATATGTCCAAAAGGAGTATGTCCCAAATCGTGCGCCAATGCAATGGCTTCGGCAAGTGCTTCTTGCAGTCCCAGTGTTGATGCAATGGAGCGCGCAACTTGAGATACTTCAATAGAGTGGGTCAAACGGGTACGAAAAAAGTCGCCTTCTTGGTTTAAAAAGACTTGCGTTTTATACTCAAGCCGCCTGAAACTTCCCGAATGAATAATGCGGTCGCGGTCGCGGGCATAGGGCGATCTAAAGTCATTGGAAATGTCATGAAAACGATCATAAGGCTTCACAATAAACCCTCCTTGTCCAATGCGCCATTATAGCAAGATGCTTAACAAACCTGTAACACTTTACATATAAAATTTCGGTTGATTCAAAGTATTTCTTCCTCATCTAACCATGTAAGCCTCCGGCTTACGGTTTCCTTTAATTTTCAAATCGCTATAATGCTGACCTTCATTTACATAGACAGGTGGCCGAGTGGTCGAAGGCGCACGCCTGGAACGCGTGTGTAGGGAAACCTACCGAGAGTTCGAATCTCTTCCTGTCTGCCATACTCAATCTCCTAAAATTTTAAAGCGGCACTTCAAATAAAAGCACATGGCAGTTCTCTAGCGCTTTTATAAGGTAGGCGTTGGTGTCATACAGTTGCATTTCATCACGATATTCAAGTATCTCATCGGCTACATGTACACGCCCTTCAATCACAAACAACAGCCGTGAAAACCCGCTTTTTCCTTCAGGAAGTGCTATGGTAGTGTCACGTTGCAAACGGCATATCTTAATGGTGGCATTTTGTTTAATGCGAATGGCGCCATCATGCTCTTCACCCGAGATCAGCATGTTCCAGTGGTTTAACGTATCAAATGCATCAATTTTTTGTTGTGCATAGCAGGGTGTGCCGCCTTGGATGTTTGGATAAATCCAAATTTGAAACAGCGCTACAGCTTCGTTATCGCTTGGGTTATATTCGGAGTGCATAATACCCGAGCCCGCACTCATATATTGAATCTCACCTGCATGAATAATGCCGTGATTTCCTTGCGAGTCTTTGTGCTCAAGCGCTCCTTTAATAACAAGGGTCACAATCTCCATATTGCGATGCGAATGCATATCAAACCCTTGCTGTGGGGCAATGACATCATCATTAATAACCCGCAAGGCACCAAAGCCCATGCGGTCGGGATTGTGATACTCTGCAAAACTAAAGCTAAAATGGCTTTGCAGCCAGCCATGATTGGCTTGGCCACGTTCATTGGCACGATGGATTACGGGTAGCATGAGATCTCCTTTTTAGCAACGTAACTTAGAATGTGTCATGCAAATCATATCTTACATGTAAGGTAAATTGTTACGGGCACCTCTAAAAACCCAAAATGGATCTCAGAGGGAAGAAAAAAAGATGAGATCCTTACTGTAATGATTACAATTTATACACAACAACAAAAGCCGTGTTAGCAGACATGTGATAAAGTGCTGCTTTTAGAATACGCGCAAAGGTGTACCATGCTAAATAGTGCGTTATTTCACTCGCTAGAAAAACATTTTAATCAGATCGAAACGATCATACTCTCACGTCAAGACCCGGTAACGGGCCTGCTTCCGGCAAGCACCGCAGTCAATGCACATGGTGATTACACCGATGCCTGGGTACGCGATAATGTGTATAGCATCATGAGTGTATGGGGATTGGCACTGGCATATAAGCGTCATGATCCCGATCATTATCGCTGTTATTATCTTACACAAAGTGTTGTGAAGCTGATGCGCGGACTGCTTGTGGCCATGATGCGCCAATCTGATCGTGTTGAGAGTTTCAAACATACACTTAATCCCGGTCATGCGCTTCATGCTAAATATGGCACTACCACCGGACTGGCTGTGGTAGGAGATTATGAATGGGGGCATTTGCAGCTTGATGCCACATCACTTTTTTTGCTTATGATGGCGCAGATGACCGCATCGGGATTACGTATTATTTATACCATTGATGAGGTCAATTTTGTACAAAATCTGGTGCATTATATTAGCCGTACCTACTGTACGCCCGATTACGGTATTTGGGAGCGTGGCAATAAAAGCAACAGCGGTGATACCGAAATTAACGCCTCATCGGTGGGGATGGCCAAGGCCGCACTCGAAGCACTTAATGGTTTTAATCTTTTTGGTAATGTGGCCTCGCAAGAGGCGGTAATTCATGTCATTCCAAGTGATATTGCCCGTTCGCGTTTTACACTTTTGGGACTGCTGCCACGCGAATCACGCTCTAAAGAGACCGATGCAGCGCTGCTGAGTATTATTGGGTATCCGGCCTATGCCATTGAAAATGAAAAAGTCGTTACCGCCACGCGTGAAAAAATTGTTAAAAAACTGGGAGGTCGTTATGGATGCAAACGCTTTTTGCGTGATGGACACCAAAACGTACTCGAAGATAGCACAAGGTTGCATTACGAAGCATCAGAACTAAAAAAGTTTGAGCATGTCGAATCAGAATGGCCGCTCTTTTTTACCTATTTGTTGCTTGATGCCCTGATGCGCAATGATGCTAACGCGATTGAATCGTGGCAACAAAAGCTACAACCGCTTTTTATTGAGCGTGAGGGTTTAAAACTCTTGCCTGAGCTTTATCTGGTGCCAGATGAGAATATTGAAGCAGAAAAAGCATCACCCGGTTCGCAGCTGCGCCAACCCAATGAAAATCTGCCGCTTGTGTGGGCGCAAAGTCTCTACATGTTGAGCGAGATGATTTTAGATGGCATCGTACTTCCAAGCGATATTGATCCGCTGCGTCGGCGTGATCGTATTGGGCATCAGCGCAGTACACATCCTTTGGTGGCAGTATTTGCCGAAAATGACGCCGTTAAACAGCATTTATTGGATCTAGGAATCAACAGCGAAACGCCGCTAGAGGTGGCTCCACTAAACCTGCAACACGCCTCGATGCTTTCAAAAGTGCAGATGCAAATTGGCCGAAATGACAAATTGCATCTTAGTGGAAAGCCTTCGCTGGTAACACGTACGATTACTTCGGCGCGGCTCTATTTGCTAGATGGAGAAGAGCATCTTTTCTTGCCCTATTATTTCAATCCAAAAGGGTTTTATTTTGGATATGACAACAAACTGCTGGTCGAACATTTCATAGCGTCACTGCGTTTTTTGGCACAGCACTGGGATCAAAGCGGTCAGCCGCTTTTAGGTTTTATGGTGCGCGCGGATATGCTTGAAGCCGAGGCAGCCGACGATATGATTGCTTTATTGCATGGTATTCAAACCGGAAGTTTTAACGGTATGACACTCAAAACAGCGCCGCTGCGTCAACTCATTAGCACCACGGCAATTGAGCGTATTGATAATCTTCATGGGCTTGATCTACATGAGAATAATGATTGTGATGATGCGGCTACGATGGGAGATGCATCGAGTGATGCGCAGTATGAACAGGCCGCCCTGAGACGTGATTGGGCCATGGTGCGCCGTTTGGCACAACAAAGCGGCAAGCATGATGGTCGTCTTGAAGACGCTTTGATGGATATTGTTATTCGTCAAAAACGTCTGGCAGTGGGGCGCTCTTACAGCGAACGCGCTACGTTTTTTAAACCCTATGACACCACCTACATTGTATCAATCATCGAAACGTTTTGCGGTGCTAACGTGGCTGAGAGTATTTTGACCCAAGAGATTATTTTACATCTGGCCCATTTAATGCGTACCGAGCCGCAACTGTTTGATACGATTTTGACACTGCGTACCTGGTATTTTGTGCAACTGCTTGTAGGGCAGATTAGTCGGGAAATGCACCTAAGTATGGGTGAAGCGTACGAACATTTGATTGCTTTGGCTCCGCACGATATTTCCAAACGCCTGCACGCCATACTGATGGCATATCACGATGAAGCCGTACAGATGTTAGAGCAAGAGAACTTACATGTAAGCCAAATAGGGACGTTAAAATATGCCGATCCCGAAGGCTTGCAAAACGCTCATGGCGAATATGAAAGCTGGGCCTTGTGGCGCTACAACATGGGAATGCTGACTCGGGTTTCCAAGAATTTTTACAAAGATGTGTGGCATCTACTGCAACAGTGCCCTGGCGTGGTCATAGGCGATAAATATAACAGTGCCAGTCGTCTGGGATCCGAGGTGACACTATCGGCAACACCGGGAGAGCAAAGTTTTGAGTTGATGGTTGATACCTTGCTGCATAATATTGAATCTTCGGATTACCGTCAGCTCAACATCGAAGCAATCGGCACCTTAAGCCGTCTGCTTCGGCATAATCCGCAAATGCATTTGAAAGATGATTTAATCTTGGATGTGCTCATCGGTCATGCGGTGCGTATTTCATGGGAAAAAGAGCATGGAAGCGAGCACTATGATGAACAAAAAGCGCAGGCGTGGGCAGCAATGTATAATCGTTCCGTTGTAGAATGTGACAAGGCATTTGTAGAAGCGTTTGATTTTTTGTTGCAACAGGAGCATTGATGATACTAGCAGGCGATATTGGTGGTACTAAGACCCATTTAGCGTTGTACACGTTTCATGAGGGCACGCTTAAAATGGTAGCGCAGCAGCGTTTTTCAAGTCGTGATTTTTCAAGTCTTGAAGGGGTTATTGCAGCCTTTGATGCGTGTCATGGTGTGACGCTGCATGCCGCGTGTTTTGGCATTGCCGGGCCAGTGGTTGATGGAATATGCCAAACCACCAACTTGGCGTGGGAAATCACCACATCAGCGCTTCAAAAGTATTTAAACACCTTACATGTAAAGCTGCTTAACGATCTTGAAGCTACCGCTTATGGTATGCTGTATTTGGATGAGGATCAGTTTGTTTCGCTAAATCCTCAAGGACGTGAACGTTTGGGCAATCGTGCTGTTATTGCGGCAGGAACAGGATTGGGGGAAGCGATGCTCTTTTATGATGGCGCGGCGTATCATCCTATTGGCAGCGAAGGCGGTCATGGCGATTTTGCACCTGTAACGCCACAACAAGATGCGTTGTTGGCATGGTTACGGGAACGTTTTACCGGTCATGTGAGTTATGAACGGGTACTCTCAGGCCCTGCCATTACAACGCTGTATGAATTTTTATTGCATCATGGCAGTTTTGAAGAGCCGCATGCCATGCAAAATCGTACCACTATAGACGATGCCAGTGCTCTTATTAGCCGTCTTGCATTGAATGAGCATGATGCGCTTTGTTTGGAAACGATGCGGCTATTTGTACAGATATACGGCGCCGAAGCAGGTAATTTGGCACTCAAAAGCCTTGCTATTGGCGGCGTATATATTGGAGGCGGTATCGCGCCTAAAATTTTACCGCTCTTACAAGAGGGGCATTTTTTGGACGCTTTTGCCTCTAAAGGGCGTTTTGAAGGCTTACTGCGCGCCATGCAAATTAAGGTTTCACTTGAGGCCGAAACGGCGTTACTTGGTGCCGCACATTATGCAGCAGATAAACTCCTGACGAACATGATAAAATAGTACATCTTGTTTAAAGGAATTTCTTATGGACGTGCTATCTCTTACCGGTGTTCTCATTCTTTTTGCCATTGTATTAGCAATCAAAGGTATTACTATTGTTCCCCAATCCAGTATCTTTGTGGTGGAGCGTCTGGGTAAGTTTCACAACGAACTGACCGGTGGATTCCATATTATTATTCCAATTATCGATGCCATTCGCAATAAGCTGACCATTCAAGAGCAGATTATTGATATTGAAAAGCAGCATGTGATTACCCGCGACAATGTGGTGATTGGTATTGACGGTATTGTTTTTGCCAAAATTATCAATGGCAAAGAGGCAACGTACAATGTCGTTGATGTTAAAGTGGCCATCTCAAACCTTGCTATGACAACGTTGCGCTCGGAAATCGGGCAACTCTCTTTGGATAATTCGCTTAGCTCTCGTGAACAGCTTAATGCCAAACTGTTGACCGAACTCGATCACGCCGTAGCCAACTGGGGCGTTAAGGTAATGCGTGTTGAGATTGCCGATATCTCTGTGCCTAAAGAGATTGAATTGGCCATGCAAGCAGAGTTAAAAGCAGAACGGGATAAACGTGCCATTGAGCTAACTGCACAGGCTAATAAAGAAGCGGTGATTCGTGAAGCCGAAGGAAAAAAACAGAGCACCGTCTTGCAAGCCGAGGCGATTGAGCGTATGGCCGATGCAAAACGTTATGAAGAGATTACCGTTGCCGAGGGTCAAAAACAGGCGATGGAACTGATTAATCTGGCTATGGGACAAAACGGCGCGGCAGCTGAATTTTTATTGGCCAAAGATCGCATTAGCGCTTTTAGTGGTATTGCTAGTTCCGATAGCCAAAACAAAATTGTGGTGCCGTATGAAGCAACCGAATTGGCGGGCAGTCTCTCGCTAATTAGCGAATTTTTATCTAAATCGGCGCCGAAGGCATCGTCGTGATTCTCGCTCCCATAGAGATACCGTACCTCTTAGCTGCCGCCATTGCGCTGGTTGCCATTGAGATTATCACTGCTTCGTTTGTACTCTTTTGGTTTGGAATCGGTTTTCTCATTGTAAGCGGTATGAGCTATTTTTACCCTTTTGAAGAGGGGATGGTGCAACTGGCATGGGCGTTTTCTATTGGTGTTATTTTGATGTATCTGCTGCGCTCTAAATTTGTGCAGTATGTGATGGCCTCAAAAGAGAAGCATATTGATGCTTTCGAAGGTGAGGGCGAGGGGATAGTGCAAAATGGCAAGATATTTTTTAAAGGGACGTATTGGGAAAGTGATGTGGAAGGGTTACGAGAGGGCCAAAAGGTCAAGGTCGTAAAAATCGATCATGGAAAGGCGATACTAAAATGAGTCTTGCAAGAGCTATGCATGAGTGAACACCCTAACAATCCACTGCATGGAAAGACATTGGAAAAGATTCTTGAGGCGTTAGTGGATCATTACGGATGGAAAACTTTAGCAAGAATCATTGATATTCGCTGTTTCATGTTTGATCCCACCATAAAATCGTCGCTTAAATTTTTGCGTAAAACGCCTTGGGCACGAAGCAAAGTAGAAGCGCTCTATATTGATATGCTAAAAAAAGAAGGAGCGTAAACCTTTACATGTAAGGTGTGCCATAAAAAGCAAATATATTTAGAGAAGCTCTTAAGCATTTTCTGCTATTATTAGCAGATTTTTATAATAGACATTTAAGAAGGAACAACGATTTTTCCCTCACCTGCGAACAGTACTTGCCTCTTCTTAAGTACTCTATTTTAAGACTATTTAACTTTTTATATAGGAAATTATATAATGGATCAGATTGCCATAAAGCACAACGATGAAATCGTTGATATGCAAACTGCAGCAGCCCTTGGAATTGAAGGCGAAGCGATTGTTTTAGACAATTCCGAAGCCTCCCTTGAAGTGTTGCGCCACTCCTGCGCCCACCTGATGGCGCAGGCAATTAAAAAGCTTTATCCCGATGCTAAATTCTTTGTTGGCCCCGTGGTTAAAGAGGGATTTTATTACGATTTTAAAGTGAATGAAGAGATCGGTGAAGGTGATCTTAAAGAGATCGAAAAAGAGATGCTCAATATTGCCAAGAAAAAAGATGCCATCGAACGCTATGAAATTACGATGGACGAGGCTAAAGCCAAATTTGCCAACGACCATCTTAAGCTAGCGGTCATGGAGCGTATTCCTAGTGAGAGCGTAAGCATTTACAAACAGGGTGATTTTGAAGACCTTTGCCGTGGACCGCATCTGCCAAACACCGGGTTTTTACGCTATTTCAAACTGACTAAAATATCGGGAGCGTATCTAGGCGGCGATAGTAAAAATGAGATGCTTACTCGTATTTACGGTATTGCATTTGCCGATAAAGAATCGCTCAAAAACTATCTGGAAATGATGGCTGAAGCTGAAAAACGTGATCACCGTAAGATTGGTGCACAGATGAAGCTTTTTACATTTCGTGAAGAGGTTGGCGCGGGCTTTCCGCTTTGGCTTCCTGCGGGGGCGCGTATGCGTTCGCGTTTGGAAAGCTTGCTTTTTAAAGCACATCGTAAACGCGGCTATGAGCCGGTGCGTGGCCCTGAGATGCTGCGCTCAAGTTTGTGGCAAACATCAGGACACTATCAAAACTACGGTGAAAATATGTATTTCACCCAGATTGATGATATTGAATTTGGTGTTAAACCGATGAACTGCGTAGGGCATATTAAAGCGTATGAGCATGATTTGCACTCGTATCGTGATCTTCCGATTAAATATTTTGAATACGGTGTAGTGCATCGCCATGAGATGACCGGAGCGCTGCATGGATTGTTTCGCGTGCGTGAATTTACACAAGATGATGCCCATATCTTCTGTACGATGGATCAGGCCGAAGATCAGGTTTTGGAAGTTTTGGATTTTGTTGACAAAATCATGAGTACATTTGAGTTTAAATACACCATGAAACTCTCGACACGCCCTGATAAGGCTATTGGTGATATGGCTGTTTGGGATAAAGCCGAAGCAGCACTTCAAAATGCCTTGGAAAAAAACAGTCTGCCTTTTGAAATTGAAGCCGGTGATGGGGCATTTTATGGCCCAAAAATTGATATTAAGATTACCGATGCGATTGGTCGTGAATGGCAGTGTGGTACCGTGCAACTTGATCTTAACTTGCCAGAACGTTTCGAATTGGGATATACAGGCGAAGGCAACGACAAAATTCAACCGGTTATGATTCACCGTGCAATTTTGGGATCATTTGAGCGTTTTGTAGGGATTTTAACGGAGCATTATGCCGGAGAATTTCCGATGTTTATAGCCCCTACACAGGTGGCTATCGTGCCAATTGCCGAGTCGCATCAAGCTTACGCTAAAGAAATATCGGATAAACTGATGGACATTGGTGCGGACACAGAGATTTTTGATAAGAACGAAAGTTTGAACAAACGTATCCGAACCGCGGAAAAAGGGCGTGTTCCAATGATCATTGTGCTGGGTGATGACGAGGTTTCAAACCGAAACGTTGCTGTGCGTGATCGTCGTGAACGTGAACAATACAATCTAAGTGAAGAGGAGTTTATCGCTTTGATCGCTAAAAAAATCAACGAGGTACATTTTTGAATAGAAAGAAAGACCAGACCATAATGAATGATGACATTCGCGTTCCTGAAGTACGTTGTAATGTCGATGGAGGAGAAACGCTCGGGATCATCTCGACGGATGAGGCAATGCGTCATGCTAACGACATGGGGCTTGATCTGGTGCTGATTGCACCAGGTGCAAAGCCGCCTGTTGCCAAAATTATGGATTACGGGAAATTCAAGTACCAGGAAGAAAAAAAGCTCAAAGAGCAGCGTAAAAAGCAGACAAAAGTTGAAATCAAAGAGATTAAACTTTCTGTCAAAATTGCTGACAACGACATTAACTACAAAGTAAAACATGCACGCGAGTTTCTTGAAGAGGGCAAACTCGTTAAATTTCGCGTTTTCTTACGTGGGCGTGAGATGGCACATCCCGAATCTGCCAAAGAGGTACTTGATCGTATCTGGCCTATGGTTGAAGATATTGGAACCATGGATAAAACACCGCGTCTTGAAGGGCGTTATTTCAATATGCTGATACTTCCAAGCAAAGAAGAAAAGAAAAAGTAATCTTTTTAGCGCGATAACGTTATCGCGCTATGATGCTCACCACACTCTTTTTTAGTGTCACTTTTTGAATAAATATTGCTTATTGAGGCCATTTCAGGTATAATGCCAGCCTCTTTTTATATGGAGAATTTTACAAAGGAGAATTCGATGCCAAAGATGAAATCCGTAAAAGGCGCTGTAAAGCGTTTTAAAGTAAAGAAAAACGGTACTATTAAACGCGGTACTGCTTTTCGTTCACACATCTTGACAAAACAAGACGCAGCTACTCGTCGCAAACAAAATGCGCCTAAAACAGTAGCTAAAGTAGATGCAAAAAACATCAAAGCGATGATCAACTAAGATCGCGCCAACAATCATTCTCCAGCATGGCTGGGAAAGTCCGCAAAGCGGCACCGTTACATGGCGAATGTGATCGGTAAAGAAAAGGAATAATATGCCAAGAGTAAAAACAGGTGTTGTAAGACGCCGACGTCATAAAAAAGTTTTAAAAGCAGCAAAAGGTTTCTACAGCGGTAGAAGAAAACACTTTAGAAAAGCGAAAGAGCAACTTGAACGTTCACTTGTTTATGCATTTCGTGATAGAAAACAGAAAAAACGTGAATTCCGTAAATTGTGGATTATCCGTATCAATGCGGCATGTCGCCTCAATGACATCAACTATTCACGTTTTATTAACGGTCTAAACAAAGCCGGCATCGAACTTGACCGTAAAATTCTTGCTGATATGGCAATGAATGACGCTGCTGCATTTAGCGCAGTAGTTGCCAAAGCCAAAGCAGCACTTTAATTTTAAGGCTTCGGCCTTAAATCTTTTCTTCTCCAAACTAATTTCTATTTTCTCTCGATTTTTAATCTAATTCATACGACAATGCACTATCTTATTTGTTAAGGATAAACAATGCAACGTTATATGTGCCCTGGATGTGATTATATTTATGACCCAAAACTAGGTGATCCTGATAGCGGAGTAGCTCCAGGTACGCCCTTTGAAGATTTGCCGGATGATTGGGAGTGTCCCGATTGCGGATTGAGTAAAGATATGTTTGAAGCGATGGATGAATAGCGGGCTACTCGATCTCATAGCCGCGTTCAAGTAAGCATTTTTCACAATCTTTGCTTAGTTTTGGCGTGGCGGAAGCTTTGGCATCGTTTTCATCATAATAACGGCATTCACTAAGATCGCGTGTGACCATTTGCTCTGTATAATCTGCGGGACAAATAAGTCCGTTAAACGTCATACGTTTAGAGTTGCATCCTAAAACAAGTAGCATTAACAGGCTTACATGTAAGAGTTTCATCATGATGCATCCTCCTCATCAATAAGTTGCTTCATTGCTTCGGCACTTTTGCGTATTTCCCATTGAGCATGTTCGTCAAGTCGTAGTTTAAAATAATTGGCAAGCTGAGAGGGCATAAAACCTCCCCAAATTTGTGAATAGGCGGCTTGAGGAATGATGCGGCGGGCTTCTTGTGGCTTGACACCGCTCTCAATGGCATTCATGTAGTGCTCAACACAAAGCTCAATAATCTTTTGCGTCGTGTAGTCATTGGTGGTGATAGGCGCCATCTTTTCGCTGATATAAAAGTCAAAAGGTACCCGTTTTCCAGAGACATAGCGGCGTGAAAGCTCTTGCCAGTTCACACGATGGCGTACCATCTGTGAACGTGTAGGCAAATCAACTTTATAAAGAAAGACATGAAAATATTTGCGAATAATGTGCGCTTCTTCGTGCGTATTGTAAAGTTGTCGGATATCAAAGCTATAGCGCTCTTTGTCATGTTCAAAATCATAAACGATGGCTCTGTAATTGCTTAGCAAATAGCGCCCTTGTTCTACAAGCTCACCAAACTTTTTGACATTGCTGTATTCGGGTTTAAGCACTTCTTGATGGAGCGGATTTTGCGTGTCAAGCAGTACGGGAACAAACTCAAAAGAGCTAGATGGTAGCCCCATTGATTCGGCCATTAAACGGTTATAGAGTGTTTCGCTTCCCAAAGCTTTAGGGGATTGATAGCAAATAGAGGCAACTTGTGTAATGGCGCGAATGCGATTTTCTTCACTCGTATTGGCTTCAGAAAAATCCCATTGTTCGACAAACGCGATGTTGTCTCCAAAAATGTTATGGACACTATTGATTTTTTGAATGGGCATCTCGCATCTACTCCTATTGATAATGGGTATTGTAGCGCGCCTTACATGTAAGAACGCTTTGTGCGAAATTTTTGTTGCTTGTTAAGATCAGCTTTGGGGTCCCACTGATATGAAGCCTCATTGGTCGCTGTGCGAGAACAATGCGGTTTCGCAGCTAAAAATGTGACGCAGGTCACATTTTTTTTACGCTGCTTACATTACAAAGACATTGGGGACAATGAAAGGATATTTTTTCTGTTTGCGATAGATATGCTTGCGAACAACGCCGCGGATATCATTTTCCATAGCACGTGGGTTTTCAATATGTCCTGGTTTGATATTGGACATATATTGTTCCAAAATATCTTCAATCTCTTTGGCAAACATTTTGTCTTGTTTGTCTGAAACCAAACCAAACGATGTGACACGGGGACGGGAGATAAGTTTGGAATCGGTTTCAGAGATTTGTGCCACAATCATGACGACACCGTCACTGGCCATTTTTTGGCGATCAATAACGATGTCATCGGCAATTTGGTTGTTGTTTTGGTTGTCAATATACGTTTTACCCACTTTAACGCTTTTGACTTTGCGCATGTATTTGGGTGCTACTTCAATGCTGTCTCCATCATCCATTAACAAGATATTACGTTCTGGAATACCGCATTCTATAGCAGTTTGTCTGTGGCGCATGATGTGGTTGTACTCACCGTGAACCGGTAAAAAGAATTTAGGATTAGTGAGGCGTAACATGAGTTTTTGCTCTTCAATCCCTGCGTGACCCGATACGTGAATATCACGTTCGTTGTAGATATTGGCTCCGGCGCGTTGCAGGTGATTTAGCATGCCCGAAATAGAGCCTTCATTACCCGGAATCGCACGCGAGGAGAGAATAACCAGATCGTTAGGTTTTATTTTAATGTGACGGTGTTCACCAATGGCCATGCGAAACAGTGCCGAGTTGGCTTCGCCTTGGCTTCCTGTGGTAATAATAAGCACCTCTTTGTCGTTCATACGACTAACTGAATCGGCATCTACAAAAATGCCTTTGGGAAAACGAACATAATCGTACTGCATAGCGGTCTCAAGGTTACGCTCCATGGAGCGCCCGATTACACACACTTTTCGGTTGTATTTAATGCCATATTGAATGGCTTGATACACCCGATGCACATTGGAGCTAAAGGTCGAAAGAAGAACACGCCCTTCAGCTTTTGAAAAAACTTTGTCAAGTGCAGGTGCTACAGAAAGTTCGCTTGGTGTAAATTCACGATTGTATGAATTGGTAGAGTCACTCAACAGACACAAAACGCCGCGTTCGCCATAATGCGCAAATCGGTGTAAATCGGTAGTAAAACCATCTACTGGGGTGTGATCTATTTTGAAGTCACCCGTGTGAATAATGGTTCCTGCTTCTGTAGTAATGGCAAGAGAAGAAGAGTCTAAAATAGAGTGCGTAATGTGCATCCATTCAACTTCAAAATCATTGCCGATTTTGTAAACTTTGCGTTTTTCAATAGGATTAAAAAGGCGACGTGCATCTTTAAGGTGATGCTCATCAAATTTATTGCCAATCATCGCCAATGGCAATGCGGTACCATAAAGAGGAAACTGCATCTCTTTGAACAGGTAAGGCACGGCACCAATATGGTCTTCGTGAGCGTGGGTAATAATAATGGCGACAATCTTGTTTTTGATTTCACGTAAATAGGTAAAATCAGGTACCAAGATGTCAACACCGTGCATCTCATCATCGGGAAAGCTCATACCGACATCAACTAAAATTGCTTCTTTTTCGGTTTCAAATACTGTGATATTGCCGCCGATTTCACCAAGACCGCCAAGCGGTGTAATGCGCACTTTACCTTGGCTTTCCAGATTTACTTTGTAATGAGGATTAAGGCGATTTTTGTGAATTTCTTGATTCTTTTTGGCAAAGTCAAGCAAGTTTTTATCAACTTGTGAACCGCCACGGCTGCTTGAGCCACCTTTGTTACGCCCTGAATTGCCGCGATTGCGAGCAGGTGGCGTTTCGGGTTTATTATCATTAGTTTTGGGTGCTTCTTCAGCGCGTTTAGAACGGTTTACCGGACGTCTTCTTCTTCGTGGGCGTTCCGTTACAGTAGCCTCAGGTGTGGTTGCGGGTGTGGCGCCTTGGGTTTCATCTGCCATCCAAACTCCTTGTTATAATAATTGATAGAGTTGGTGATAGTCCTGTGTGCTTACTTGATGAGGCCGAATAGCAGGCGCAAGTTCAAGCTGCGAAAATGCAGACTGAACAAGAGCCTTGCCAAAATGGCTTGAGAGATTTTTTTGCAAAGTTTTACGCGGTTGCGAAAAAGCAATTTTTAGCATTGCTTCAAACTCGGCATCATTTCGATTTGCTGTTTTTTTAATGAGCAGTACAGCAGAATCGACTTTGGGTTTCGGATCAAAAGCTTCAGGCGGAACATCAATAACAATTGATGCCTCCCCAACACTTTGGGTTATGACTCCGAGTGATCCAAAGTTTCTCTCTCCAGCAGTTGCGGCAAACTTGAGCGCCACTTCACGCTGAACCATAACAAGCAGATTGCGACAATGTGGATCTGCGAGCGCTTTTAAAATGATATTTGTAGCGATGTAATAGGGCAGGTTTGCCACAAGATCGTACGGTTCATCCAAAAGCTGCGTCTTCCAAGCATTGAGAACATCGCCGCAGCAAAGTTCTAAATGGTTGGTAGTGATCGCACTTGAAAAACGGTTGCGCAAATGCTTGCAAAGATCGGTATCGACCTCAAAAGCGGTGACACTCTTGACATCAACTAAAAACTTAGTTAAATCACCTAATCCAGGCCCAATTTCAGCAATCTTGTGATTGTTTTTGGGCATCGATTTGATGATTTGGTGCAGGACACTCTCATCTTTTAGAAAGTTCTGGCCAAACTGTTTTTTGGCAACATGCACTTTTTCCATGCAAGAGTCTACATTACAATCGCTTATAGAAAGATTATGTGATGATTTTTTGAGCGCGGTCAAGGTGAAATTGATAAGGCTCCCAAGGGAGCTTTTAGGATATATTGCTTTTGATTTCGGCAATAAACTCTTGAATATCTTCTAAAAGTGCTTGAAGATCCTCTTCATGCTCTACTTCATCGGCCAGAATGGAAGAGACAAGATCATAAGTGATAATATCTTTTTCATAAGTGATTTCAAGTAGATTATTATACGTAGCAATGGCACACTGCTCGCCTTTGATAGCATCTCGCAAGACGCTCATAACATTGGGATCTTCCGGCGCATCATAGCCGCAATTTGTCTGCTCCAGCCACGCTTTGGGATGTAATAGTGGGGTACCACCAAGCTGAGTAATACGGCCTGCCACCATGGTAGCGTGACGCAGTTCATCGGCAGCGTGCTGATCAAGTTCGACGATAGCGGCATCTTTCATAATGCCTTTAACTACTTTAGCTTCAATAAAGTATTGGTAATACGCCAGCCACTCATCGGCGTAAGCGCGATTGAGTAGATTGATAACCTCTTGTGCTTCAATGCCTTTAAGAATAGAGATGCCTTTTTTTGCCATAAGAGATCCTTGTGGAAAATTTTTATTACTTAGCCATACTACAGCTCTTTTTCTTAGGCAGCTCTAAAGAAAGGATTTCATAGGTGAAATTGCCCTATACTTTCAGGAATGTTACATGTAAAGAGCAGCTAATGGAATATTTTGCCAAACGTATTATCCCTTGTCTTGATGTGAAAGACGGTCGTGTTGTCAAGGGTGTAAACTTTGTCGGACTGCGTGATGCAGGCGATCCGGTGGAGGTTGCCAAACGTTACAACGAAGAGGGTGCGGACGAGATCACTTTTTTGGATATTGGAGCCTCTCACGAAGGGCGCGATACCATTGTAGATATTGTTGAAAAAGTAGCACGTGAGGTCTTTATTCCCTTGACGGTAGGTGGCGGTATTCGCAAATTAGAAGATATTTATGCCCTCTTACATGTAGGGTGTGACAAAGTGAGTGTAAACTCCGCCGCCATTAAGCGCCCCGAACTCATTGATGAGGGTGCCAAACGTTTTGGTGCGCAGTGTATTGTGGTAGCGATTGATGTAAAAAAAACAGGCAACAAATATCATGTGTATCTTAATGGCGGACGGGTTGATACCGGCATTGATGCGATTGCATGGGCGAAAGAAGCGGTGGAGCGCGGTGCAGGCGAAATTTTGCTTACTTCTATGGATACCGATGGCACCAAGGCCGGGTTTGACATTCCTATTACTCAGCAGATTAGTGAACTGGTGAATGTGCCTGTGATTGCTAGCGGCGGTGCGGGGACGATGGAGCACATTAAAGAGGCGTTTGAACATGGTGCGGATGCCGCGCTTGCAGCGAGTATTTTTCACTATAAAGAGATTGACATTATGGATCTCAAACACTACTTAAGCGACAACGGCATTCCGGTACGTTTATGATTATCTGCGCAGGTAACAACGAAACGTTTGATTTTGCTATACCGATGGGTGTCGGTTTGATTGATACCGCCATGAATGTGACCCGACTGTGTCTGTTTGATAAACCGGAATTTTTACTTTTTGTGGGAACAGCCGGCAGTTACGGCAGCGCAAAAGTTATGGATGTTATTGCCTCTAAAACAGCAGCTAACATCGAGCTCTCTTTTTTGCAAAAACACTCCTATACTCCAATAAACAACATTATTTCGGCGCAAACAGAAGATAAAAAAGATGTGATTGTGAACTCAAGCAACTACATTACAACCGATGCACTGTTAGCATCACGTTTTGAAGCGTTAGGCATTGGTTTGGAAAATATGGAGTTTTTTTCGGTGCTGCGTGTGGCACAAGAGTTTGGCATTAGCGCTGGCGGGATTTTTTGTGTTACCAACTATTGTAACGAGAATGCGCATGAGGATTTTATAAAGAATCATCATGCGGCTAAAGCAAAGCTGACGGAGTATATCAAAGAGCGCTTTTACATGTAATCGTGATATTTTGCTCTTTTGCGTACTCGATGCCCCATTGCTGCATCATCTCAATAATGGGGCTCAGCGCTTTAGCGCGTGGCGTAAGGCTATACTCTACTTTTGGGGGTACTTGTGTGTAAACGCGCCGTGTTATTAAACCATCCTCTTCCATTTCACGAAGTTGCTGTGTAAGCATTTTTTGGGTAATTTTAGGGATGAGCCTCATCATTTCACCGTTTCTAAGCACCTCTTTATCGTGTAAATGCCATAAAATAAGTCCTTTCCATTTTCCACCTATGAGCTCAATCGTTAATTCAAACGGGCAGTTGATACGTTCGCTAATACTCTCTTTGGTAGCCATGAATGCTCCTATAGTTACTTTTTAGTATGTATGGTACTTTTTAGTATGTTCTTGCATATAAATACTGCATTATATATAATGCCTGCTTAATAAAATCAGGAGATTAAAATGGAAAATAAATTTATGGAAGCAATGCATTTTAGACATGCGTGTAAACAGTTTGATGAAGAGAAAAAGATATCCGATGCAGATATAAGAACGATTTTGGAGAGTGGGCGACTTTCTCCTTCATCGTTTGGGCTTGAACTTTGGAAGTTTTTGGTTATTACCAATGATGAACTCAA
This sequence comes from Sulfurimonadaceae bacterium, assembly GCA_050290965.1. GTDB lineage: Bacteria > Campylobacterota > Campylobacteria > Campylobacterales > Sulfurimonadaceae > JAFGUB01. Next base: position 51,147 of record JBNKJB010000029.1, read on the forward strand.
AGCAAAACTAAAACCACATTGCTGGGATCAGGCTCAAATTACCTCATGTTCTCATTTGGTTATTGTCTTAGCGGCAATTGACGATGCTAAAGTTGAAAGCGGCACGATAGAAAAAAGATTTTCAAGATGGGGACTCAATGACGAACAGCTTGCTTTTTATGTTGATCTTTACACTAATCATTTGCACGAAACATTAAAAAATGATGAAAACATCTACTCATGGACAGCAAGACAAACGTTTATTGCTGCGGCAAATATGATGATGTCGGCAGCATTTTTAGGCATAGACTCTTGTCCGATTGAGGGGTATGATAAAGCAAAAGTTCATGAAGTGCTGGCAATAGATACTTCAAAATACCAACTAAGCATGGTAGTGCCTTTTGGATATAGGCTCAATCTGGCAAAACCAAAAACAAGACGCTCTTTTGATGATGTGTTTGAATTTATAAACTGACTTGATGCATTTTTATTGTTGTGTTTTTCTAAAGAATAAAGTTTTTGTATAATACTTGAAAGTGACAACTCTATATCAAGAAGCTTGAATATGGCTAAAGTAATAACAGACAATTTAGATGAAAAGAGTGAACAGCTAAAGCTTATTATTCAATATTTAAGAAGTGCTCAGGTCAGCATTGCCATTATGTGGATGCGTGAGCACAAAGTTACTACAATCTTTTTGCAACACAAAATTAGCCGTAAAAAATTTATACCTGCGTTTGCTGTTAAAGTAGTTGATTATTTTTCAGATGTTTTAGATGAGAAAGAAAAAGTTGGTCAATGCCCGTCAATGAATCGATTTATTGATTATATGAGCCAAAAAGGGATTGTTACCAGAGAGATATTTTTAATTTGCATGGCATTTAGAAGTGCTATGTTTTTGCATCTTACGGCACAGGGGTTTCTTAAAACAGAAGAGACCAAAATCGTCGCTACACTCTCTGAAGTCTTTGATCTTAATCTTGCCGGAGTGTTGGATTATTTTGGTGAAATTCATGCCAAAAAAGAGAAAGAGCGTCAAAAAGAGATGGATATTGCACTTTCTCTTAAAAAAACACAGACCATTTTAAATCTTCAAGACAACATTATTTTAAAAATCAGAGACAATAAGATTTTTTTAGCCAATACGGTATTTTTTAAAGCACTCAATGTGGCCAATTTAGATGAGTTTTATAAAAAATTTCCAAGAATCTGGAACTTTATAAACGAAGTAGATACAGCAAAAGAAGCGTTTGATGCACAAAAATATGAGACGTGGTTTGAAAAAATTTTGGCCTCAAAAAATCCAATATTAAGGGTTAAATTTTTTAACCATGATGAAAAAAAAGAGTTGCTCTATCACGTTAGAATCAAGCAACTCAGTGAAGTTGAAAATGGATATGTCCTCACCATGGACGATATTTCAGAGCATCAGACACAAATTGATAAATTGGCAAAATATGTCTATGTTGACCCTCTCACCAACATCTATAACCGTTGGAAGTTTGATGAAGCACTTGAAACATCGGTGAAAAATGCCGAAAAAGGAGCATCAAATTTTTCGTTGATTGTTATTGATATTGATGAGGTAAATCGAGTCCGTAATATGTATGGATATGCCACTGGAAATCAGCTAATACAAGATATTGCGCAAAGTCTTAAAAGCAATTTTAGCAAGCGCGGAGTGCTTGCCAGAATTGAAAGTGATCGTTTTGGATTCATTGTAAATTCTCACAAAGCAATACTTGAGTTGGCCGATGAGATTAGAAAAAGCAGTTCTCAAATCGTTTATCAGGAGCATCTGCATCCAGTCTTTAATATTGCGATAGTGAGTTATGTTGAGAACGATACGCCTTTGTCGCTTTTAAATCGTGCCAGTGAAATTATTGAGGATGTTAAAGCGAGTGATCACTGTTTTATTAAAGATGATCAGGCACTTTTGATCGAGGCACGTTTGGGTGAACAGCGATCCGAAGCATTTATTAAAAGTGCTCAGCATATGCTTGAAACAAATCAAAAATTACCTGTAGTCAACTATTTTAAAGAGATTCCCATTAAGTCTGATGGCGTAATTTATAAAGTGGCAGCACATGCTATTACCGTGTCGGTTCGAAAAATATCGGTGGCGGCATTGCACCTTAATGATGATCTGTATATTAAGATGCCCGAAGGCGAACATAACATACAAGCCCGTGTTATTGATATTGACAGAGAGCGCTATACCATCACGATTGACTCTTTTCGGTTTGTTGAACACTCTCCATTAGAACAAAAAAATATTCGGGTTACGACAGACGGTGTTGTACGCTGTTTTATCAAACTAGGCGATACGCAAATTGTGGGAAGAATGAATACCATTTCCATAGATACCGTCTCGATTATCCTGCCGCATATTTATGGTGTCGCGCTTGAAAGCAATGTTTTGGTTGATACGTCTTTATCTTGGGAGCGTAAGCAAGAGCACTTTCTTTTACAAGGAGTGGTATCTAAAATAAGTGAAATTGGACGTGAATTTAAGGTTGTTATCTCTTTGGACGTTTCTGAGGAGCTTAAAGAGACGATGAGCGCCTATATTGCGCATAGACAGCTTAAAACAATTAAGGAGCTTCAGCAAGCGGTTTATTGATTGAATGTACAAAAAGTCTTGTGTATAATAGGTGATATTGGTTTAAATATATCTAGGACACTTCTAACTTCTGGAGATAATGGCATGAAAATTCATTTGACTGTAGCTGCTCTCATTGCAGTATCGGTTATAGCTATCGTCACTTTTTTATATGTCAAAACTTATGAGGAGCAAAAAGAGTATTTAGAACAAAAAGCGTTACTCTCGCTTTCTGAAGAAAAAAGCATCCTCTATAATCGGCTGGTTCACCTGCACAACGATCTGATTCACATTGCTACTCATGAGATTTTTGACACGGAGTGGACCTATAACAAGAAAAATGTTACGAATCTTCTGCATTTTATGTCATTAAATAAGCGATACGATCAACTGCGTTATCTTGATGCAACAGCCAAGGAGCGTTTTCGCATCATACAAGCCAATCCGCCAATTTTGCAAAGTCAAAATATGCTGCAAAATAAAAGCAAACGCGACTATGTTCTTGAAGGTTTAAAACTTAAAGCGGGAGAGATATATATCTCCTCATGGGATCTCAATCAAGAGCATGGAGAAATTGAAGTCCCTTATAAACCAACTTTTCGATTGATATTGGCAGATTTTGATACACAAGGGTTGTTTCATGGCTTATGGATTATCAATTATCTTGGGCAGGAGTTAATTGATGAGTTCTCCAATGTTCAACATCGTCAATGCCATACCAAATCACATTTCAAAGAGGAGTGTGCGCAACTTTTTATTGCCAACAAAGCCGGAGAGTGGATTATGGCACCAAAAGGAGAAGAATCTTTTTTATTTATGTTTAAAGATGTTGGAAATCAGCTTAAAGCCCATAACGCTGCTCTTTACAAAGCTGTGGAATCAAAAGAGCAGGGTAGTGTTGAAACTGCTGATGCACTCTACCTCTTTCAAAATTTTTATCCTATTAAAATGTTACGATCAATATCCGAAGATTATAACTCCCAACGGGCATCCTATTCTACTAATCAAAAGAGCCAACGCTGGACATTGATTGTACAGATATCCAATCAACTCATTCACCAGAGCACGCAGAATTATTTTTATAAGTCATTACCTTATATCTTTTTCTTTTGGCTTGTATTGCAGCTTGTCAGTGTGGTGCTAGTAGAACTTTATCTTCGTGATCTCTTTCATAGGTATGAACTGCTTTTAGCTGTCAATGCTTTTTCAAAATCTATGGATGGAATTATCATTACCGATCAAGAGGGAGTGATTCAAAAAGTTAATGCCCGTTATCTTGAACTTAGTGGTTATCAAGAACATGAGCTGCTTGGTAAAAATAGCAATATGCTAAGTTCAGGTTGGACTGACTTAACTCGCTATGAAGCGCTTTGGAAAGAGCTGCAACAAGCAGGCTACTGGGAAGGCGAACTTTTGGATCGCCATAAAAACGGTTCTTTGTTTGTGCTTTGGTTGCGTATTATAAGGCTTGTGGATCCCAAAACAAAACAAAATATATATATGGGTATTGCAACAGATGTCACCGAAAAAAAAGAGCAGGAAAAGACGATTCACAAATTAGCCTTTAGAGACGCTCTTACTAAACTACCCAATCGCAATCTTTTTTATGATCGTCTTGATAAAGAGATTGAACAAAGAGGTGCATCAGGGCATGGACTGGCCATTTTGTTTATTGATTTGGATAATTTTAAATACATCAATGATACTGCCGGCCACCTGGTTGGCGACAAATTTTTAATTGAAATTTCCAAGCGCTTTCAAACGGTGATTCGCTCAGAAGATACTCTAGCGCGTTTGGGGGGTGATGAATTTGTTGTTTTATTAAAATCAAATAATGTAGATGAAATTATAAGCTTGGCACGACGGCTTATTGAAAGTATTAATGGACTCATTAATGTTGAAACATTTGAGTTTGTCACCTCTGCAAGTATTGGTATTAGCCTCTATCCTAATGATGGAGAAGATACAAATACGTTAATCAAACATGCTGATACGGCGATGTACGAAGCAAAAAACAGTGGAAAAAATACGATTAGATTTTTTATGGCAGAGATGAATCAAAATATTTCACGCCGTTATATGCTAGAAACCTATCTTGCAAAAGCACTGCAAAATGGTGAACTTGAACTCTATTATCAACCGCAGGTTGATAGCAGAAACGCTCAGATTGTAGGGGTGGAAGCACTGCTGCGCTGGATTCATCCTGAGCTTGGTTTTATTAGTCCAGCCGAGTTTATTCCTATTGCCGAATCGTCCAAAATGATCATTTCTATCACAGAGTGGATTTACAAACAGGTTGGTCAGGATTTGAAAAATTATTTTACAACGATTGATCCTGCGTTCAAGGTTGCAATTAATATTTCAAGCGTGCATCTTCAAAAAAATAATTTTATCTCTCAGCTTCAAAATCTTTGTGATGCTTATGAGATCAATCCTCTCAATATCGAGCTTGAAATTACTGAAGGTGCTTTGATTAATGACATTAAAGGTGCTGTTGAAAAACTAAAACAACTTAAAACACTTGGATTTAAAATATCCATAGATGATTTTGGAACAGGCTACTCCTCGCTCTCTTATCTGAAGCAGTTTAATTTTGACAAGCTAAAGATTGATCAGAGCTTTGTGAAAAACCTGCCTCACGATGAGAACGATGTGGGCATTGTTCGCGCTATCATTGCGATTACAAAAGTGCTTAACATGAATGTTATTGCCGAAGGGGCGGAAAATCAGGAGGTTGTAGCGTTTTTGGCAAAAGAGGGTTGCGTGCTTATTCAGGGGTATTTTTACAGTAAGCCGCTGCCTTTGGAAGCGTTTAAAATATATAGGGCTACTAACGCATCCTGACACGGCTCACCAGGAGCCGCCGCCCCCACCACCGCCACCTCCGCCAGAGCTGCTTCCGCCGCCGGAAGAACCGCCTCCGCCACTTGAACTGTCTGAAACCGTCTCAGCCACCGATGCCAGCGAATCGCTTAAGCTATCGAGTGAATTGATATCATTATCGTGGTACCACGATGGATGCGCAACATGCGCCAGATCGTAAAAGGCTAGCCAATGTTTTGTCATGCCAAATACCATAGCATAAGGCAAGGCGCG
>JBNKJB010000030.1:0-5521 GCA_050290965.1 Sulfurimonadaceae bacterium
AGGATTACAAGAGATGGACTTATTTAAGATTGGAAAGAAAAAACGTTCCTCTGAACACTCGGATGAACCAGTCGCTTAAGGTTACTAAACGTAAAAATCGTTAGAAAAAACTGCAGAATTTAACTCCGCGCTTGACACGTATCTATATAAATATAAAAAGATTCCTACAATAAGTATCAGTAATAGTGCAAGCCAATAGCTTTCTACGAGAGGAGCAATTATGTTTTTGAGAAGTTTTGTCATATCGATATTCAACATTTTATACTCCAATTATGAATTATGTTTACAACTATACTTAAATATAACATAAATGTCAACTAACTCAGCTTATATCAAGTGAATTTACTTTACAATCTATCTAAAGAGAAGTTTATTTGTAAACTATGTAAGGAGAGATAATGCTTGGAGAACGACTTGAACGGGCGCGAAAAGCTGCTGGATTGTCATTGCGGGCACTGGGTGAAAAAGTGGGCGTTAGTCAAACTGCAATTTCAAAGTTTGAAAAAGATCAGCTTGTCCCTGACTCATCAATGTTATTAAAACTATCTACGGCTTTAAATGTTAAGGTAGAATATTTTTTTCGTCAACAATTTGTAAATTTAAACCTTGATACAGTCGAGTATCGAAAACGGGAGATTCCCAAAAAATCACTTGATCTGATTAATGCAAAAATAATAGACCAAATCGAAAAACGCTTTGAGCTTGAATCGGTTTTTCCTAATCCACCGTTGCCCGAATTTGTACTTTCTTCTGAACTGCCTGAAAAGGTTATGCGTTTAGAAAATATTGATGGATTTGTCGATAAATTACGTTTAGATTGGGAATTAGGATCGGCTCCTATACTGGATTTAATCGACGTGTTGGAATCTCATGGAATTCGAGTCTTTTCAATCGACGATAGTATCGATAGTAAATTTGATGGATTAGCAGCAAAAATCGACAATAAGCCTATTATCGTTATTAGTGCAGATTGGCCTGGTGATCGACAGCGTTTTACATTGGCACATGAATTAGGTCATTTGGTATTGAAAGGGCGATTACCCAAAGAAATTGATGAGGAAAAAGCAGCAAATCGTTTTGCAGGGGCTTTTTTGTTACCGACACATGCAATTCAGCACGAACTTGGCGCTCATCGGAATTTTATCGAAATACGTGAATTGAGTTTACTCAAGCACGAATTTGGGATTAGTATGATGGGAGCTGTTATTCGAGCGTACCAAACTGATATTATTGATAAAAAAACATACTCTACATTGTGGGATATGTTCAAGCGTCATGGGTGGCTTAAAAAAGAACCAGGTGAACCGTATCCTTCTGGAAATCCTCACGTATTTGAGCAGCTTGTTTTTCATGCCTTGGCTGAGGATTTTATCGGTGAGTCTAAAGGGGCACAGCTCATGGGAATGAGTGTAATAGATTTTTATAATATGCGTATGATGAGTGCTTAAACGTGCAGCTTCTCATCAGTGACAGCAATATTTTAATTGATTTAATCGTTGTTGGGCATATTGAAACGATGTTTAGATTACCCTATACGTTTGCTGTTCCCGATATTTTATATGAAGAAGAACTCAAAATTCATCACAGTGAATTACTGAGTTATGGATTAGAAATTCGAAGTTTAAGCAGTGAATCAATGGCTTATGCATTTGAATTATCGGTAAAATATACCCAACCGGGTACAAATGATCTCTTTGCACTTGCTTTGGCTAAAGAGTGTTCATGCCCGCTTTTAACTGGTGATGGAGCTTTAAGACATGCCGCAGAGAGTGAAGCTGTTGTATTGTTTGGAACAATTTGGATTGTTGAACATATGATTCGGCACTGTTTGATCACTATCGAAGAAGGACGAGAGTTCTTTATAAGTATGCGAGAGAAGAAAAGACGATTGCCATGGGATGTAGCAAGAGCACATTTGGATCAACTTGAGAAGGAAATAGGAAACGAATTATGAGCTATACCGAAGATTTCAATGAAAATCAGTTTCAAAGGTTGATAGTATGAAAAACAAACTGTTGATAGTTATTAGTACCGACAACGCCGATAGTATTATGAAGTTTCCGTTGCTCTATGGCGGGGTTTCATTGCCTAGGGGGTATTGGGAGCAGTTACATGTAATGTTTTGGGGTGCCTCAATTATGCAAGCACGAGACAACCAGATCATTCGCGACAAAGTCCAAGCCATCCAAAAAGAGGGCGTTACGTTTAGCTCTTGTGTGGTGTGTGCGCAGGAGTATGAGGCGGTGGAATCGCTTGAGTCTATTGGCATTACATGTAACCATACGGGCGAGCTACTGACAGAAGCGCTTAAAAGTGAGGAGTGGTCGGTACTGACTATTTAAATGACAATTGATCCTAATGTATTTGAGAACATCCAAAATTTAGTTGGTGATTCGCTAACACAAGAGAACCTTGCTTTTGTAGATTGTTTTGTACATGATTGGCTGGCAATATTTATGCCTGTGGGTGGCCATTGCGGTTACGCCATTACACCGTCTCATACGCATCCTTCTTATATGTTTATCATCGCTTACGACAACCAAAGTGTTGTGTATGTGGAAAATGAAAAGTTTGAAACCTATGCCGAAAGTCTGTTTTGCCTTGCACCTGATGTGGCTCATCATGAAGAACAAGACTATCTGCCTCCAAAATACTGCGCTGTTTTCATTGACAAAGAGCAGTTTGAACAAAACCTTAGACTCTACACTAAAGAGATACCCAAGCTTTATGCCCACATAGCAGATATAGAAAACTCAAAAATGGACAGGCTCATCAAAGAGTTTATCTTTGAATCGCAAAATATTCATCGTTCAAAACATGTTGTTTTAGAAAATCTATCAACACTTTTAACGCACGAGATCATCCGTACTATCTTGCGTTGCAATCGGCAAAACAGCGCAATCTCAGAAAACCAAAAGATCAATGCCTCCATAAAATACATCCATGCCCATTATGAAAAAAAGATAGCGCTAGAAGATTTGGCTCAGAGTGTCTCGCTCTCAAAAAGCCATTTCATCAAACTTTTTACCAAGACAATGCAAACGACACCGATGGAGTACCTTAAACAGATACGAGTGCAAAACGCAAAAAAGATGCTTTTGGCCAACAAACTCACTATTACAGCAATCTCGCAACAGTGCGGATTTAACTCACCCTCTTACTTTACAAAAACTTTTAAAGCGTATTATCATGAAACCCCAAAAGAGTTTATGCAACGATCTGTATAGCACTATTATTATAGTTTAAAAGCATATTGTTACAGTTTTACTCTTGTGATTTTACTAAGATACTAAAAAATTAGGAGATCCGATGGAATATAAAGACGTTCTGGAATTTGTAACGCAAAACCCTGTCTGCACGATTGCTACATGTAAAGACGACAATCCCCATGTTCGGGCATTTTTGAGCAATATTATTGAGGGTAAAATCTACTTTACAACTTCGGCAAAAAAAAGAGTTGGCAAACAGATTCTTCACAATCAAAAAAGTGAACTCTGCTACTTGAGTGCCGACTTTTCAACAATGCTGAGAATAACAACGAGTATAAAAATATTGGATGACAAAACACTAAAACAGCATCTCATTGATACCAGAGATTATCTAAAGGGCTTTTCTGTAGATGATGAGGCATTTATACTTTTTACACTTTCAGATTCAAAAGCCACGTTTTGGACATTGGCCAATAATCTTCAAGAAGAGGCATTAGAGGTTATCGCGTTTTAAACGAATTAGCAATTTTTGGATTGTGCGATTGTGATCCCTGCGTTATACTTTTAGAAAATCATGTTAGGGTCTTTTTGAATGTGCGCTTTGTCAAACTCGGAATTATCCAACAATTATAGACAGATTGAAAAAGCCATTCGCTATATTGATGAGAACTTCAAAGCGCAACCCTCTATTGACGAAATAGCCAAAAACATCGGTATGAGCAAGTTCCACTTTATCCGCGTCTTTAAAGAGTACGTGGGGGTGACTCCAAAACAGTTTTTACACGCTGTGACACTCAACTACGCAAAAAAACACATTGAAGAATCAAAGTCTATTTTGGAAAGCAGTTTAGACATGGGACTCTCAAGCTCAAGCCGTCTTCATGAGTTATTTGTTAACCTTATTGGCGTGACACCAAAAGAGTACAGAGAAAAAGGAAAAAACGTACACATCACTTACGGGTTTGGAGAGAGTCCCTTTGGTGAGGCACTCATCGCTTTTACTCCTAAGGGCATCTGCTACCTCGGGTTTATCGATGAGAATAAAGCACAGGTTTTTAAAGTGTTTCAAAAGCACTGGGAAAACGCGAATTTGCATCATGACGATGTCAAAGCAAGAGAATACCTTGAAAACATTTTTATGAAGAATAAAAAATACACCCTTTTGGTAAAAGGGACGAACTTTCAGATAAACGTCTGGAAAGCACTTTTGAACCTGCCAAACGGTGTGCTCTTGTCCTATCAGGATATTGCAAACTATTTAAAAAAGCCAAAGTCGGTGCGCGCGGTAGCAAGTGCCATAGGAAAAAACCATATTGGCTATCTTATCCCCTGTCATAGAGTCATTGCAAAAAGTGGGGCTATGAGCGGGTATCGGTGGGGCATTGAGCGAAAAAAGATTCTCATTGCGTATGAATCCATAAAGAAAAAACATGAAAAAACCAATTTATAAAAAGGTTAAGAGAAGAGACTATCTGGAGCATTATCGGTCTTAACATTTTTCTTTTATACTATTGCCAACACAACAAAGGAGCACAGAAAATGAAAAAAATGCTATTAGTCCTATTAGTTGCCGCTACAACACTCTTGGCAGAAGGTTTGAGTCTTGGTAGCACCAGCATGAACGGCCAACTCACTATGGAGCAGGTTTTTAACGGTTTTGGATGCAGCGGTAAAAATATATCACCTCAGCTCTATTGGGAAAATGTCCCCCAAGAGGCAAAAAGTTTGGCCATCACCATGTATGACCCTGATGCACCTACTGGCAGCGGTTGGTGGCACTGGGTGGTGTTTAACATTCCCAAAGGAACCCGCTCTATTTTCCAAAATGCCAGCGGTACCAATCGTATGCCCAACGGTGCCATAGAGAGCCTTACCGATTTTGGCAAAAGCGGCTTTGGAGGTGCCTGCCCGCCTCAAGGTGATAAAGCACATGCTTATATTACAACCGTATACGCACTTGATGTTGAAAGCCTGCAACTTGATGCCAATGCCAATGCGGCGCTCGTAGGCTACATGATTAACGCCCACACCATTGCCAAAAGCTCAATTATTACTTACTATCAGCGTTAAAAGTATGGGGCTTTAAATGGCCCTGTAACGCGCTAAACTTTTAGAACATTTTTAAAAATATCACCAATGAAAGTGTTGAAATCATCTAAATGTTTCGTGATATGTCAAGCGCGGAGTTAAATTCTGCAGTTTTTTCTAACGATTTTTACGTTTAGTAACCTTAAGCGACTGGTTCATCCGAGTGTTCAGAGGAACGTTTTTTCTTTCCAATCTTAAATAAGTCCATCTCTTGTAATCCTGCT
>JBNKJB010000031.1:0-71779 GCA_050290965.1 Sulfurimonadaceae bacterium
TCGCGTTGTAGTCGCGGACAACTGCATTATAGTAACGCCGCGCATTTTGAATGGCCTCTTCAAGCGTTCCGAGTTCATTTTGCAGTTTTAAAAACGTCTCGTTGGCTTTAAGATCGGGGTAGGCTTCGGCCAGAGCAAAAATGCTACCAAGCGAGTGGGTTAGTATGTTCTCGGCTTCTGCTTGACTTTTGACATCGCTGGCATTCATTCCCGCTTGACGCGCCGCAACAATTTTTTCCAGCGTACTCTGTTCATAAACCTGATAACTTTTGATGGTTTTAACCAGTGCTGGAATCAGGTCGTAGCGCCTTTTGAGCTGCACGTCAATATCCGACCATGAAGCATTAATGCGTTCATCCAAAGAGACAAAACCGTTGTAAATAATAAACAAGTACAGCACCAGAGCTACAACGAGAATAAGAAAAAAGATCATAAAAATTCCTTGAAGCATGACTGATAATATAGATAAATTATAGCATTTTTCGTTTGCTCTTACCCACCCAAAAAAAGAGTAATGCGCATATAATTCTGCTTTGGTATCAAAAAGCACAAAGAGCAATTTCACGAAAATATTGTGATATCATTTTGAGCGAACCTCCTACAAAACAGACTTTGAAACGCAAGCAGCCATGGAGTTTTAGAGTATCATTGAGTTTAAATATAAAAAGGCTTTTATATGGAATTTTCTTTTGAGGTCGAGATCATCGTACTTTTTATGGCCATAGTGTCTGTTGCCATGGGGGTACGCTATTATAGTGAGTTGCCTTATACCATCGCATTGATATTTGCCGGAATTATTTTGAGTTTTTTCAATATCTTTCCCGATATTCATTTAACACCAGAACTCATCTTTCACGTGCTCTTGCCCCCACTGCTTTTTGAAGCTGCTTTTAATTTAAACAGCAATGAATTAAAAGAAAATATTAAACCCATACTGCTTTATGCCGTTTTTGGAGTCATTGTTGCAGTCTTTGTGACAGGATTTTTACTGCATGAAGCTTTTTCAATTTTTGGGGCAAATCAAGGCATGCCATTAATCGCTTTTTTACTTTTTGGTTCAGTCATCTCTTCAACCGATCCCATATCGGTCTTAGCGATTTTCAAACAATTGGGAGTTCCCAAAAGACTCGCCTCAATTATTGAAGGCGAGAGCCTGCTAAATGATGGGGTTTCTGTTGTTATCTACGGCATTATTTTATCGGCAATAATCACACACAGCCACTTTAGCCTGATAGACGGTATTAAAGAGTTTATGACGGTTGCTTTTGGCGGCGCGCTCATTGGAACAATTTTAGGGCTTACATTTTCAAGAATCACTGCGTTAATTGATGATCATCTCATTGAAATTACCCTAACAACTATTTTGACCTATTTAGCCTATATCACTGCCGAATATTTTGAAGTTTCTGGTGTTATTTCTGTTATTGCCGCTGGGCTAATGGTGGGGAGCTACGGAACAAAAATAGGCATGAGTCCTACCACAAGAGTCTCGGTAAAAGACTTTTGGGACTACATCGCATTTGTCATTAACTCCGTGGTCTTTTTGATCATTGGGCTGGAAGTAGGCATTGTCAATATTTTTATCAATTTTCATTACATCTTGCTTGCCATCATATCGGTGCTAATAGGCCGTAGTGTCTCAATACTTTTATTTACTCAAATTGTCAATAAAATTGATAAGCCCATTGATTTTAAATGGCAAAGCGTTTTTATATGGGGTGGCATTAGAGGTGCTTTGGCTATGGCGCTGGCGCTGGCCATTCCAAAAGATTATGAGTTTCGAGAGATTATTTTAATGATGACATTTGGTGTCGTTGGGTTTTCTTTGATTGTACAAGGCTTGTCAATTGGAAAATTATTAAAAATATTGCGCATTGGCGGAAGAGACAAGAACTTGCAACAATATGAACTTGAAAAAGGCAAACTGATTGCACTAAATGGAGCGTCGCAAGAGCTTGAAAGTATGTATAAAGAAGCGCTCATATCACAGCATGTGTATCATTTGCTTTCAGAATATAATCTTAGAGATATGGATAAATCAAAAGAGATCATCGAAGAGCTTATTGAAAATCCAAACGTGCGAGATTATGAGTTTAAAACCTCTTTAAAACGATTGCTTCTTAAACAAAAAGACTCGATTCAAGAGTCAATGAAACACGGTATTATTTCGTTGCCGGTTGGAGAGCAGCTGATTGATACCATCAATAAAGAGATTTTATTTATAGAATGACACCCCCTCAATACAAGCTATAATGGCGGCCATGCCTGAATCTGTTTATGATCTTATTGTTGTTGGTGGCGGCGCTGCGGGAATGATGGCAGCCATCACTGCCGCGCGGCGCCATAAACGTGTATTGCTACTGGAAAAACTAAAACAACCCGGTGCCAAGCTCAAAGCCACAGGCGGTGGACGTTGCAATGTCACCAATACGCTCTCAAACGAAACCTTTATGGAGCATTTCGGACGCAACGGCCGTTTTATGCATGATGCGCTAGCAGCATTTGATCACACGGCGCTTATTGCTTTTTACAAAGAGCTTGGTGTTGCTACCCATGCGCCTGATGGTCTGCGTGTTTTCCCTACCACACACAATTCCCAAAGCATTCTTTCAGCGCTTTTAAAAGAGCTAGAACGCTTACATGTAACGCTGCTATGCAACACACACGTTAGCGCTTTATTGTATGATGACACCAAGGTTACAGGTGTTTCGTGTACCCATCAACGCTTTCATGCCTCTGCCGTCATTATTGCTACGGGTGGGCTTGGCTATCCCCAGCTTGGCGCTGAGGGCGACGGCTATGCCCTTGCTGCTTCCATCGGCCATACCATTAGCGCCCTTTATCCTGCCATGACACCCTTACATGTAAGAGAGACTTGGGTGGCTGAGTGCCGAGCCGATACCATTGCCAAAGCCACGCTGCGCATTGATCTTCCCAAAGCCAAAACATTACGCGCAACAGGCGATTTGATCTTTACCAAAAACGGAATCCGTGGCCCCGTGGTGCTTGACTTTGCGCGTGAAATCACCCCTTTTTTACAAGATCATGATGAAGTTCCGCTGCTGGTTAATCTAAGCAGGGGGATGAACGAAGAGCAGATTCGTATGCACATCAAACAGAGCCTGCAGCACAATCCGCACCAAAATGTACTGGCGCTGCTTGGCACCTTGCTCCCTGAGTCGTTGGCCAAAGTATTATGCAACCAAAGCGGTGCGCAGTGTCAAAGCAGCTTTAACAAGCTGCCCGGAAATGTGCGCGATGCACTCATTAAACTGCTGGCCTGGACGCCGCTTAGCGTGATTGGTCATGACGGTTTTGACAAAGCCATGATTACGCGCGGTGGTGTAAGTCTTAAAGAGATAAACCCCAAAACCATGCAGAGTAAAAAACGTAAAGGCGTCTATTTTTGCGGCGAAGTGATGGATCTAGACGGCCCTTGTGGCGGTTATAATTTACAATGGTCATTTTCCAGCGGTTATGTTGCGGGACAAACAAATGAACTATGATTCACTTATTAGTGTAATTAAATTAAAATATAATTTTTTATGCGTATAATGCGGCACATTTTTTACAAAGTATTTAACTATGAAACAAATTGTCGTCATCGGTGCGGGATATGGAGGGCTTCGTGCCATTGAGCATCTGGTATCGCTTGAAAATGTTGCCATAACCCTGATTGACAAAAACCCTTTTCACTACCTGCAAACCGAAGCTTACGGCTATATTGCAGGACGTTTTGATCTGCACGACGTGGCGGTTGATCTCAAAAACTGGTCTTACGGTCACCAACAGCATGTAAATTTTATTCATAGCGAAGCCCAATCCATTGATGTGATCAACAAAACGGTAACACTCAGCGCTCAAACGATTCGCTATGATTACCTCATCATGGCCCTTGGTGCCGAAACCAATTTCTTTTCATTTATTAGCGGGCTACGCGAAAACAGTTTTGGAGTCAAAAAACTTTTTCGTGCCTTCAAGTTTCGCAAAGCATTTGAAGACCTGCTTTATAGCAAACTTGAAAATTGCGATCAGCTTCAAGAGGGGAATATCAATATCGCTATTGGCGGCGCCGGTTTAAGCGGCGTTGAGATTGCTGCTGAAATGGCGTATGTTATTAAAAAATACACCAAAAGTATTGGCGAATCCACTAAAGAAATTCATATTCACCTTATTGATGCCGCGCCCACTATTTTGCCCGGTATGAGCCGCTATATTATAGATAAAACCCATCAACGGCTTGAGAAATTGGGAATCCATATCATGACCAATGCTTTTATTGATAATGTCGATAAAAATATCATTACACTCAAAGATGGCCGAACACTGCCTTATTATTTTATGATCTTTACCGGAGGCATTAAAGTGCCAGAGATTGCTATTAATTGTGATGTTGAGCGCAATCGTATTAATCAGTTTATTACCAATGCGTTTTTACAACTGCCGCAAGCTCCCGACGTGTATGCCATTGGCGACTGTGTAGAGCTGCATGATCGCAACGGTGCTATCTTACCCCCTACCGCCCAAACAGCAGAACGCAGTGCAGAGCATGTGGCCGAATCTATTAAAAACATTTTAAATTTAGGCCAACCGCAACCGTTTCATGGACGTGTTGATGGTGTTTTCGTTGCACTAGGAGGACATTACGCTGTAGGAGAGCTTTTTGGCATCATTAAAGTAAGCGGCTCCCTCGCCTATTTACTCAAAAAATTGATTACCTATATCTATTACATTGGCCTCAAATTCAAGGTCAATACGGGCTTTAAAAAGCGTACCGTTTCACGCCCCTAAAGTGCTGCATAAATTTTCGCTGCAAAAGTGAAAATTTGCATTACAATTCCGATACCAATTTCATCTCCCAATGAGGACATCATGGCCAACCTTACGGTTAAAAAACAGACACTCAAACCCTTTAGCCTTGAGACCCGTGTCATCATGCAGCGCTATCTTGAAAAAATCACGATTGATCTGAGTGATTATACCTTTGCCGCCAACTATATCTGGCTTGCCAACACCAGCGGATTTTATGCCATTATCAACAAATGTTTCTGCCTTTTTGTGCTAGGCGGCGGTGAGATGACCATGCTATTGCCCCCTTTAGGAAAGCAAAAAAACGTGGCGGACGCGATGGTGAAATGTTTTGAGATCATGAATGCCAACAACTCCTCGCCCTATTATGCCCGCATCGATTACGTTCAGGCCTCCATGATCGAAGAGTTTTTGCAAAACGAAGACGAAGCGCAAAGCATGTTTGAGATGCTAGAGCGCTATATTATTGAGAAAAAACTGCTTGATTATGTGTATGAAGTAGACAAACTTATTAATCTAAGCGGCAACAGCTACCATACCAAACGCACCGAGATCAATAAATTTATCAAATCCTATCCCAACCACCGTCTGGAAGAACTTGAAATTGATAAACACTCCGATGGTATTTTGGAGCTTTTTAACAAATGGGTTAGTGACCGTGTACGCTATATGCCAAAAGAGGAAGCCGAACTCTTTTTAGAAGGCATCCATCAAGAACGCCATGCCGTTAAACGGATGCTACGCCACTACGAGGCACTGGAGCTGATTGGCATGGTGCTTTATATTGATGATGAGATCAAAGGCTTTACCGTAGGCGAACGTATCAATGCAGACACCGCTACGGTGATTATTGAAAAAACCGATTTTGAAGTGCTGGGGTGCGCCCAGTTTATCTTTAGAGAGTTTTGCAAGATGCTCAAAAAACATTATGATATTGTCTATATCAATGTTGGCGACGACATGGGATTTGAAAATCTGAAAAAAGTTAAAATGAGCTACCGCCCGCACCGACTCATTCCTAAATATACTATTTATCAAAAATGACCCTACGCCCTGCCCTGCCGCATGACACCAAAGCACTCCTTGCGCTGGAGCAGCAGCTCTTTACATGTAATGACTATCCGTTAAGCCGGGCCATGTTTTATTATCATATTCGCCATAACCTGCTGATGGTAGCTTATGAGCACGATATCTTGGCAGGATACGGACTGATGCTGATACGACGACGAACCCCAAAACTCTACTCGCTGGCAGTCGCGCCGCAGTTCCAGCATCAAGGTCTTGCTATGGCGCTTTTACATGCACTGCATCAGCCGCTTGATGCTCAAAAAAGTGTTTTGGAAGTACGCACAACCAACACCGGAGCCATTGCCTTGTATGAAAAATATGGATACCGTATTCATAACACCCTTCATGGCTTTTACAAAGATGGCAAAGATGCTTATATGATGCAGCGCACAAGCGACGCTTGAAGTGTGTTGGCATCTTTAGATATCATCTGCTTTAGAAGAGGGTAAAGTATGTCTGTTGAAACCTTATTAGAGCGCTTAAAACAGAGCGTTGAAGCCTATCATAACGGCATTGATGTTAACGTTCAACCCATTACCATTGCCGAAATTCTCAGTGATATCCGCGATAGTGACGAAGCGCGTTATCTTGAAGAGCTCAGCAAGTTGCACGACGAACTCAAAGCCGCCGTGCTTATTGAGTTGCCAAGCCACCTGCACAACGAAGTAGCCGAACATCTCGGTTCCGAGACGATGGCGCATCTAACCAGCGAACTCGATACCGACGACGCCGCCGAACTGCTACGTAATATTGACGATGATGTAGCAAATGAAGTCTTGCAGCAACTCGATCAAGAAGAGCGGGAAAACCTTGAAAATCTGATTGCTTATGGCGATGCTGATGCCGGTGCTTACATGCAGACCGAGCTCTTTATGGCCTATGATGATGAAATGGTCGGCACTTCCATCAAACGACTCAAACAGCTTAAAGCCGATAAAGCCGTTGATAATGTTTATCAAGTCTATGTTTGCTCACGCGAAAACCATTTTATTGGTTCCGTTCCACTTGAAGATCTCATTTTACAAGGTCCCAAAGTGCTCTATAGTGAGTTACTGGAACACGGTATTAATACGGTGTGCGTTTTGCCTAGTGATGACATTCATAAGGTGGTTGACATTGCGGCACGTTACGACATGAGCGTGGTGCCGGTAGTAAATGAACGGGGCATTTTGATTGGCCGGATCACTTCGGATGACATTTATGATATCATTGAAGAGCGTGCAACCGATCAGATCTATGCACTTGCAGGGGTTAGCGAAGCGGGCGAAGAGAAAGAGAGTCTGTTGCAAATTGGGCGTTCGCGTGCGCTGTGGCTGGGAGTTAACCTGCTTACCGCCATTGCCGCTTCCGTTGTGATTGGCTTGTTTGATACCACACTCCAATCACTGGTAGCACTGGCTATTTTAATGCCCATTGTCGCTTCAATGGGCGGCAATGCAGGCACGCAAACGCTCACCGTAACCGTGCGTCAGATGGCGCTAGGCGACATCAGCAACGAAGATGCCAAAGAGACGCTTTACAAAGAGGTTATGCTTTCGCTTTTTAATGGGATGATTTTTGCCCTGGTCATTGGCATTATAGCCGGAGGATGGTTCTCCATGCCGCTGCTTGGTGTGGTGATTGCAATGTCCATGGTCATCAATCTTGTAAGCGCCGGTTTTTTCGGTGCGCTGATTCCAATTGTACTGCAACGCTTTAATATTGATCCTGCCGTAGGCTCATCGGTGCTGCTTACCACCATTACCGATATTGTCGGCTTTTTTACCTTTTTAGGACTGGCCAAGATTATTCTGCTTTAGGAGTTTTATGCAAAACGTTACATGTAATCACCACATCTTCACCCCTTCCAAAGTGGTTTGTATTGGGCGCAATTATGTTGAGCATATTCATGAACTGCACAATGAAATACCCGAATCCATGGTAGTGTTTAACAAACCCAATAGCGCCATTACCGACACCCTTATACACGATCAGGATGAGACCCGTTTTGAAGCTGAAATCTGTTTTTTAATTCAAGATAATCGTTTGTATGGTGTGGGTGTCGGGCTGGATTTGACGCGCGCGAATCTGCAAAATTACCTCAAACAAAAAGGATTGCCGTGGGAGCGCGCTAAAGGTTTTAATAATTCGGCGGTACTAAGCCCTTTTATTCCTTTGCATAGCAGCCTCCAAAGCCTTCGTATGAGCTTACATGTAAACGATGTTCTTCGCCAAAATGCTACCTACGATCTGATGATCTATAAACCTGATGTCATGCTGCAAGAGATTCAAACTTTTATGCACCTTGAAGATGGCGATATTATTATGAGCGGCACCCCCAAAGGAGTGGGCAATTACCATACAGGTGAGCGCTTTACATGTAGACTGTACTCTAATGAAACGCTGCTGCTTGAGCAAGAATGGGTGGTGCAATGACGCTAAAGCAGCAAACACTTCAAGAGGTGTTGTTGTGGATGAAAGCACAAGAGAGCAACACCATCTGCTTTAAGATGCTCAATCCCGATTTAGCAGCCCACAAACACAACGGCGCACTACTTACATGTAAGAATGAGACCTACCGCTATCACAGCTACCGTGCGCTGATTGATCTGGCTGAAATTCTTGGATACAAAATGCTTACTCCAAAAATCAATGATGCCTGCACAGTTACCATTGTGTTTGAACGTCTTGATAGCAGTGCGAGTTTTCATGACAACGTTATCACAGACAAAAGTGAAAAATATGGCAGCAACTCTGATTATGCCGCCATACAAAAAGCTGAAGAACCCGCTTTTTTGCATGCGTATTTACAAGCGCTTGAAAATGTTGGCATTCATCAGCGTACCCGCATTTTAAATCTGGGTATCAATCGCGGCGATGAATTTGAGACCATCCGCCGCCATATCGGCGATGCGTTATTTAACACTCAGCATTACGTGGGCATTGATCACAGCCAAAGCGCTATTAAAGCCGCAAGAGCGCGTTTTAATGACAATGTTACCTTACATGTAAGCGATATCAACGCCATTGACACCCTTGATTTAGCACGTTTTGATCTCATTATTTCCATCGGTACGTTGCAAAGTCCCGGCATCAATATGAAGCCTTTTTTGATGCATTTAGTACAACAATATTTAAGCCATGATGGTGCCATCATTTTGGGATTTCCCAACTGCCGCTTTAGAGATGGTGAAATGCTCTATGGCGCCAAAGCCCCCAACTACAACTTTAGCGAGCAATCGTTGCTTTATACGGATGTGATCTTTTGCAAAAAATATTTGCAGCAGCATCACTTTCGCGTGACGCTTACAGGAAAACAGTATCTTTTTCTTACGGCCACTAAAATTAAGTAATAAAGCCGCTTTGAGGTTTTCCAACGTGGTAGCCCTGCGCATAATCAATACCGATGTCACGCAAATAATTTAAGGTCTCTTCATCTTCAACATATTCAGCAATTGTTTTTACATGTAACTCGCGTGCCAAAGAAACTATGCTGCGTACAAACGCCAAATCTTTTGCATCTTTTGTAATATTAAGAATAAAATCTCCATCAATTTTAATAAAGTCAATCGGAAAATTTTTGATGTAATGAAACGATGAAAAGCCCGAACCAAAATCATCAATGGCAAAACGGTAGCCTTCTATTTTAAGATTTTTCACAAATCGTTCAAGCAGTGTAAAACTTTTGACTGTTTCACGTTCGGTAATTTCAAAAACAATTTGCGATTTATCCACATCAAAGCGGTGCACCAATTCGTTGATTTTTTCAATAAACTCATTCACCACCAACGCTTTGGGCGAAAGGTTTACAAAAAGCGTTCCCTCATATTTTGAATCACGCATGATTTCAAAGGCCTTTTCAATATTGACATAATCCATCTGATGCACCACACCCATCTCTTCGGCTTTTTCAATAAAAACATGCGCTTGCATCAGCTCTTTGGAAACATCCAGCCGCATCAGCAGTTCGTGAATTTTAACGGATCCATCTTTCAGATTCAGTATGGGTTGAAAATGGGGAACAATATGTTTTTTCTTAATCGCATCAAGCACCAAAAGCGAAAGATCTTTGCTCTCTTGTTGAAGCGCCAATACTTCAAAATCTTGTGGTACACGTATCGCATTTTTGCCTTCATCTTTAGCCTGATACATCATCTGATCGGCAATATTAAACAGATCTTTGGCATTTTTGGCATGATCAGGAAAGAGAGCGCATCCAATAGAGAGTGTTACATGTACGTTTTTATTATCAGGCGTTTGCAAATCAAAAAGTTCAACCGATTTACTAATGCGCTGTGCTGCTTTAAGTAAGCCATCAAAAGTTGTTTGGGGAATAATAATGGCAAATTCATCACCGCCATAGCGTGCTAACATATCTTCATCACGTTTTGCATTCAAAAGCAATTTACCAATAGATTGCAAAAAAAGATCGCCAAACGAGTGGCCGTAGGTATCATTAATAGGCTTGAAATTATCGCAGTCAATCACCAAGACACCAAATTGATCTTTATGGCGTTTGGAACGCTTGACCTCATACTCTAGCAGTTCACGAAAAACCCGCTGATTAAACAAACCTGTCAGCGGATCGCGCGTGGCATAATACTCCAGTGTTTCAGTATATTTATTAATTGCCTTAACCGATCCCACCAGATTGATGAGCGTGGTTAAAATCGAATCAATCACAATAGAAAAAATCGCATCGTTTGAATACTGGCTTTGAATGCTCAACCCCACAATACCGCCAATTTTTGGAGAATCTAGCAACATCGACTTGGATTCATGATCAATGCCATTACAATTAAGATCGGTAACGCACATATGATCATCACATAAATTATGCGTTATATTAAGATATGCAGCGTCGATGACCGGATGCTGCTCAAGCATTTTATGCACCACCACTTCCATTGCCTCAGTACAGTGATCGCTTGGTTTTCCAGCCCAAAAAATTTCAACGTCACAATAGCCGTCTTTGGATTCAAAAATCGTAATCAGGCTATAGACGGACAGCACCGTATTGATCTCCATCAGCAGCGTTTTTATATGCTGTTTCCAATCACGCACCACATCAGATGTAATAATAAACTTATCCATCAGTTTGATTTCAAACTCTAAAATCTCTTTATCCACAGCAATACTACGCAATTTTGCGCTTAAATATCCCAACTCGCTTGTAATCATGTCAAACTCGGCAAAACCGCTTTGCATCTGTTTCATATCAAGCGTTTTGAACTCTTTAAGCGTATTGACTTTGCCAAGCGTTGTTTTAAAGCGATCTATAAATATCTGTACCTTACCAAAAGTGCGTCCAACCATAATATGAGAAATCAGAAGTGTTAAAGGAAAAAGCAGTAAAAACAGTAGCGCTACATGTACCTTTTGCTGTGTCATGATCCCATGGGCATCGTATCGGATGCTAATAGCACCCATCACATCCCCCGCTTTAGCGCTATGATGGCATCTAAGACACTCGGTTTTAGCAATAATGGGCGTTATCGTATAGGTGAGCGTATCATCAACGTACGTTTTTTTACTTCCGGTTTCAAGCACATCTTGAAGTGCAGGAGAGGATTTGGACTCTTCTATCGCACCATACTCACCTGCAACAACCTTAGAGCGATACACTTCAATATGGTAAGAGCCTCCCTCAAAAGAGTCTTCAATTGATGCAAGAAAATCACGCAAATCATTACGCGACCATCCTTGACGCATCACCTGATACATTGAATTAAAAACTTGTTTTGAGAGTGCTTCAGAGACACGGGCGTTCTCTTTTTGGCTTACTTCATGGAAAACATAATTAGAAAAAAGATAAAAAACTCCAAAAAGTATAAAAGCAAATAACCAAACTTGAACTCTTACATAGTGTTTCAATGTTCCCATAACGACCACCAAGCATACGGATTGCCCTTAATTATACCTCATCCGTGTGCATCTGACAACCAAAACAATTAATATTCAATCACCATATCATGAAAAAACGCCTTGCTTACCTTGCCTTTTAACATGTTGCCTTCATACAGTGAGTGTGGATTTTGCAATTGCCATGAAACATTGGGATCAAACAAAATCATGTCGCATACTGCCCCAACAGCAATGACTCCCGCCTCTTTGTTGATGGAGCGCGCCGGATTATGACACGCTAGGCGAATCAGTTCACGCATATCAATCCAGCCGCTTTCAACCAAATAGGTATAATAAAGGCTCATCGCCTCGCCTATGGCTTCGGTTCCATAGCGCGCATCAGCAAAAGCTACCTCTTTGTTGACTGCCGAAAAAGGCTGATGCAGTGTTGTTAGCATATCAATCTGTCCACTTTTTAAAGCATTTTGCAAGTTTATCATTGATGTTTTTGGCAACAGCGGTGGATCAATTTTGGCTGTGGTGTTAAAATCTTCACACGCCTCATCAGAGTGTAGCAAATGATGAATACTCACTTCGGCTTCAACATGAATGCCTTCTTGTTTAGCCGCCTTTATCAGCTCAAGCGAACGCGGCTGGGCAATGGATTTAAAGACAATACGAATGTCATAAAAACGCGCCAGTTCAATAAAACGGCTTACATGTAAGGTTTCTGAAAGTGGAGAAATCCCCACAAGACCCAGCTTGGTAGCCATCTCACCCTCATGCATCACGCCATCAACCGCCAAGGACTCATCCTCGGCACGCACAAACAGTGTGACATCATACATTTTGGCATATTCGGCAATCCGGCAAAATAGATTATTTTTAGCCGTAGAACGGACATAAGGTGCAACCGCACCGCGTTTGAGCAAAATAGCCAGATTACTCATACCGCCATCGGCACAAATCGATGCCACACTGGCTTCAAGCGTAGCACCTTCATCATTATGTCGCGCTTTTTGCACAAATTCCAATACAATTTCGTTTTCAATCGAAGGCGTTGTCTCAGGCAGTAATACGGCTGTTGTCACACCGCCACGAAGCGCTTTTTTGGCCAGACGCTCCAGCGTACCCCCACTGATTTGCCCATCACGCGGGCAAACATTGGCATCCACTAGCCCTGGAAGCAGATAGGAGCCATTACATTCAATACGTTCATCACCCTCTATATGATCTTCAATAGCAACAATAACGCCCTTTTCTATCTTGACATCGCAGCGGCGGCGCGTATGCATGTCGCATAACATCGCATTGGAAAGTATCATAAAGCACCCTCTTGTTATAATTATTGCATTGTATTCGAGCAAGGATTAGAGTGCGTTTAATTGTAGCCTTCATTATTCTATCTGTATCACTTTTTTCGCAAGACTCCTTGTATGAGCAGGGACGTATCTTGTATTTTGAAAAAGGGTGTAACGGCTGTCATGGTGTTAAAGCCGCAGGAATCAATACCTATCCCGCCTTAGCTAACCGCGCCAA
Source organism: Sulfurimonadaceae bacterium (assembly GCA_050290965.1). Classification (GTDB taxonomy): domain Bacteria; phylum Campylobacterota; class Campylobacteria; order Campylobacterales; family Sulfurimonadaceae; genus JAFGUB01. The sequence goes on from JBNKJB010000031.1 coordinate 13,240, forward strand.
AGGTTTTTTGGCTTATAAACTCACCCAGTTTCGCCAAGGCATCGCCAATACACAAAGTGCGCAGATGATGCTAAGCTTTGCGCAATCATTGAGTGATCACGATATTGATGCCATCACCACCTTTTTGCACGATTTCAAAGATGATCAAAAAGAGCGCTATAACCCAGAATTTCAAACATGGGGGGACGGCGGATCGTGAAACTCTTAGTCTCAGCGCTGGAACCCTCTGCCAATGTTCACCTTACATCGCTTCATAATGAGCTGCCCGATAGTGTTGAACTTGTAGGTATTTTTGATAAGAAACTGGGCGATCCTATTGTTGATCTTAATAGCTTGGCAATTATGGGCTTTGTAGATGCGCTTAAAAAACTGCGTTTCTTTTTTAAACTGCGTGATGAGATGCTAGCACTAGCCAAAGATGCCGATAAAGTCTTGCTGATGGACTCATCGGGCTTTAACCTTCCTTTGGCAAAATCACTCAAAAAGGCCTACCCTCATAAAGAGATCATCTACTACATTTTGCCTCAAGCCTGGGCGTGGAAACAAAAACGCATTCCCGTACTAGCACGCACTATTGATCATCTCTGCTCAATTTTGCCTTTTGAAAAAGATTACTATCCGCCAAATGCACCCATCACCTACGTAGGCCATCCGCTGCTCGATCAGATTCGCCGCTTTAAAAGTACCCCTACCCAAAACGGTGTTATCGCCTTTATGCCTGGCAGCCGCAGCGGTGAAATTAAACGTCTGATGCCTATCTTTCGCCAATTGCGCCTTCGTTTTAAAGAGCGTGCCTTATTGGTGGTTCCCAGCGCGTTTGATCAGGAGAAAATTGATGCTATTTATGGTGACACTCAAGGCTTTGAAATCTCATACAATACTCACGATGCCCTTTTTGAGAGTGATTTTGCTTTTATCTGTAGCGGCACGGCAACACTTGAAGCCGCACTCATTGGCACCCCATTTGTTTTAGGTTATATTGCCAGAAAACTTGATGCCATGATTGCACGTATGCTTGTCAAACTCAACTATGTCGGCCTTGCCAATATTATGTTTGAAAAAATGAATGGAGGGAGACTGCATCCCGAACTGCTGCAAGAAGCTGTAAGTTCCGATGCTTTTTTTAATGCCTATGAGCGTATGAATGCCAACGCATTTTTTGAAGATGCGCAGCAGTTAAAACAGTATCTCTCTCATGGCAGTGCCAAAGCGGTGGCGCAGATACTGCTCCATCGTGAAGTGGCGAATTAGCTAAAAAACTTCTTCATAGCATTGAAAAAACCTTCTATAGCTCCGTTGGCAAGTGCAAGCGAATGAATGTATTCATCGTAACTTTTTCCTTTGGTTGCAAGAAATTCAATTAAATATTTTTCAGAAGCATCCATTCCTTCAGCCTTTTCAATCTCCAAAAGTTTGGCATAAAGCGGTTCAATCCCTTTGACAGCTTTAGGATTAGCAGCCTGTCGATATCCCAGATAACCAATACATTTTTTACGTGTCGGATCATATTTAATATTAAATTGTGTCGTTACCCAATAATAGCGCCCACTTTTTGCTCTATTTTTGACCAAAGCATAAATACTACGCCCCGATTGAAGGCGGTCCCACATCAATTTGAAAATGACTTTTGGCATATCAGGATGGCGAATAATGTTATGGGGCTTGCCCAACAATTCAGCTTCCGAATAACCTGAAATCTCCATAAAATAATCATTAGCAAATTCAATAATACCGTTTGTATCGGTTTGACTCATTATGTATTTGTATTTATCTAATTTAACCTTTTCGTCTATGATTAATCTATCCATGTAAGAACTCATTTTTTAATTTAGATTAAAAGAAGTATATACGAGAAAAACTGAAGGCTTCATCCACTAGACAAGAATCAACGAAATTTTTTGCTAAAACATATCTTTTTATTTCAAAAGTAATACTTCATTAAGAATGTGATTAAACTCTTTCACATTAGCCGCGCCATCATGACGAAACCGTTTATACTCCTTGGAGGTAATAAAATGAAATGTCGGGGTGCCGATGTAAGAGAGCTTATGCAGATAATCATTATGAATATCCAAATGCAACGGCACGAAGTTTTTCATAATGCGCGCGGCAATCGCCTTATCTTCAAAAACTACATTTTCCATATACCAGCAAGCATCGCAATCCTCTTTTGAGAGCATGACCATAACCAGTTTATCCTCTTTGGCAGCTTGCTCAAGCGCTTCTTTATATGAAGGCGCGTAGGTAAGCTCCGCTAGCAAAGAGATCGTAAATGTGAGTAAAATAAGTAAAACTTTCATAAGACTCCTACAGGGTATTGAGATGCTTTAAAAATATTTCGGGTTCGACAAAGCCAACAATGTCGCGCCCCTTCATAAGTTTGCCGTTTTCATCAAAGAACAAAACCACCGGTGGTCCAAAAACGCCGTATTGTTTGCTAAGTGCTTTTTCACGCTCACCATTAGCCGTCACATCGGCTCGTACCAGAACAAATTCGCCCATTTTAGCTTTAACCGCAGGATCAGAAAAGGTGGTGTGTTCTAGCTCTTTACACGCTACGCACCAATCAGCATAAAAATCCACCAGCACCCGTTTGCCCTTACTTGAGGCCAAAATAGCATCCAGTTCATTCAGGGATGTGATTGTTTTAAAGGAGTTCTCTTGTACCAAAGCCGTGCTTGATAGCGCTGGAGTCACAAATTTTTCAAGCGGATTTAGTGGATTTTTGGCTCCGGTAACGCCGCCAAGAAAGAGCACCATACCAAACATAAAGATAATAATGCCTATTGATTTGGTAATCGACTTGGGACAACGCGGACATTCACTGCGTACCGATTCAAACGCGCCCATATTCACGGCCGTAGCCATCAGTAAAAAGCTCCACAGCAGAAGTGTTACCGGCTCGGGAATGACACGGCTTAACATCCAGATCGCCACGCCAAGCAGCATCACACCAAAAATCGATTTGATAGCTTCCATCCATGCACCTGGTTTGGGCATCAATTTACCGGCACTCAGACCAATGAGCAGCAGCGGCATTCCCATACCGATACTAAGCGAAAAGAGTGCAATACCACCAAGCAGGGCATCACCCGTCTGCCCAATATAGATGAGTGCTCCCGCCAGCGGTGCCGCCACACATGGCCCTACAATCAGCGCCGAAAAAAAGCCCATCAGCGCCACACCCATATAACCGCCTCGCTCTTGACCTACTTTATTAAGACGCGACTGTACAAACTGCGGCATTTGCAGTTCGTAATAATCAAACATCGAAAGCGACAGCGCCACGAAGATTAGTGAAAAGACTACAATAACCCACGGGGTTTGAAAAGCCGCTTGCAAGTTAGCACCAAACAACCCTGCCAAGACCCCGGCAATGGTGTATGCGACTGCCATTGCTAATACATACACCAACGACATCATAAATGCTTTTTTAGTTGTAATGTTTTTACCTTGGGCCACAATCACTGATGATAAAATCGGAATCATCGGAAACACACACGGCGTAAGTGCCAGCAGCAATCCAAAACCAAAAAAAGTCATTATGATAAACCAGATATTGCCCTCTTTGAGCGTATCTGCAATGGTGTCGCTCTCAGATTTTGGCGCAGGTTCGTTCACACTAGCATTTGCCGTTTTTGACGCAGGTTCATTCACATTCGCATCAGCTATTTTTTGAGGTGTGGCCGCGACAGCATCTGCCGTTTTACTCTGTGACGCTGTTTCAAGAGCTGATGTGTTAATATTAAGCGTAAACGTTTTACTGATTGGCTCATAACAAAGCCCTTGCTCTGAACACCCTTGATACTCCAGTGTCAAAGCCGCTTTGTGCACGCCATCCATAACACGATCACTCGCTAAAGTTACCACCAATTTGGGAGACTCTGTATAGACCAGCTCATCATGAAGTTCTGTCGGCTTGGGTCGTGAAATCGAAGTAATAACAATGCCATCATCCAAATCGGCATCAACAATTTGCACCTTTTCATCATAAACATAAATAGAATCCGCCAGTTCAATGATGAATTCTACCTGCTGTTTTTTATTAACGTGTGCCGAAGGTTTAAACGCTTCATCCGGCATCAAAAATTTTGGCGCAGCATACATAGCAGCAGCCATTACAAGCAATAAAGCAAGCACTCTTTTCATTACAATCCTTTATAATCTAATAATTGTAGCAAAGAATATTAAGAGTTGTGTTAGACGAAAAATCAATTCTAACGCCTAAGATAATGCCTTAAGAAAGCGTTTAGACGCTTTTGTTTATGCTGTCGCACATTAGTACATACCACAAGGCAAACCTATGGCAAACCGACTCCAGTACGAAGATTCTCCCTACCTTCAGCAACATAAAAATAACCCCGTAGATTGGTATCCGTGGTGCGACGAAGCATTTGAAAAAGCCGCACGCGAGCACAAAGCCATTTTTATATCCATTGGATATTCCAGCTGCCACTGGTGCCATGTGATGGAGCATGAGGTGTTTGAAAATGAAACCATTGCAGCTTATCTTAATGAGCATCTCGTCTGTATCAAAGTAGATCGCGAAGAGCGCCCTGACATTGACAAACACTACCAAGAAGTCCATATGTTACTCAATCGCCGTCCCGGTGGCTGGCCTACTTCAATCTTTTCTACCCCCCAAAACAAACCTTTTTTTGCCGCCACCTATCTGCCACCTGAACCCAGACATAACATGATGGGCTTTATGCAACTTATTGAAATCATTGCTCAAAAAGTGGGCGAAAATGACGAACAACTTTTTAAAAATGCCGATGAAATTCAAGGTTATCTAGGACTAAAAGAGCACTCTGGCGAAGCCACCAAACTCACCAATGTCATTAATGAGAGTTTTATCAAACAGGTTAAACACAACTTTGAACCCACCTATGGCGGTTTTTCCATAGCGCCAAAATTTCCACACGCTTCAACACTCAATACCCTAATGAGCCTTTATCAGCTTTCACCAAACGATGAGATTGCGTCTATGATAACGCATACGCTAGACAATATGGCTGCCGGCGGTATTTATGATGTTGTTGATGGCGGCTTTTGCCGCTACAGTGTCGATACCGAGTGGCTGGTACCGCATTTTGAAAAGATGACATACGATAATGGCCTTTTGTGCGAAGTTTACATTAATGCCTACCGATTGTTTCATAAAGAGCACTATTTACATGTAGCCAAAGAGATTGCTGCATTTATGCATAATTTTATGCGTGAAAATGACCTTTTTTATTCAGCCAGTGATGCCGATAGCGAGGGCGAAGAGGGAAAATATTTTATCTACTTCCGAAACGAAGTATTGCAAGCCATTAAAGCAGCAGGCTTTAGCGATGATGAGGCACCCAAAATGGCCATGCGTCTTAGCGTTACCTCCAGTGGAAACTTTGAAGGCCGCAATATTATTCGCTTTGCCAATACCGAAGAACCTGAATGGTTTAAGCGCGTTAGGCCGCATCTTCAAGCCCTTAGAAAACCGCGTGTATACCCTTTTATTGATCGCAAGGTCCAAACATCGTGGAATGCCATGATGATCAAGGCACTTTTTGAACTGGCCATTATTGATGCAAGTTATCTTAAAACAGCCACGCAAACGCTTGATGCGCTGCTTGTTAAAATGTATGCTAACGATACGCTCATGCACTCTGCCTTAGTGGATAAAGCGCCCAAAGTTGAAGCGTTCTTAGAAGATTACGCCTATTTGGGTGTGACACTCATTTGTGCTTATGAGCTTACATGTAATGAAAGCTATCTCATTAAAGCTCAGCAACTTGCCAACAAAGCGCTTGAGCTTTATTACGTGCAGGGACGCTGGTTTTTTAGTCGTGGCGAATTTACGACCGAAGCCGATATGCAAGACAGTTCGTACCCCGGTTCCATTGGTGTTATGGTTGATTTACTGCTTTCATTAGGCAGTCTCATAGATGAAAAATACCGCACCTTTGCCTTTAAAACGCTAGAGTATTATTCCTACGATCTCTACCGTCGCCCGATTCATTTTCCTTATATGGCCAATCAGGCATTACGATATATAAACGAAGATCATATTTACAAAGTCCCCGCACATACATCGCTCAATGAAATTCGCAGTGCTAGCAAGCATCCTTTTATGCGCATCTCTTATCATAACAACAATACCTTTATGCTCTGCAACAACCACAGCTGTTTTGCACAGGAATCAACACTGAAGGAACTCTTTAAAAACGTAGTGCTATAATCTCCCCACTAGGGGGTTAGTATGAAACAAAACAAACGTAAACAGCTTGAATCGATTCTGGATGCCGATGAAAGTATTGAAGAGAACATCCACCCCGATCGTCGTGCAAAGTGTTCCGATACGACTGATAAAGAGATTTGTGAACGCCGCAACGAGAAAAACAAAAAAAAGGTTCAGGTCTGGGTCAAAAAATCTACTGTTGATTATGAAAAAGAGCTGCGGAAGCTACAGATTGAACTTTTAAAAATGCAAAACCATGTTAAAGATAACAATCTTAAGATGCTCATTCTTTTTGAAGGGCGTGACGCCGCAGGCAAAGGCGGCACCATCAAACGTATTACCGAACATCTCAATCCTCGTGGTGCGCGCATTGTGGCACTTAACAAGCCTTCGGACATTGAAAAAAGTCAGTGGTATTTTCAGCGATACACATCGCATCTTCCTAGTGCAGGAGAGATTGTACTTTTTGACCGCTCATGGTACAACCGCGCCGGTGTTGAGCCGGTTATGGGTTTTTGTACGCTTGAAGAGCATAAATCGTTTTTGCATGAAGTGCCCCGCTTTGAGAGTATGGTGGTTAACTCTGACATTATCTTTTTTAAATTCTATTTTTCAGTCTCCAAAGAGGAACAGAACAAACGCTTTGAAAAGCGCAAAACCGATCCGCTCAAACAGTATAAGCTCTCTCCGGTTGATCAAAAGTCGCAAGAGTTATGGGACAACTATACCGTTGCCAAATATTCAATGCTCATGGCATCAAATACAACGCACGCTCCCTGGACGGTTATAAAATCTGACGACAAAAAAAAGGCCCGCATTAACTGCATCAAACATATTTTAAAAAATATTGAATACACTGGAAAAATCGACGATTCCAATTTTGAAATTGATCCCGAGATTCTTACAACTGGAGACGTTGAAATTAAAAGCATGGAAGCCACCATGTCAATGGCTTTTAACGACAACTAAAGGAGCTAAATCATGAAACGTATTTTTATTGCCATACTGACACTTTTGGCTTTAGCAACACTTTTTAGCGCTTGTGAACGTAATGATTACCAACATCCATTGCATCGTTCCAATAATAAGTAACTGGCCTAACACATTTTGACAAAAATATGATAAATCAGCTCAGTTATTTTCCTGTATCCAAAAGATACAGGTAGCTTTATGGGCTTTGCGCATAAAGTGTACTACATTTACTAGAAATTCACCATTCCTGGTAGTAAACATATTCCTTATGTTCTATTTTATAATACATTGAACACTTTTTTAAGTTCTTCAATTACAATTTATTATAAAATAATTTATTAATTTCGAGGAAATCATATGAGTGTTGAATTTGTCAATATTGCCAAACAACCTGTCATTGACAGTCAAAACCGCCTTTTTGCTAATGAATGGCTTTACCGAGACTTTGAAAATCGCAAAAATATCTCGCTGCGTGTGGCCTCAAGCCAACTGCTTTTGACACTTTTAAACAGAACATCGTACGAAGCATTTGAAAATGATTCTCAAGTTTTTTTGAATATTGACACCAAATTTCTAGCTTCAGGGCTCATTAACGCGCTTCCAAAAAAACGTTTTATCTTTGATCTTAATATTGCGCAAGAGTTTCATAATAAAGACCGGGAAATGCTCTTGCAGCTTTGTCAGCACGGCTACCGTTTTTCACTTGATAATGTTGACTTAAACAGCAAATGGTTTGACAATGCCGATAGTATTTTGCCGCTTTTCTCATTTATAAAAGTCGATATCAGTACCTTGTTGCAATCCAATCGAAACTTGCTTAATAGACTAAAATCATCCCATACCATCATCGCTCACAAAATCGAGGATATGAGCCAAAATGCACTGGCCAAAAGCATGCCGTTTCACTATTTTCAAGGCTATTATATTGCATATCCCGATCCTATAAAACTTTCGATTGAGCCGCTTTCAAGTGTGCATCTTCATCAACTTTACATTATGCTGCAAAGCAAAGAAAATTTGTACACTATTGCTGAATTTATCTCTTCTAAAAATGATTTAAACTACTACATATTGCAATTTTGCAACCATTGTGATCTCCATCTTGATCATACTAGCAACACCATGCATACGCTGTTAAAAGAGGTGGGTTATGGCAAACTTATTAACTGGGTTTTAATGCTCATTTACGCCAAAGTAGCCAAAAACTAAGAGGCTTTTTTAGGGGTAATACATTTTAAAATATCCCGGCATTCGTTCGCGTACCCGAACAATATAGTTGCGTGCCTCTTCATATTTTAGATGTGATTTAAGATGCTCATATACCTCATTGGATGACATGGTGTTAATGATTTTGGCTGCATTGGCAACACTGTTGGTTCCGCCAAACGCCCGTGCCACATTACCCGCACCGGTATTGTAAGCTGCAATGCTGCAGTAGAGTCTGCTCTTTTTATTGGTAATAAGACGCAAATAGTTAAAATAGAGTAGATGCAAATAGGCCGATCCCAACTCGATATTATTATGTGCATTATAAAGATATGACGCGCCGGGCACCGCTTTTTTCTTATATACAAAATTATAAGCATCAATACCGGCTGATGTGGGAACAATCTGCATTAATCCATACGCGGGAATATGCGAACGCGCAAAAGGATTGAACGCACTTTCAGTCTGCATGATCGCAAAAATCAAAGAGGGCGGTAACTGATAGGTTTGGGCAAAATGAAACACCTCTTTAGCATACGCTTGGGAGCGTTTTTGCATTAACGTTGAGGGCAGTTTGATTTTAAGCGTATAGAGTTTTTCGTTTTGATGCTGTGGCAGTAGCGCTTCTGAAACATGATGCTGCTGCAGCTGCTTTGTAACATATGCGTTTAAGATGGCCTTGGTGGGTTTGTTCTCAAACAAAGCATTTGAGAGAATCGGTTGGGAAGGAATGGACTGCAACGTCATAACCTCTTTGGAAGTCACCTTGTTTAGCTCTTGCTGCAAAGGGTCATCACGAAACGCTTTTTGGGTATCTGCCGACACCGTTTTGCTCAGCAGCGCTTCAAGTTTAAGCAGTGCCTCATCTTTGTTATGTGCAATTGTCTCCACTTTAAGTACTTCGTTTTCAAAATCCACGCTGCTGCGGCTCTTGGCATCAGGCGTATAGGCAACCCACTCCGTTTTACTTGAAAGTTTGGGATCTTCCCAGTAATGCGACAGCTTTTTGCTATACGCGTCATAGACACGTTGGATCTCTTCTTGATACTTTCGGTACGCCTCTTGCTGCGCTTTGAGATGCGCTTCAAAAACGCTTTGCTGCGTTTGTACTCCATGCTCTTGCGACGTTTTAAAATCGTTAAAACTTTCGCCATATACCGCCAACGTCGCTAGTAGCATCATATTTACAAGACGTATCACCACCGTTTCCTTTTCATTTTTGCAGTTTCAAATACTACCAAAGCTTTTTTAAGCTGCGCTATACTGTCGCCATGAAAAAAGCCTACGCCTATCGCCACGATCCCATTACTTTTGATTTCACCCAAAGCGTCGAACGTTTTTTTGTTGAGGAGATTCCCTACTCTTTTAGCAACCGCGGCGCACATCTGATTTTAAAAATCAAAAAACAGAATATGAGCACTTTTAAACTGATTAGTGTTTTATCCAAAGCCTTACATGTAAATGACAAAGAGATTGGTTATGCTGGCCTTAAAGATAAAGACGCCACAACCATCCAGTATCTGTCGCTTCCCAAACAGACGCAGCATCATCTTAATAACATTACCACCGAACGCATCGAAGTTTTGGAGCAGTGTTTCAACGACACCCCACTTAAAATTGGTGCACTCCAAGCGAATCGCTTTGAGATTGTTTTAGAGCAGCTAAAGCGCCATGAATTCGAACGTTTTAAACAGCAAGCAGAAGTTATTGAACGCCTTGGGTTTCCCAACTATTTTGGCTATCAGCGTTTTGGAACAGATCAAAAAAGCTATGAACAGGGCAAAACCATCGCCCATAGCGGTAAGAAACTGCGCGGTGCCAAAGAGCGGCTGCTGGTGGCGGCGTATCAATCGTATCTTTTTAATAACTGGCTTAGTTACCGCATAGAAACCAGCCATGTCATCGTAAACTCCGACATCCACACCGCCGCTAAGAAACTTGCGTATCCCCTAAAACTTGTCGAAGTACTTAAAGCGCAACCCCATTTTTTTAAACTCTTTTTAGGCGATTTGATCCACCTCTATCCTTATGGGCGCTTTCACTATATACAAGATCTAAAGCACGAAGCCCAAGCATTTAACCAGGCTCAGATCACTCCAACCGGCCCCCTTTTCGGATCGCACTACCAACGCTCACACAGCGACGCCGCTTACATTGAACAGCAATTTGAAGATGACAATATCGCCAATCACAAAGGCGATAGACGTGCCGCATGGGTCTGGCCCAAGCATCTAAAGCTTGATTACAATCCTGATCTTAAAAGCTTACATGTAAGCTTTGAACTTCCCAAAGGCGCCTATGCTACCACCTTTTTAGAAGCTATCGCCTGTCGCGCCCTTAGCCCTAAAAACACGGAGTTTTCATGAACAAATCATCATTAACCAACCTACTGGCGTTGGCGCTTATGGGAATTTCATTTGCTATTGATCATCCTTTAGTCTCACACGCGCTGCTTTATACCGGAGTCTTTGCCTTTTCAGGTGCCATCACCAACACCCTGGCCATCCATATGCTTTTTGAAAAAGTACCGCTACTGTATGGCTCGGGCGTCATAGAACAGCGCTTTGAGGCCTTTAAAGGTGCCATCCATACCATGATTATGGAGCAGTTTTTTACTAAAGAGCAGATTGATGATTTTTTTGCCAAAGAGGAGCAAAAAATCGATCTGGCACCTCTGATTGAGCAGACCGATTTTTCACCTGCGTATGAAGCACTCACCGCCTCGGTTATGGAGTCTTCTTTTGGAAATATGCTGGGTATGTTTGGCGGCGAGAAAGCCCTAGAAAGCCTAAAAGAGCCTTTTACCCGCAAACTCAAAAAAGCCGTGGTCGCCATTACCAAAAGCAACACCTTTAATACCCAGCTTCAGGCCAGTTTGAAAAACTCTACCCTCAGTAACGATCTGCGACAACGCCTAGAGAGCCTGATTGCCGCACGACTAGAAGAGCTCACACCGCAAACGGTTAAAGCACTGGTAAAACAACTGATTCACGAACATCTGGGATGGCTGGTTGTTTGGGGTGGTGTATTTGGCGGTCTTATCGGACTGATAAGCGCTTTAGTATTCTAGTACCTTCTCAATCTTCGATTGATGAATACGTCAAAGGAAGTGAATTCCTTTGAGCGCGCTTTCTTTGAGTTCTCCTCGGCAAAGTGCCCATACGCCTTTGGCGCTTTATCCATCAAGCGGTGCTTGATGGAGTACTAGCTACAAAAACGAAAGAATCTCCGCTTCGATCTGCTCTTTATTGATCACGTCTGGATGTATCACGGGTTTGTCAAAAAGTGCGGCAATCATGGCTGGAATTGCAATCTTTGCTTTTTGTGAAATGCTATCAAGTGCTTGGGTATCGCTCATGCCACTTTTACCTGTAAGCGCCTCGGCAATTGTGGGTGAAAATTTGGTCCATTCTGCCGTAGAGTAGGCAATGGTTTTAATGCCGGTTTTATGGCATGCTTCATACGCTTTAAAACAAGTAGCCGTGTGCGGATCCATCAGGTAGCCTGCTTCAAAACTTTTACGAATATAGCCTAATCCCTCTTCACCGCTGCAGTGATCGGCAATAAACACGTTTTGAAGTGCCTGATGCTCTGATGCACTTAGCTTGTAATATTTTTCGCTCTCAAGTTGTGCCATCAGCGCTTTAGTACGCTCGGCACCAAACAGATCAAACAAAACACGCTCAACATTAGACGAGATCAAAATATCCATTGCCGGGGATGTCGTTTGGATCAGCTCGGCTCCACGAATATCGTATTCTCCCGTATGAATCAAACGTGTCAATACGTCGTTTTCATTGGATGAAACCACCAGTTTTTCAACCGGCAATCCCATTTTCATGGCGTAATAACCACCCAACACATTGCCAAAGTTGCCGCTAGGTACGTTAAGATAGACCTTTTCTCCCATACCAATAACATTTTGTCGCACCAGCTCCAAATAGCTGTGGATGTGATACATAATTTGAAAAATAATGCGCCCAAAATTAACCGAATTGGCGGCTGAGAGCGCAATATGTTTCTCTTTGAGTTTGGCTTTAAATGCTGAAGAGGCCAAAAGCGATTTCAGCGCTTTTTGAGCATCATCAAAGTTGCCATCAATACCAATCACTTTAAGGTTTTTGCCATCCTCGGTTACCATCTGCAAACGCTGTACATCCGAAGTGCCGCTGCCAGGGTACAAACAAGCCACCTGAACACCGCTCTTGTTTTTAAAGGTCTCCAGCGCCGCTGGCCCCGTATCGCCACTGGTGGCGGCAAGAATCAGATAGTGTTCATTGCGTGTTTTAGCCAGATGTGAAAGAATATGTCCAAAAGGCTGCAGCGCCATATCTTTAAATGCGCGGGTCGGCCCATGCCAAAGCTCGCTGATATAAAGATCATCATGCACTTTAATCACGGGAACGGGATTGGTAGGATCATCAAAATGATCATAAAGCGACAATGCCTCTTCAATAACATTTTGCTCAATATCAATACCCAAAGTAAGCAGCAAATCCAGCGCCATTTCTTTGTAGCTTGAATGACGATGCTTGGTTAAAAACGCCTCGCCAAGTTGCGGCAGATTTTGGGGAACATACAAGCCCCCAAAAGAGGCGATAGGGCTTAAAATGGCTTCTGAAAAGCTTACATGTAAAGGATGAGTACCGTCGTTACCACGGGTTTCTATAAACTTCATAATCTCACTTTAGTTTTTGGAATTATACCTAAGGACACCTCTAATCCTTACATGTAACCCTTTATTGGAAATTTCAGTCTATAATTTTTAAAAAAACAGGAGTTCACTTGGAAGTTTTTAAAACCGCGTTTCTCTTGACAGCCTTAACCTTGTTGATGATTTTTATTGGTGGTATGCTTGGTGGAGAACAGGGTATGATTATCGCTTTTGTTCTGGCACTGGGTATGAACTTTTTTAGCTATTACAACTCCGATAAAATGGTACTGGCTCGCTATAAAGCTATTGAAGTCGGCCCTGATCAGGCGCATGGGCTTTATGAGATTGTTGAACGTATTGCCCATAATGCGCACACTCCAATGCCGCGTGTTTACATTATTCCCGATCGCACACCCAATGCCTTTGCCACCGGACGCAATCCAAGCCACGCCGCCGTGGCCATTACCGAAGGTCTGCTGGATCTTCTTAGTCCGCAAGAAGTCGAAGCCGTCATGGCACATGAGATGAGCCATGTCAAACACTACGACATTCTTATTGGCACCATTGCCGCTACCATCGCGGGTGCCATTTCGCTACTGGCGCAATTTGGAATGTTCTTTAACAACAATCGCCAGCAAAATTTTATTGTTATGCTGGTTTTAATGATTCTAATGCCCATTGCTGCCGCTGTGATTCAAATGGCCATCAGCCGCAACCGTGAATATATGGCCGATGAAGGGTCTGCATACCTTACCGGTCATCCCGAATGGCTCCAAAGTGCTTTAGCCAAACTTGACAACTACGCCCACCGCGGTACCATGAACAACGCATCACCCCAAACGGCCCATATGTTTATTGTCAATCCCTTTAGCGGTCATGAAGTTAATTTTCAATCGCTTTTTCGCACCCATCCCAGTACCGAAGATCGTATTGCAAGACTTGAAGCGCTAAAACAGAGCATCTCATAAGCTGTGTGCCTTTTTTTTGAGCACCCAGCAACTCTGTTTGCTCTTATATCATGTTATGCTAACACTCACATCAAAACTATATTCCCCTAACGGATCATCACTGGTCTTTTAGCTGTATAAGCAAAGGACCTTTAATGGCTTCATATCATCTTGCCATGCTTGATCGTGATGATTATATTCATTCCACCAACACCATACAAGATATTAAAACCCGCGGTTTTGCCCGATTGTCAAAAGAGTGGTGGGATCGTCACTTTAGCTGGAAGTCTCACGGTTGTGTGGTGCTGTGTAATGCCAAAGGCGAGCATCTGAGTTACATTTTCTATAAAATTGACCGCTATCATGATTACCTCACCATTCACAACCTTTTTACGCCACGCGCTTATCGTCGTCATGGTTACGCCAAAGAGCTGCTAAAACAGGTTTTTGCACAGGCTAATGGCTTACATGTAAAGCGCTTTAGAATGAGCTGTGTACCGCAATCGCTTGATTTTTATCTTTCGTTGGGCATGGTTTATTGGGGGCTTACTGAGACACTGGATTACTACTGCGATCTTCCCCTTCCTCACGAAGGTCTTGGGGGGCTTGATGCGATGATTTGTGATTCTTCTATCAAAGAGCTTATCAGCACCAGAGGTGATGATATTGAAAAAAAAATTAAACATCATGAGCATGATCTTACCCAAGAACAACACCGCAGCTATGAAGAAGATAAACTCAAAATGGAGTCACATTACCTGCTTGACACTTTTTACAAGCAACACTCAAAGGCATCATAACGCACTTTAGAGCTGCCCTTTATAATTTTTAAATTACCAAAGACAGCTTATGATACGGCTATCAATTTAATATTCAAGGATCTTTGATGCATAAAACGATATCTATCGGATTTCTACTCACATTCATTTTTATTGGATGCGGTTCAAACAGCAGTGATAGCATTCCATCTGACACCTCGGAACAAAGTAGCAGCACTGCTATGACATCCCAAAGTAGCAGCACACCTGAAACTATCAACAGCTCTACTCCCCCTACTCCGACATCTAACGATTCTCAAAGCATCCTGCCAACCCCTATAGATGAAGGTACTGACTCTACTATGTCCTCAAAGTGAAATTTCTAATCCTGCGCGGAAAAAACATGATAACGATTTTTTCCCGTCTGCTTGGCCGTATACATTGCCTGATCGGCCATACGAATCAGCTGATCACCATCAAGACTTTCTGATTCTTGTGAATAAAAGATCACACCAATACTAGCAGAAACAGAAAGCTTCTTGTTTTCAATCTCTATGGGATCCGATGCGGCTTGCAGTAAACGCTTGAAAATCATTATGGCACTTTCATGCTCTTCAAGCGCTCCAATAATAATTACAAATTCATCGCCTCCAAGTCGTGAGAGGGTATCGCCTTCACGCAAGATCCGCTTCATACGTTGTGATAGTTCTATAAGCACTTTATCACCCATATCATGCCCATAAGTATCGTTGACTTCTTTAAAACCGTCAAGATCCAGATATCCAACGGCTAAACTGCCTCCATAACGCTGTACATGTATCATGGCCTGCTGCAACCGATCCGCTTTTAAAATGCGGTTTGGCAAGCCGGTAAGTGCATCGTAGTGGGCAATTGTTTCAAGCTGCTCTTCATAGCGTTTCATCTCGCTCAAATCTTTGGTGGTGATTACAATACGTTTTTTATCAGGCATCAGTGCGGCTGACATACTGACAAACAACTCTTTGCCATCTTTGGCAATGCATGTTTTGTTAAAAGATTTTATAAAACCTTCTTTTTTAATAACATCGAATGCTTTAAAGGTACGTTCATAATCATCCTCTACCGTTAATCCAATACATGTTTTACGCAGCAGCTCTTCACGCGTATAACCAATCATTTCAAGATAAGCGCCATTACAATCTAAAAACCTGGATTCAAGATCTAAGATTGCAATACCGTCTTTAGAAACATTAAAAATGGTTTCAAGCTCCTCTTTTTGATTTTCAATCAATCTTTGCTGCTGTTTTTCATGGGTAATATCATGCAGTGATACAAAAAAGTAGTGTTCCTCATCAAATATGACACTCACAAGATTTACTTTAATGTCTCTGAGTTCTCCACTTTTAGTTCGATGCTTGGTGATAAAACGACTCCACCCTTTCTGAATAACAACACTCTGATCTTCCAAAGTATTTATACCACTGTTATTAACTTCAAGATCCCTAATGCTCAAACGGGAAAACTCTTCTTGCGTGTAGCCATACACCTCTAATGCTTTTTGATTAAACTCTACAAACTTGCGCGTCTTAACATCTATGAGCACAATCGGATCAAGAGACTCTTGAAACAAGGTAAAAAATTTAAGATTTGAGCGCTCCAAAGCTCTATTGTTTTGCTCTAGTTTTTTATTAATCTCCCGATAAAGCTTTCCAATAGTTGAAGAGAGCAACAGGCTGATGATACCCGCCAACACCATGACAATAACAATGACCATAGCATAAAGCATGTTTTTACTGCTCTTGGTATCTGAGACATATTGCTGCTTTAGCTGTAAGATTAATATTAAACCGTTTTCAATAGGTACATTAAGGTGCTGTGCAACCGTGTTGTCACCCATCACAAGATGCTCACGTATCATCTTCTGGGCATCTTTGGAAAAATCATCCTTAAGTGTTGCAGAAACATTACGAAATACACCCCAATTTTTCTGGCTGTCGTAATGCATCAATACATTTCCCAAACCGTCACTAAGTACCGCATCATATAACGGTAGGCTCAGAAAACGATTCAAAAAAGTATCCATATCATAATTAATCACCAGCACACCGCTAAAAGCCTCTTGCTCTTTTAATGGCAAGACCGCTCTAAGCGTAGGTCTGTAGGGAACTTCAAGTTTTCCATGCTCCCTATTGAGCTCCAATTTTGAAAACCATACCTTCTCTAAGGGGCGTTTTTTTGAACCTACAAAATAATCCTGTGATGCCCTGTTTTGCAAACGCTCTTTTGCCACAAAAAATGGCGTATTAGTTT
This sequence comes from Sulfurimonadaceae bacterium, assembly GCA_050290965.1. Taxonomy (GTDB): domain Bacteria; phylum Campylobacterota; class Campylobacteria; order Campylobacterales; family Sulfurimonadaceae; genus JAFGUB01. The sequence continues at coordinate 30,286 of JBNKJB010000031.1, forward strand.
CTTGCATCCGCTCAATTCGCATCCGCTCCATACCCTCAGCATCCAGATAACGTAATCTCATAATTTGGGGATTGGTAAGCGCTACAATGCGAAAAAGTTGTTGCAACTCTCTTTGATAATCGGGATTGTCTGGATACTCCATAAAACGTTTAAAAATAGGAGAATCCTGCAATGCCCTAAGCGTTGTTGCAGAGGCGTCTAAAAAATCATTAAAAAAATGTTCGCGTTCTTTGATTTTAGCAATAGCATTTCGCATCGACATCTGATGTGTCTGATTGCCTAATAGCAAGTCTTCCAAGGTAATAAATGCAAAAATAGTAGCCATACTAAATACAAGAAGTAATAGTGTGACTTTTTTATTAATTAAAGAGAGTTGCTGCATGCCGTGCACCATATCAAAACTTTGGCAACAAACCAATAAAAGTACAAAAATAATGTCAATAAAATGTCTTAAATGTGAACATTATACATTTTTTTATTGCTATTCTCGTACGGAAGTTGCCTAATCCGATACAGAATTATTTTTTAATCACCGTTCCCACACCCTCAGATGTAAAGACTTCAAGTAAAATCGAATGCTCAATACGTCCATCAATAATATGCGCCTTTTCGACACCGCCATCAATCGCTTCAAGACAGGCATCAACCTTGGGAATCATGCCCCCAGAAATGGTGCCATCGGCCTTCATATCCAGAATCTGTGTTTCGGTTAGTGTGGATAAAAAGTTTTTTTCTTTATCCATCACGCCCGGTGTATCTGTCATAAAAATAATTTTGCGTGCACCGATACTGGCGGCTATTTTACTAGCAGCAAGATCGGCATTGATGTTATATCCGATTTTAGAATCATCAATATCTCCGGCAATAGGAGCAATCACGGGAACAAATTTTTCGGCAATCAGATTGAGTACAACCGAAGGATCAATTTCATTAATTTTTCCTACCAGCCCAAATTTATCAAAATCAATAGGTTTGGCTTTGATAAAACCGGCATCTTTTCCGCTGATCCCAATAGCCTTGGCACCCAAATGGTTCAGCATGGCAGTAATTTCTTTATTGATATTGCCGCTTAAAACCATTTCGACAATCTCCATCACCTTATCATCTGTAAAGCGCAAACCGTCAATAAACTGCGTTCCAATATTAAGCTGCTCAAGCAACGTGCTGATTTTATTGCCGCCGCCATGCACCACGACCGGTTTAATACCTACAAGATAAAGCAACAAAATATCTTGTGCCACTTTTTCTTTGAGTTCGGGGTTAATCTGGGCAGAACCGCCATATTTAATGACAAATATTTCATTGGCAAAGCGCTTAATATACGGAAGTGCATCAAGTAGTGTTTTGACCTGCTGAATTTTGGTTTGCATTATCAAAGTCTTTAGGTTAATATTAAGTGAGGCATTATATCAAAATGGATAACAACAAACTGCTAAAAGATATTGACCCCTTACATTACAGCGATATTATCAATGTGGAGCACCCCTCTTATTTCTTTACAACCGATCACTACGCCCTATTGATTATACGGTTTTTCAAACTTGAGCATGAAGAGTTGCAGGGCGTTTCATTTCCTTTTTTAATGTTTAAAGATACTCTTTATTCTTATGAACGCGGATCTAATAGCCTTGTGTCGCTTGACTCTCACCATTCACTCCATAATCTCATTCAACAACAACTTAGTTATAACGAACAACTAATCCAACGCTATATAGAACAGGTCGATCATCTTGAAGATTCACTTTACACACGAAAAATATCACCCATATTTTTAGATATCTGGTTTGATTTGAAAAAAGATCTGACGCGTATTGAACGCATTTTTGAGCGTGCTAGGGATGCTTTAAACAGCTATCTTGCTTACTCCGATACTAGCAGCAATTTTCCAAAAGAGCCGTTTGCCGATGTATTAGAGCACCTAAGCCGCTATGAACGTTTATGCGCCATCAACTCCATGAAACTTGACACGCTTTATAATTTTTACAACTCGATCAAAAACGATAAAATCAACAAAAACATCTACGTGCTCACCATTATTTCCGGTATTTTTCTGCCCCTTAACCTTATCGTCGGTTTTTTTGGCATGAATACGCAAAATCTTTTTTTCAGTAACGATCCGCAAGGAACCCAAAACGTTATCATTATTATGACGGTACTTTTTATTACCACCATACTTTTTTTCCCTCTCTTTCGTCAAATTGAGCACACCATTGTGACTAAACTATTAGGACGATTTAACATATACACCAAAATTATTGAAGAAATACGTAAAATAACATCTTCTTCAAAGTAATTATTTTAAAATTTTAATCAAGCTGCTGTATTATTGAATTCGATAACTCATTTTGGAGCCGCCCATGAATCCACCACGTTATATTACTGTTGATGGCAATGAAGCCGTTGCACTTGTTGCGCATAAGATCAATGAAGTCATCGCCATTTATCCTATAACCCCTAGTTCACCTATGGGAGAATTTAGCGATCTTTACAGTTCCCATCATGAAAAAAATATTTTTGGTTCCGTACCTGAAGTGTATGAGATGCAATCTGAAGGAGGTGCTAGTGGCGCAGTACACGGTGCCTTGCAAAATGGCGCACTCACAACCACTTTTACCGCCTCGCAAGGGCTGCTTTTGATGATTCCCAACATGTACAAAATCGCCGGTGAACTCACCCCCACCGTTTTTCATGTGGCGGCACGTTCTTTGGCTGCACAAGGACTCAGTATTTTTGGCGATCATCAAGATGTTATGGGCGTGCGCCAAAGCGGCTTTGCGCTTCTGGCTTCCAACTCCGTACAAGAAGCGCACGATTTTGCGCTGATTTCACAAGCGGCCACACTACGATCTCGCATTCCTTTTGTGCATTTTTTTGACGGTTTTCGCACCTCTCATGAAGTGAGCAAAATCGAAGCGCTTGAACCCCACCATCTACGCGCTATGATTGATGATGAACTGGTGCACGCCCACCGTCGCCGTGCTCTGACACCAGACAAACCGGTACTTCGCGGTACGTCGCAAAATCCCGATGTCTATTTTCAAGCACGCGAAAGTGTCAACCGCTATTACATGGACGTTCCCAAAATACTCCAAGAGGAGATGGATCGTTTTAGCGCATTAACACAACGCCACTATCACCTTTTTGATTACGTTGGCGCATCCGATGCCACGCGCGTTGTTGTTCTTATGGGTTCGGGTGCCGAAGCCGCTCATGAAAGTGTTGAATACCTTGTATCCACAGGAGAAAAAGTAGGCGTGCTTAAGGTACGTCTTGCCCTTCCTTTTGCTGTTGATGCCTTTATTGATGCACTACCACAAACCGTACGTGCCATTGCCGTGCTTGATCGCACCAAAGAACCCGGTAGTCTGGGTGAGCCACTCTATCATGACGTCCTAACCGCACTCTTTGAATCGCAAGAGAAACTCCCTTTTGCCATGCCAAAGATTATTGGTGGACGTTATGGACTTTCAAGTAAAGAGTTCACTCCGGCAATGATTAAATCGGTTTTTGATGAGTTATCCAAAGAGCGCCCTAAAAAACACTTTAGCGTGGGAATCGAAGATGACCTTACACACCTTTCACTTGATTTTGATCCAACATTCCGGCTTAAAACACCAGGCCAGTTTGAAGCACTTTTTTATGGTCTAGGCTCTGATGGTACGGTAGGTGCCAATAAAAACTCAATCAAAATTATTGGAAGTGAAACACCCAATTATGCTCAGGGCTATTTTGTTTATGATTCCAAAAAATCAGGCTCCATGACCACATCGCATTTACGTTTTGGTCCCCATACCATTCATGCCTCCTATCTGATTGAACGTGCCGATTTTATTGGAGTACATCAGGCGGTGTTTTTAGAAAAACTTGATTTAGTGGAATCGCTTAAAGAAGGGGGTGTCTTTTTGCTCAACTCCCCCTACTCCAAAGAGGAAATCTGGGAGCATTTGCCGCGTATCACACAGCAGCGTCTTATTGAAAAGAGAGCACGTTTTTACACGATAGATGCCTATAAAGTAGCCCGTGACAGTCAGATGGGCTCGCGCATCAACACCGTAATGCAGACCTGTTTTTTTGCTATTAGCGGTATTTTGCCTCAAAACGAGGCGATTGAAAAAATCAAAGGTGCCATCAAAAAAAGTTACGGTAGCAAAGGCGACGCAGTTGTTGCCATGAATTTTGCCGCCGTAGATAACACATTAGCACACCTGTATCACATTGATATCCCTTTACATGTAAGCGCTACAAAAGAGCTTGTTGCACCGCTTAAAGGGGTGCTTGATCCTTTTGTGCATGATGTTATCGGGGCCATCAGCGCGTTTAAAGGCGATAGCCTTAAAGTATCGCAGTTACCCGATGACGGTACTTGGCCCACCGGCACCACGCAGTATGAAAAGCGTAATGTTGCCCAAGAGGTACCCCTATGGGACAGCGATACCTGCATCCAGTGCAATAAATGTGTGCTAGCCTGCCCGCACTCGGTCATTCGCTCCAATGTTTTTGATGCCGCACTCATGCACAATGCGCCCGAAGGGTTTATTGCTAAAAAGGCTAAAGGCAAGGAGTTTGATGAGAACATGCTCTTTAATATCTCCGTAGCTGTCGAAGATTGTACGGGCTGCGCACTATGTGTCGAGGTATGCCCGGCTAAAAATAAATCGCAAACCAATCTTAAAGCAATCAACATGGTAGCGCAGCTGCCGCTTCGAGAGAGCGGCGCGGCACAGTGGGACTTCTTTTTATCACTTCCGCAGCTGGATCGAAACAGCTTTAAGCATAATGATGTCAAATTATCGCAATTTTTGGAGCCCTACTTTGAGTTTAGCGGTGCTTGTCCCGGATGTGGCGAAACACCGTATGTTAAACTCGCTTCACAACTGTTTGGTGATCGGATGGTAATTGCCAATGCTACGGGATGCAGCTCCATTTATGGCGGCAATCTCCCCACCACACCGTGGCGCAAAGATGCCAATGGCCGTGGCCCGGCATGGTCTAATTCGCTCTTTGAAGACAATGCTGAATTTGGTCTGGGATTTCGACTAGCCATCGACAACCACACCCGACGGGCGCACCTTTTGCTTGAAGCCTTAAAACCGCAACTTGACAGTGCGTTGTGCGATGCTATTTTAAATGCCGAGCAACATGATGATGCTCAAATCACCTTGCAGCGTGAACGTGTGGCCACGCTCAAAAGTGCCCTTGAGACGCTTAAAACTACTGAAGCCTCCAATCTGCTTGAGCTCTCGGATTATCTTGTAAAAAAATCCGTTTGGATCATGGGCGGCGACGGTTGGGCCTACGACATCGGCTACGGTGGCTTGGATCATGTCTTGGCCAGCGGTAAAAATGTCAATATTTTAGTTCTTGATACCCAAGTCTACTCTAACACCGGTGGGCAACAGTCTAAAGCAACGTTTACCGGAGCCGTGGCCAAATTTGCCGCAGGAGGCAAAGCCGGAATGCCCAAAGACCTTGCTATGATGGCCATTGCTTATGAAAACGTTTATGTGGCCAAAGTAGCCTTAGGCGCTAACGACAAAGCAACACTCAACGCATTTATTGAAGCCGAACGTTATGATGGACCTTCCATAATTATCGCCTATTCACACTGTGTGGCCCACGGATACGACCTGCGTTACGGATTTGATCAACAAAAACGCGCCGTTGATTCGGGATTGTGGCCGATCTTTCGCTATAACCCGGATAAATTGGCCTTGGGAGAAAATCCCCTTACGCTTGATTACAAGGGGCCAAAAATTGACGTTAAGGAGTTCATGTACCGCGAAACCCGTTTCAAGATGGTTGAAAAAATGGATAGTGAAGCCGCCGGACGCTTTTTGAAAACGGCCGCGCATACCGCACAAAATCTGCATGCACGTTACACCAATTTGCAACAGCAGTTTCACAAGGAGTCCTAAATGGATCTTACAACCACCTTTTGCGGCCTGAATCTTAAAAACCCGATTATTGCCGGAGCATCACCTATGACCGCTATGCTTGATGGAATGAAAGCGCTTGAAGACGCGGGAGTAGGCGCCGTTATTATGCATTCGCTTTTTGAAGAGCAGATCAACCATGAAATGCGTGCTATCGATCATTTCTTACATGTAAACAGTGAATCGTATGCCGAAGCTTTGGGATTTTTTCCTGAAGAAGATTTTTTTGACACCATCCGCTCGGATGCCTATTTAAAAGAGCTAGAACATGCCAAAGCCGCACTGGATATTCCAGTAATTGCTAGCCTTAACGGTGTTTCCAAAGGAGGATGGATTGCTTATGCCAAACAGCTTGAAGCCGCTGGAGCGGATGCACTGGAGCTTAATATTACCTACATCCCCACCTCAATTGACATGAGCGGTACTGACGTAGAACAGCTCTATCTTGAAACGCTTCGCAGTGTACGTGAAAGTGTTTCGATTGCTCTTAATGTTAAGATGAACGCTTGCTTTTCATCTCCGGCACATATGGCCGCACAGTTTGTTAAGCTTGGTGCCAACGGTCTTACGCTTTTTGACAATCCCTCACGTGTAGATGTTGATTTGGAACTTTTAAGCGCGCTACGCCAAGCCAATCTGACAGATTCATCACGTCTTAGTGAGAGCCTTCGATGGTGTGCCATTCTTTTTAAACAGCTTGAAACTTCCATCTGTGCAGGAACCGGAGTGCATAGCGCTACAGACGTACTTAAGGCACTCATGAGCGGTGCCAATGCCGTGACACTAACTTCTGCTTTTTTACAACGCGGTGCTAATGAAGCAACACAAATTTTACAAGCATTGCATGAATGGATGCAGACTCATGAATATGAATCAATTACACAGATGATCGGCAGTATCTCTCTGGCACACACCGATAATCCCGCTGCATATGAGCGTAACTCTTACATGTATGCCTTGCAACACTATCGTGTATAAGTGCCCATATAGTGCGTTACGTGATGCATAAGGTTTTCTGAAAGATCAAGCTCCAGATCAAGCAGACTCAGTGGCACGCCTGCGTGTTCGAGCTTGACAAAATCTTTGTACGTCACCAGAATCGAATCCGCGCCACTGCGCTCAAAGAGTTCGCGGATCATCTTAACATCAAAATAGTGATGATCAGGAAAATAGTGTTTTTCTATCACCCCATCGGGCAAAAAAGCGTCCAGTCGTTGGGCTCTGGCAATTGCTGTCACCAGTATCATCCGAGCCAAAGCATTTTCAACCTTTACACGACGCGTAAAATCAATATTTTCTTTTACATGTAAGGCGTTTTTACCCCTCCAGTGACGTTCACGATACGGTCCGGCTGGTAGACAAAAATGGTTTGGGGTTTCCACATCAATCAGCAAATCTAACTTGGCAATATGGTGTTTGGAGTAAGCATCATCCAAAAAAACTACTTCGACGCCAAGCGCTTTGGCTTTTTGGATACCTTCAATACGATCTTCGGCCACAATCACCACACAATGAGGAAGTTTTTTGGCATAAATCATCGCTTCATCGCCACTGGTGTAAACATCGCACAAAATCGTGCTACCATCAGAGACTACATGTAAGCCTTTAGATTGTCTGCCATAACCACGCAAGACAATAGCACTTTTTTGAAATCGTGATGCAAGCGCCGTAACCAGAGGCGTTTTACCGCTACCGCCGACATTCAAATTACCCACACTAATAACAGCAATAGCGTAATCTTTTGCAACAGCACGTTTAAAACGTTGCTGCATAAAAAAGCAATAAAGCCAGCTTAAGGGCAACAGCAGATATGCCAGCAGTTTTTGTAGCAACGAGGGAGCGTAAAAAAAACGCTCAATCCAGCGAATCATCACACCCGTGTTTTGCTCACTTCTACAATAGCGTCGGCAACATACGTCACCTCTTTATCACTCATACCATCAAAGTTTGGAATAGAGAGTACTTGTTGAAACATACGCAATGCAATTGGAAAATCATTAACACGCAAATTGTATTTGGCTTTATAATAGCTCAGCAGATGCAATGGAATATAATGCAGTCCCGTTTCAATGCCGCGTTCATCCAATTCGCGTGCAAAAGAGTCACGATTTTTATCAACCTTAAGAATATAAAGCGAACAGGAGTGATCTTCACAAAGTTTGGGTAACTCAATATGCGGTGCATTTTTAAGACGTTCGTTATAAATAGCAGCAATCTCTTTTTGACGCGCTACCACAGTATCTTGTTTTTTCAGTTTTTCAATAATATAAGCCGCATCAAGAGGGCTGATCGTGTATTTGCTTCCGATGTCGGTAACATCGTAAATGTATTCAAGTGAATCAGCATCTACCACCATGGCATGGTTACGCAAAAGCATAGCGCGCTCCATAATATCTTGATCATCGGTTACCAACATACCGCCGTTTGAGTAGCTGTATTTAAGATGCGGTGCAAAATTAAAACAGGTAATATCTGCGCCAGTGGCACCAACTTTCTTGCCTTTATACGTTGCACCAAATGCATCCGAAGCATCTTCAACAATTTTGACATCATAAATTTTGGCAATGTTATAAAGACGCTCTAGGTTGGTTGGTTGTCCCGCAATATGAGTGACAATCACTGCTTTTAATTTTTTGGATTTATTATCGGCTAAATAATTTTCCAATTTGTCTAAATCAATATTGAAAGTGGTTTCATCAATATCAATAAAAAGCGGTTCAGCGTCAAAATGACGTACTACTTCAGGTACAGAAGGAAAAGCATTCACAGAACAAAGAACCTTATCACCGCGTTTAAGATCAATAGCCAGCATCGCTAGATGCAGCGCTGATGTGCCATGTGACGTTGCTACAGCATAGTGAGCACCGCTATATGCTTCAAAAGCAGACTCCAGATCCTCAATAATGTTACGGGCGCTTCCATCAAGCACCTGTTCAATTTTTTTGTGCTCCTGCACTCCAATATTTTCGCGGTAAAATGGGACTTGCATAAATGTTCCTTTGTTACAGTGTAATGTCTCTTGGATAATTAAAATCGTGATTAATTGTACGTGATGTTAGTTTAGCAATAATTGGCATACGACGTTTAAACTGATTCCGATAAATACGTGTAATAATCATATCTACCATTTCAGCATCAACCCCCTCGGCAACCAACTCTTCACGAGAGTAACGCTCTTCAACATAACGTTTTAGTACAGCGTCAAGCGCCGCATAAGTGTATCCAAGTTCCGCTTCATCACTTTGACCTACCCATAAATCAGCCGAAGGTGCCTTGGTAATTATTGTCTCGGTAACTCCTAGATAACGTGCCAATTCAAAGACTTCGGTTTTATACAGATCCCCAATAGGATTAAGCGCACTGGCCAAGTCGCCAAAAAGCGTACCGTACCCCAGCATCAGTTCGCTTTTGTTACTGGTTCCAAGCACCAAAGCATTATGCTCTGCCGATACATCAAAAAGTGTTGCCATACGCATACGTGCCGAAAAATTACCTTTGCGCAACGAGCTCATACCCTCATCTTCGTAAGCACGCAGTAGTGGTTCAATACTTTTGGTAATCGCTTTCATACCAAATTTCTCAACCAGTTCATCCGCATCATCGAGTGAACTTTGCGATGAGTAGTGCGAAGGCATTTTGACACACAATAATTTATCGCCAAATGCGTGATGTGCCAAAACAGCAACAACAGCCGAATCGATCCCGCCACTCAGTCCAACCACCACATTTTGAAGTGACGTTTTATGAACTTCATCACGTAAAAAAGCAATGAGGTATGAACTGATTTGCTCATATTTTGACATCACAATACCTTTGCCTTTTTTTAAAGTAGCATAGTATATCAAATTTTGGCTATGCACACCGCGTTTTGTGTCGTAAATAACGCTCAAATTATCCCGATATCATCTTTGAAGTTAACCCTTTTTGATCACTATTATCTGCAAGCACAACTCCAGCAATATGCAAGGGAACAAATGCCACAATCAGCCATGCCATCCATTCATGAAGCTCAGCAATGTTATGTGCGGTTTCACTTGATATGCCAAGTTCTTTAGAAAAATAGATCACAATTCCACTAAGTGCCATAAATGCCAATACGCCATAAATCACTTTATAGCCACGATAAACCCAGCGCATGTGAGCATTCGCACCATCAAAACCAAAGCCTTTTTCTTTGACAACCATCAACAATCGCCATATCAATAATGCGGCCAAGGCAAACCCAAAAATAATGTGCCACTCCCACATGGGTGCACGGATGGCTTTGGCAATCATTTTGGCTTGATCGGTAGTGACAACAATATTAAATTCTGCCATTTTTGAAACAATGAGTTCGGAATTGCTATGCCAGCTCAAAAAAGTCTTGCGCAGAAAAAACGTGGCCAAAAGACCGGTAACGGCAATAGCGTGCAGCCAGTGCCAGATACGTAAAGCAATGGAGTAATTGCGATTCATACTTATCCCTTTATAGGTTTTAAAATCGTAAAACGGTTTATGCCGTTTTCATGGTGATACTGCAACAAAAAACCGTGCAATGCCGCAATTTTATTGGTAATATACAGTCCTAAGCCCAAGCCCTTTACACTGGATTCATAAGGACGATTAAAGGCTTGTTCAAAATGTTCTGAAGGCAATATTTCGCCATGCGAAAGCACACTAATACCATTGGCATCTACAATGATTTCAGGACGTTGTGTCGTGCCATATTTGAGTGCATTGTCCAGTAAATTTTTTATAGCAACCGAAAGAAGCTCAAAATCGCCTTCAAGATAGAGATCCCCCTCTTGATGAATATCAACCATATCACGTTCAATCATGAGCAGATCAATGGCATTATCCACAAAATCAATTGCCCGATATTCACGAAGCGAAAGTTTTGCATCATTAGATGTTACTCGCTCAACTTTTGCAAATTCTCCCAACAGATACTCCAAGCGCGAAAAAAAGCGTTCAAAGCGCTCTTTTTGTTTGGGATCTTCAAGCAATGCAGCCGCCAGTTTGCCTTTGGCCACGGGGGTAGCAAGTTCATGCATGATGTTACGCAAAAAAAGCGTACGAGACTCCTGAAAACCACGGATTGTTGTAATGGCACGATCAAATTCATTAGCTACATCAGCAATCTCATCATAACCGTCAATATGCGTGTTGACATCAAGCGATCCTTGCGCAAAGCGCCCAATCTGAGCTTTAAGATGTGCTAGCGGATGCAAACGACGCAACAAATAAAGATAAAAAAGCAATACCATGACATTAACCGCCAGCGCTATCAAAAGTATTTTAAACAATATCTCGTGTTTTAGCGGATAAAAAAGCACCTGTCGATGTTGCTGAGAAAAGCGTTCATCCACAGCATAAAGCCCCTCTTTGGTTTCAAAAATTTTGTTATGGCGCATCTCAAAAACCGGACGCATTCCTTCAAATGATTGATTGCAATCATTGCGTATCTGTATCTGAAGATACTCATCAAGTTTTTGAGCTGCCTCTTGAGGCAAAAGCCCTTCGTCTCTGGCACGGTGTAAAAACATTTTAGCCCGCTGAAAATTTCGAATACCGTTTTCACGCAACTCTACATGTATAAAATGGTATTGCGTGATAAAGAGTATGTTGATAATTATCATTAGAACCAGAAAAAAAAGTGTAATATGCAGACGAAGGGCGTGTCTATTCATTGATGAGTTTGTATCCAATACCGCGCAACGCAATCAGGTAACGTGGTTTTTTAGGATCCTCCTCAATTTTTTGACGGATTCGGCCAATAATCACATCAATACTTTTAAGCGAGCTTTCGTAATGAATCTCATCTACATGCGTTAAAATCTCTTCACGGCTGATCGCATAACCCGATCGGGTAATAAAATGCGACAAAATACCAAACTCTGCATTGGTTAAATCCAGAATCATCCCGTTTTTCCGTATCTCATGCTTATCGCGGTTCAGTTCAAAAATATAAGAAACCTCTTCGTGCTGAGGCGTATATTTATAGCGACGTAAAATCGAATGAATGCGCAGCAGCAGTTCTGTTGTGTCGTAAGGTTTAGGCAGATAATCATCCGCTCCCATGCTAAAACATGCGGTTTTATCCGTAATGTCGGCACGAGCTGATGAGATAATAATGGGAATGTCGCTAAAACGGCGTACTTCTCGGCACACCTCAAGTCCATCCATTCCCGGAAGCGACAAATCAAGAATAAGAAGATCGAACGATTCAAATTTAAGCGCACTAAGCCCAAGCTCCGGCGTTTCGTAATTGACGAGTGCAATACTATGTCTGGAGAGAAATTCTCCAATCAACTCTGCCATTTCCGTATCATCTTCAATCATCATTATTCGGATCATCGCACCCCCTTTTTTAAATCAATAGTCTAAATTCAATTGACGTTTTTGCCTCATAGCTTTCATGCCTTGTAGACTCTTTTTAAGCTCAATCCGTTGTGCCGGTGTTAAGATTTCGATAATCTGCTCCAGATGGGTCGCTTTCATAGCAGCACGTGCTTCGCTGCGCTCTTTTTCGGCTGCTTCAAATGCTTTAACGTCAAAACCTTTTTCGCTAATAGCATCAGCAAGCGCTCCGCTTGAGAGACGGTTTGTCGAACGTTGTGCCATTCTTTGCTCTTGAAAACTTTTTTGCAGTGCTTCAAATTTATCTAACTGATCGTCACTCAAGTCGAGTTTTTGAAGTGCTTGCAGCAATGGTTTTTGATGCATTTTACTGCCATTCATTCCAGGTTGATTGGATCTCATGCCACATTTTTGTTGCATTTGAGGTTGTTGCATAGTGCAGCCTGACATACCGCCAGCCATTAATGTACTACCTGAGAGTAGTAGTGCCGTAAGCGCCAAAGGGATAATAGGTTTCATGATGTTCTCCTGTCCGTTTAATTTCAAGTCACATCATATTCATCTGCGAGAAACAGCGGGTATCGTTTGATAAACAACCGGTAACACTTTGCCTAACAAACACGCTCATGTGCAAGCCGTTCAAGCTCATTACATGTAAACCCCGCCTCAAGGCGCGCTGTTGTGTTGAGGTTGCGTTGACGCTCAAGCGTATCGGGATAATAGTACTGGATAATATCGAAATAGACCGAACGCTCCAGATTTTCGCGCTTGCAGGCAAACTCAAACCAGCAATCCCCTTTGCGCACATGATCAATTTCCTCTTGTAAAATAAGCTCTAGCGCATCAATCATTCTGGCACACATTGCATCCTCTTTTAATGTTTCAAGACGGCGTAAAATCTGAGGATTGGCATCCAGTCCACCTGCTTCAAGATAGCGCGGTACCACCGCCATACGGTGCAAAAGTGAATGCGCCGTGCGGTTTGAAGCTTCAAAAAGCGCTTCATGCACTTCAAGCGCTCCGTAATAGCTTCCTAGTTCTCTTAGCAGCGCTTCGATCATTTGAAAATGACGAATCTCATCATCGGCCACCTCCAGCCAGTCATCATAAAATGCATCTGGCAGATCACGAAAACGATACGCAGCATCAAGGGCAAGATCAATAGCGCTGTATTCAATATGCGCAATAGCATGCAGCATGGTAATTTTACCTTCAAGCGTTGCAAGATTTTTACGTCTTGGTACTCGTTGCGGATCGACAATCGTGCAAAAAGAGGCATACGAAGGCTTTTGAAAAACACAAACAGGATGGGCAACTTCTTTAACGCATTCGCCCTTGCGATACGCCGTATAAAAAACCTTGAAATTTTCAATCTTTTCTAGGGGATTAGCAATCTCAAGCAGCTGTTCAAGTGTGGCATAAAAATTCATGGTGTTATTGTTGCATATTTTAACTAAACGCACTTTGAGCAAAGCCCAAAGTTCTACGCTGGCCGCTATGGCACTAAAGATAAACTCATGGCGATGACACTCACGTTTGATGTCGGGCGTATCAATGCTAGCATCAATAACACACCCTATACACCACCGACAATTGACTATAACTATCTTAAAATACAAGTTGAAAATCTTTTAAATCGGAGGATACACTTCTGATACAACCAAAGCTGTTATTACAGAATTTTGGAATGCTTTTAATGCCAACAAAAGCTTATTGAGCAAATGGGAGATTCGCCCGAAGCTCTAGAAAAAAATTGAGACTATGGTTAAAGCGTTTAAAAAACAACTGATTGAAGAGCTGTTACAATACTAAAATTTTTATTTGGAAGTAATTATGAAAAAAAGTTTATTATTTTCTGTGCCTGTTATGGCAACCGTTATTTTTTTGCAAGCATGCGGAGGAGGCTCTTCTGGCGGAACACAGAACCCCACTAATTCAAATTCTGATGCGCCAACTTCAGCTATATCAAGTGGATCTGCAAGTTCAGCAAATTCCAACACACAATCTACCGAGTTGGAAGGAACGTGGAAAAAATTATGTGCTCAGGCAGATGATGGCGAGCACTATGACATTGTTACGGTGACGTTTACAAGAAACACGCTCTCTTCAAATATTGAAAACTATGAAGATTCTTCTTGTACTATTCCGCTATCTTATGCACCCAATCCAACGGCAAGTGGTACGTTCATTATAGGTGCCACCGTTACCTTAGCAGATGCAACGCAAGCTAAAGAACTTGATTCACATATTGATACCTATGCAGGTGCACCGTTTGATATAGATGAATACGGACTCTATCGTATAGAAAATGATCTTTTATATATTGAAAAAAAGAGTGAGCCTTACAATGGTACGACACCTCAGCTAAGACCAAACACGTTAGATTATAATCGTCCATTTCACCGTCAATAAAAAGGATGATTCCGTTTTGTCATAATCAATATTTTGAATAACGTGCACACTGACTTGCAAAGAGAATATCAAAGCATTGTTTCACAAAAAGCATATGTTATATCATAAAATGGAGCGAACTCCATTTTAGATTAAAGAGCCTAATAGCATCTTGACTGCTATTCTCCTAGGTTTAATTTGTAGTACTGTATGGAGCTGGAGGACGGATATTACTCATACTTTCCTGTGTACCGCAAGAGACCTTACCATCGGTGTACCAAAAGCAGCCCATACTGTTTTTTGATACCCAGTCAAAAGATAAGATATCATTAGAATAATAACCATAAGGAAGTCCGTAAGCTTGAGTGCCAGCTACGCTATCAAGATCCCGGGTAGTACCACAACTAAATCGCTTATCATCATACACAGCGCATGCCATTTCATTTGGAGATGAAACCCAGCCAATCCCCTTGATATTTGAAGGACGATATCCTGGGGGAAGAGTATAGTTGTAAAGTGTTCTGATGCTATCAAGATCAGTGGTTTTCCCACATGATGCCTTACCGTCTGTGTACCATGCACATGCCATATGGTATGAGTCTACCCAAGCAATACCAACTATATTTGCTGGCGTATACCCTGAGGGTAGAGTGTATGAAGAAGCATTCCGAATATTATCCAAATCGTTTATAGAACCGCAGGATACGGTGCTGTTTGCATACCATGCACACGCCATATTTTCAGAATCAAGATAAGCAGTTGCCACCATAGGAGATGGAGGTGCTACAACAGGAGGTGTTACAACAGGAGGCGTTACAACAGGAGGCGTTACAGGAACATTATTATTGCTCTCATTTGTAGTACTGTATGGAGCTGGAGAAGCCTTATTCCCCATATTATCCGGTGTGCCACAAGAGACCTTACCATTGGTGTACCAAAAACAACCCATACTATCTTTTGATACCCAGTCAAAAGATAAAATATCATTAGGGTAGTAGCTATAAGGAAGGCCGTAAATTTGCGCGCCAGCTACGCTATCAAGATCATAGGTACGACCGCAACTATATTTTTTATCATCATACACGACACATGCCATATTGTTAGATGAAACCCAACCAATACCCTTTATGTCCGAAGGCTGATAGCCCGGTGCTAGTGTATAATTGTAAGGTGTTCTAATACTATCAAGATCAGTGACTTTTCCACATGAAACTTTACCATTTTTGTACCATGCACATGCCATATCGTGTGAATCTATCCAAGTGATACCAACGATATCTGTTGGCGTATACCCTTCAGGAAGGCTATAGCGGGTAGATTTTTGATATAAATTCAAATCTGTTCTCTTGCCACAAGACATCGTACCGTCTTCATACCAGGCACATGCCTTGTCTTCAGAATCAAGGTAAGCAGTTGCTACCATAGGTGAATCAAGTGGTATTATTGGACAACAAGTGTCATCATTGAGATCATCCGGGAATGGGTTTGCATTACACGGACGATAAGAATAGTCTGATGGAAGTATCGTTTCTAGACCAAGCTCTTCTGGCGAATCAATTCCCGGTGACAATGGACCTATAAACAGGCTTCGAAACAGCTGATCACGCACAGCAGGCTCCCAAAGTTTGAACATAATCGGGCCACCATAACTTTCAGGAAAATAGCCTGGATGACCTTCCATCGTATTGACATAAGTGTCCTTACCAATTGAATTTGGATAATCAGGTGCTATTTTCATCCATTGATGGTTCCCATCAAGACTTGCAATACTCTGAGCAATGATATTATTAAGACCATTAAAGTATGAACTGGATACACCTGCATTTTGAGCCAAAAGGCGAAGACCAGCATTATCAAGCATAGCAAGTTTTGCTAATACCACCGAATTATAGACAACTGCATACTCTGAACTATCATATGGTACTGGTGAATTATCTGAATCATTTCCTGTAATGTGCATCTCTGCTTTTACACGTTCTGCCATATCATCAATCATAATAAGGTTATATTGAGATGGGAAAGCTGACTCAGGTTTCGAATAATAGCTGTTTAGCAAGCCATCTGTCATATCTTCACTCATTAAGGTCATGATATCGCGTACTTCATCCGGAATGAATTTTTTTAACTCATTAATAGCGGCATCTTTAAGTGCTTGTTTAGCTTCCTCTTGCAGCTTTGTTACGGCGTCTCGAATCTCTTGAGGTGAAGGTATCGCATCTACATAGGTTCCAAGTGCAGTAGCATCTTCAATAATTGTGATCGATTGATTAATCGCATCTATATTTGTCTGAAAGTCTCCTCTAAATCCACAATCTCCTGTTCCAACTGGCGCAGGAACACCCATTATTGTTAGGTGATAACAGTTGTACCAATCTGTTAACGGAGTAAGGGCACCATGTTCTAAATCACCTACATTTGGGTCCATAGTTAAGATCATTGAATTAGCAGCTGCTTTGACATACTCTTTCATAGCAGTATCTAAGTCAGTAACCCAGTTCTCTAACGTGGCTTTAATCGGCGAGGTGTCAGAGTTAACGATTTGTGCTAAATCAACGATACTTTGTTGCATTCTTAAACTGCTGTCTTTTACAATAATTGCTTGATCTCGCAACTCATTGAGTGCTTCTAGCTGCTTTTCTCGCAATCCAGTCAATTCGTCGTCAATACGTCTTATTTTATCCGTTGCATCAAAAAGTAGTTCACATTTTTGTTTACAACGCCTTTTCTCATGGTGAAAGTGGAGGTCTCCACATTTATTTTTACATTCAGCTTCATTCAAACCCAAGGTGAGACGATCTAGTGATTTATCAAGGATCGTTTTATGCAAATTATTAAGCTTTTCTACAGTGCTGTTTAGCCTACTAACATGAGCAGCATCAATACGATTGACATATTCATTGATTTTATTAATCTTCTCTTGTTCAAGATCTATCCCCTTATTTACTGCAGGTAGAACATCTTCATTCATATATTTTAGAAGTTGTTCAGCCTCTTCTTCACTAACACTATATCCATAATAAGCAGCTATAATTTGCACAACAGCGACATCTATTTTTCTCCATAAAGGATCATTTGAAGCCTTTAAAATTTCATTTCGATACGAAGTATAGGCTGGTAAATGCATAGTTGTAGGCTCTTTTGCATACTCTGCAGAGGCTTGAGGATCATATATTAATGTATCACGTACAAATTCTGCAACATCATCATTTGGTGCTACCAATGAATAAGGAGGTCCTTGGTCAACGCCATTGTTATCTAAAAACGGAGGACTATGTTTAGCAATAAATGCTTCAAGTGCATAATGCCTCTGTTCGATCAACGATTCACCATCTTGGAGTGAGAAGATACCTCCGGAATATTGATTCGCATAAGTATGTGAAAAGAAGTCAGCTGATGCATGTGAAAGGTATCCATAGGTAAGTGCGGTACCTACAGAACTACCTTTAGTCTCTTTCCATTCTTTAGACTTTTTCATTAGATGCATGAGCCAATCACTTGTCTTCCAGCCATTAGCAAGGCCTGGATGAACTGTCATTTGACCTGCAACTACATCAGGAAGTGCATCAGGCCCAATATTTCCCATAAAAAACGCATCTTTATTGTTGCGGATTGCTTCCACAACTTCATTTGAAACTGGAATTGTAAGTGGCCGGCCGTTTAATTCAACCGTAATCTTTCCATCATCAGTAACATCATTATAAACTTGTTGAGCAACCCATAAATGGGTGTCTATTTTAAATGCAGATGCTGCATTTGGAAGTAATAAGCATGCTAATAATATCAACGGTTTGGCTAAATATGAAAAACTTTTTCTTTTGAAAAGCGTATGCAATAAGTTTAAAATAAAGCCGGTCCTAGAAACTTCGGTATGACAGATAGGATAAGAAGAGCTATCTTCTAAACTTTTTTCTACAATATTGGGCTGCAACACTACTGCTTTTTTTCCCATATCCATATTGTAATATGCAAATGTTTTATAGCTATGAGCCAAAGTGTAATCTATCTCATCCGGATAAATAACTTTAAAGCCTTTAGCATTAATCTTACGTAATTTCATATTTTTAAATCCTAAAAAATAATTTATACTACTACAACACTACCGTCATAGTCAGATTCGATTTTCATTATACATTATCGTATTAGTGCATCTGTAGAGTTCAGAACTTGAGTATTAATATTAGTACTACTTACATCATCTTCCATTATTGGAGTATTGATATTCGTGCCATTTCCATCATCTTCTATATCTTCTATTATGTCTTCACTATCACTGTTACAAGTTGTCAATTCAGATTGGTCAAAAGTCTCACTAGAAGTGTCGGCTGTAATAGTTACAGTATTATCTGAATGAAATACATAGTTATAATCATTGATATTAATCTCTCCAGATGTAATAGTTTCATAATCAGAAATATTCATGGGAGATACCGTTTCAATAGTATAGCTGCCGTTACCGCCACATACTTCAGGAGTATTGTTAATTGTAATTGTGCCATCAATAGCAATCGTTGATGTTGTCGAAGTGATTTTATAGTTGGTATATTGTGTGTGGGTACTATTAATTGACTCAGTGGTGTCAATTGTGCCATTTATTGTGGAGGTATAGTCTTCAGCACCGTTGGATACGAAAGCCATAGTAATATTTGTCATAGATTCTACTGTATCACTTGTTGTTGTTATATGCAATTTCATAGTGGCGCTTGAGATATCACTACCTGAAAGAACCATATCGGTCAGATTAACACTACCATTTTGAATGGCACCCTCTCCCATATCACAATCATTATAGTTAATAACAGCTGCTGATGTTGATTCCAACACCACATCCATAGTACCGCCAGCATAGCAGTCGTTTGAGCTTGTAATAACCTCACGAGTTTTTGAGTTAGTAACTGCACTCAAACTTTGAGTGGAATTGATGGCACTGATGATACTACGATCGATTAAAATCGGAGATGTTGCAGCAAGGGTAGTTTTTGCTGAGCCTTGAGATGGGGTAGAAACTATTGATGTTTCATTATTAGCAGCAGGAGAGTTATTCTCACTACTATCACTACCGCATCCCGTAAAGAGTACAGTTGCAGCCAATGTTAATGCTAAAGATAAGGTCTTCATAAATATCCTTTATTAAATTTGGATTTGGTGATTGTAGTTTTAATCCGTGTATTATTAATGCAGAAAACTTCATATTAACCCAATTTGAAATGGGAATACTTGAGACACGCTTTATATGACATCGTCATATCCATTTTGCTACAATGGCATCAAAAAAAGAGGCACCATGCGTATTGTACGTCAACCTATGGGCGATTATCAGACCAACTGCTATATTGTGAGCGTTGAAGGTAAGGATATTATTATTGATCCGGGGATGGATGCGTTTTCTTGGGTGATGGAGCATATAAGCAATCCGGTAGCTATTTTAAACACCCACGGCCATTTTGATCATGTCTGGAGCAATGCAAAACTTCAAGAAAAGCTCAATGTTCCTCTTTATGCGCCAAAAGATGATCTCTTTTTACTACAAGGCAGTAATCTGATGCCAGGGCTGCCGCCTTCAACACCCGATTTTTTGATAGAGGGCAACAACACTAGCCTTGATATCTCGGGTATTGCCATACTCTTTCGCCATTTTCCAGGGCACTCTCCGGGGTGTTCAACTATTGAGATTGGTGATGCCATGTTTAGCGGTGATTTTATTTTTGAACGCTCCATCGGTCGGGTGGATTTTCCCTACTCTGACCCACAGGCAATGAAAGAGAGTTTAGAGTGTTTTTTAAAGATTGATTATGATAAAACGCTTTATCCAGGTCACGGTAATTCCAGTACCATCAAAGCAGAACAGCGCAACGTTCCTTACTGGCTAAAAGTACTATGATTCATTGGCGTTAGCGGTATTTAGAAGTTCTAAATTCAATACGTGGTTATCAGTGACCACGGTTTTGAATTCACCTTCAAATACTTTAATATCAAGCACCGTACCTTTAACATAAACACTACGTTTTCGCCCCTCTTTTTGACGCTCGTAGGCTTCAAAAACCACATGATCTCCCACGCGCACAGGTGCAAGAAATTGACTTGAAGCCCCGGCAAGAACAACATTACGCTCATTGACAGCCAACATAGCGGCATAATCGGCTGCACTAAAAATAAACCCGCCGTGTACCAATCCTTGATCATCCGCACACATAATATCAATGGTTTCCAAAATCACTCTGGCAAAACCACGTCTAAGTTCATCAATATCGCCACTTAGCTCAGAATCAATTCTTTCATGCGTATTACGCAGTACCGAACTCTCCTCTGGCATCTCTTGCGGTTGCTTTTGCTTTTCCTTGGCGGCCATAATCACTCCTTTGTTAAACGTACATAGACTCGTTTTGGCGCAGGATAGCCTTCAACGGTTTTGCTACAGTCTAAAGGATCAAGAAAGTCTTCTAAACTTTGTCCTTCAATCCATTCGGTTTTGCGCTGTTCTTGTGTTGTTGTCACTGCAATTTCAAGCACTTCAAACCCTTTAAATCCTGAACGTATGCACCAGTTTTTAAGTGCGGCAATCGTGGGAACAAAATAGATATTTGGAATTTTCGAATAACTCCCTGCAGGACTTAGACACATCTCCTCATCCCCATCAATCATAAACGTATCCAAAAAGACCTCGCCACCGCTCTCAAGCCCTTTATAAAGTGTTTTAAGCATCGCTACGGGATCACTGCGGTGATAGAGTACCCCAAGACAAAAAATCACATCAAAACGCTCTTCATAATACGACAAATGCTCTACGCCAAGCAGTTCATACACTATCGGCGTTTTCGCAAAATGATTAATGAAGTCAAACTGCGTCTTATAAAGTGCCGAAGGATCAAACCCTACCAGTTTTGCAGGAGCATCTTCAAGCATTCGAAAAAGATAGTAACCGTTGTTACAACCAATGTCGGCAACTTTTTTATTGCTAAGATTAAAATAGGGGCGCAATAGATTATATTTTATTTGACTCTGCCACTCAGTATCAATAAAAAGTCCAAACAGATCAAAAGGACCTTTACGCCAAGGCATCATCATACGCGCTGTGGTTTCAATAAGCCGTATATCAACGCTATCATTACATATAAGCCCTACAACATCACCTGTTTGAAGATGACATGTAAGCTCAGGCAGCGTGTTAATAGCCTCACGCAATGGTGCAATATTTTTCCATTGCATCCATGTTTCGCGTTCAATTCGGACCTCATCTAAATTCATAAAAGCCATTCTAGCGCGCTTATGCTAAGATTTCATCATGCGTATTGAAAAGAAAGCCACCTTAGTATCCAGTTGCGTCGCTGCTTTACTTGTTGCCATCAAACTTGCTTTTGGTATTCTTAGCGGCTCGATTGCAGTTTTAGCTTCAGCTATTGATTCATTGCTTGATCTTTCGGTCTCTGCATTTAACTATTTTGCTCTGCATCATGCCGAAAAAGAGCCTGATGAACGTTTTAACTTTGGTCGAAGCAAAATTGAACCGCTTGCTGCTGTGATTGAAGGTACTATTATCTCGGTTTCAGCTCTTTTTATTCTGTTTCAGGCCATCTCTAATATAGTCAATGAAAAACAGCTCAGTCATATGGAAGCATCAATTGTAGTGATGATTGTATCTATTATCCTCACAGGAATCTTGGTACTATTTTTAAACCGCATTGCCAATCAAACAGGAAATATGGTAATTCGTGCCGATGCCTTGCATTACAAAACGGATCTTTTTTCTAATGGTGCCGTACTGCTAGCCCTTTTTTTGGTGCATTACACTGGTGAGGCATTGATCGATTCGCTTCTTGGTGTTGCGATAGCCATTTACATGTTAATCTCGGCCTATCCTATCATCAAAGAAGGCATTTTAATGCTGCTTGATGCCGCACTAGAAGAAGAAGATATTGCAAAAATTCATGCCTTTTTGAAAACTCAAGAGATTAGTAATTATCATGATTTACTAACACGAAAATCAGCATCGGATATTTTTATTAGCATGCATGTCGTTTTTAACGTCAGCATTTCACTTTATGATGCCCACAGTTTGTCAGATCGAATCGAATTAGGACTGCAACGACTCTTTCCTGATAACAATGTTAATACCATCATTCACCTTGATCCCTATGATGATTCTGAAGGCAATGACTTAGATGTGTGACTTGATACATTATTTTGATAGAATTATGTTTATTATAACCTAAAGGAATAAATATGTCTTTTTTTCGTCATACCATCTTAACTCTAAGTGCTTCAGCTTTGCTGTTGGCCAACCCTTACCAAAATCAGAATGAAGAGGTTGCATCTGTGATTGCTTCAGGTGACAAAGCATCAGAATTGATGCTAAGTACGCTCGGTGGCGCTCTTAAAAAACATCTTAAAGCTGGTGGCCCCATGGATGCTGTGCAATTTTGTACCAAAGAAGCGTTTCCCTTGACAGATAAAGTCAACAAAGAGCTTGGCAAAGATGTTAGTATTAAACGTGTCAGCCTTAAATACCGCAATCCCGCCAATGCCCCACAAAAAGATGAACAGAGCATTCTGCAAGCTATGGAAGCACTCAACAGTGCTGGAGTTATTCTACCAGAGCATCTGGTTGAACAAGTCGATAAAGATACCTACAAGTATTATAAACCGCTACGCATCAATGCCGAAGTTTGCCTTAAATGTCATGGTAATATTAAAGGCAGCGACATGGGTGCATTTGTTGCCAAACACTACCCTCAGGATAAAGCCGTTGGCTATAAAATGGGTGATCTTCGTGGTGCCATCGTAGTTACGGTTAAAAAATAACTTTAAGGCGTAACAACTCTGTTTTTACGCCAAACGATTTTACTTACCAACCGTTTTAAATAGATGCTAACATCAATCTGAATCATCAGCAGTGAAGGAATCAGAATCAGTGTTATTACAGTGGCAAACATAATACCATACGCCAGTGACACCGCAGCAGGAATCAAAAATTGTGCCTGATGCGATGTTTCACCAAGTAGCGGCATCAAACCTGCAAACGTAGTAAACGATGTTAAAAGTACCGCGCGTAAACGGCTGCTGCATGCTTCAATGATGGCCTCGCCCACCGAATGCGCCTGCTGCTTGATCTCATTAAAACGTGCCACCAGTAGCAAACTATCATTAACCACAACACCGCTTAGTGCGATGATTCCGTTAAACGATAAAATCCCCAACGCTAAATCATTCATCCAATGTCCCAGTATCGCTCCAACAACACCAAAAGGGATAGCTGTCATAATTAATAATGGCTGCATGTAAGATTTAAGCGGTATCGCAAGTAACATATAGATGATTAAAAGTGCCACCATAAACATCTCTGCCATAGAAGATTCCGTTTCGGCTTGTTCTTCAGCTTCTCCGGCAAAGTGAATATCCAAGCCTGGATAATCACGTTCTAATTCTGTAATGATTCCGTTTTTAAGTCGCATTACTAATTCGGTAGCCGAGAGCTGTTCTTTATCCAGGTCCGAAGCAAGATAAACCGCTCGTTTACCGTCAATTCTGCTAATGGTATCACGGGTATAGCCATTTTCAAACGTGGCAACGCTTGAGAGAGCAACGACATTGCCATCTGGAGTACGAATGCGTGCATTCAGCACGTCAAGTGGATTTTGACGCTTTGCTTCGGGATAACGCACACGCACTTCGATCTCGTCACTATTGCGCTCAAAGCGTTGAACAACCTGCCCTTTAAATGCCTGCAACATTTGCGTGGCCAGCAAATCGGTAGTGAGTCCCATAGCACGCCCTTGTTCATTCAACCGAAGCTGAAGCTGAGGCTGCGCGGGGTCAAGGTTATCTTCTATACCACTTATGGCTGGAATATTTTGAAGTGCTGCCTTAAGTTTTTGACCTGCGGCGATCAAGATGGCATCATCATCAGCGCGCAGCTCAACACGCAGCGCAGAGACCATGTGTCGTGAACTTTGCATACTTAGAGTGCGTACGCCCTCGGGAACGCCAGCAAGACGTTTCCAAAGACGCACAAACTCATTTGGAGTATAGGCACTATCAGCACTAAATTCCAGTGCCAGCTTGCCTGAATTTGCTGATGAAGATAGAATCTGCATATGTTCAATGGCACTAACATTGCTTTTGCGAAGCTGTTCATCAGCTTCATACGCACTACGCTCTAGCTGTGCAAGAGCAGCATGAGTCTGTCCATATGTTGCATCAGTAAGCATACTCACTTCAGCCCGTACCGTCTCAGCGGGAACTTCTGGAAAAAAGCTGAGTCGTACCGCACCATTAAAAGGCATGGCCATCACCACAATAAAAAGTGCCAAGAATCCCAATGCCACGGCATATCTAAAACGCAGGGCATAAACGATCACATGCTGATATATATATTGGTTGAAATTAACGAACCCACGATTGGCACCTCCTTGTATTGACTGCCACAAACGAAACAATACAAATGATGAGCGTTTGCGATGGGTATTAAGATGCGCCAAATGTGCTGGTAAAATTAACTTGGATTCAATAATCGAAAGTATCAACGCAACGGCTACAACCGCCGCAAATTGCGAATAGAGCATGCCTAAATGTCCCTCAATATTTGAGAGTGCATAAAACGCTGCTACGGTCGTAAGCACTCCAAAAATTGTTGGCATGGCCACCAGTAGTGTTCCTTTGATGGTATTGGCAACACTATCGCCTTCTTTAGAACGCACCTCATAAACACTCTCGCCTACGACAACCGCATCATCTACCACAATACCTAATGCAAGAATAAACCCAAATGTAGTAAATTCGTTCAGTGATAGCCCCATATAGCCCTCACCCATAAAATAAAACGTCCCAAAAAAGATAAAAGGCAAGCCCATGGCCACCCAAAAGGCTACACTTAAATTTAAGAAAAGTGCCAACAATATAAACACCAATACAATTCCTGTTATGGCATTTTTTACCAGAAGCGATAAACGTTGCATAATAGAGCTGCTACGATCATACCATGTCTCTATCGACACCCCCTCGCCTAAACGATTACCATCACGCCATCTCTCTACTACTTCACGTGCTGTTTCGACACTATCGGTGATATCATCTTCTCCAGTTGTCAACACCTCGATAGCAATGGCATCACTGCCGTTAAAACGCGACAATACAGGACTTTCATCATTAAAAGTATCACGTACGGTTGCAATATCGCCAAGGAGTACTTCACGCCCTGTTTGTGTACTAATAATAGGAATCGCTTCAAACTCATTTTTACGATACGCCTGATTGGATACCTGGAGTTGTAACTGACTTGTTTTGCTGCTTAAAACCGCCGTAAGCGGTGTTGAAGAGTATGCTTTCACACGCGATTCAATATCGCTGAATGTTAGAGCATATTCTTGCAATTTGGCCTCATTAATTTCAATGGAAATTATAGGATCAAGCCGACCAGAAATACTCACACGACTAATACTATCCGTCGCGAGCAGATCCATTTTAAGGGCATCGGCAAGTTGCTGTAAGGTCGCATGAGAAGCATTGCCATAAAGCTGAATCCAGATGGAATGTTCTTCACGTTCAGCTTTGGAGATCACCGGTTTTTCCGCATCTGCTGGAAAAGTAAAAATTGAGTCTACTCGATTTTTGACATCGCGCAACAGCACATCAAGGTCGTATCCTGATGTTTTTTCAACCAGCACATTAACACCATTTTGAGTTGAAGTACTTGTAATCGACTTGATCCCCGCCACTCCTTCAAGCTGCTCTTCAATTTTAATAGCCAGCCCCTCTTCACTCCGTTTTGCGGAACCGCTGTCATACGTTACTGAAATAGAGAGAGAATCAGGTTCCATACTTGGAAATGCTTCTTTTCGCAATGAGCCTACATGTAACACCCCCAATACGATAACCAAAACCATCAGTAAATTAGCTGCAACCGGATTGGCTGCAAACCAAGCTATCAGTCCACCCCTATTCATGATCAGCCTCTATGGCATGAACCTTCATTCCCTCGACATAACCGCTTAAAGGATGAAGTAACACCGCAACACTCTTTAAATGCAATGCATCTGGTGGACGAATATAAATAGCACGCTCATCGCTAAAAAGCGGCTCGGCATCAAAGGCATGAAGCACATTGTTCTCAACATACCAGATTTTACTTTCCTGACTTAAAGCCGAAACCGGCAATCGCCAAATATCTTGTACCATACGTCCCTTAAGCGTTGCAATAACAAACGTACCCGGATAGAGAGGATGTTCAAAATCAAATGGCTTATTAACACCAATAATAATACCGCGCTGACGTGTAGCCGTGTCAAGATAACCATGTTCACGCAATACCCTGCCCTGATAAACGTATCCGCTCTCAATACCTTCAAGCGTTACTTCAAATGCATCACTTTGCATCTGTTTTAGCTCAGGCAACATAGACCATTCACGTTGCGAGAGTGCTGCAGTAATTTCAACACGATCGGTGCTATAAAGTGTTGCCAGTTCTGTAGTGTTTTGTATGCTCTCTCCCAGTGCAACATTGCGCGTCACAACAAGGGCATCAAAAGGAGCAACAACACTACTGTTGCGCAAATTACGCGCGGCTCCGGCAAGGGCATATTCTGCTTTTTGCAATGTAGCTTTTGCGGCTTCTAGCTGAGGAATACGCAACACCAACGCATCTGCCTCTCCCGTAAATCCCGATGCATTCCATTCTGCACGGGCACGTTCGGACTCTTTTTGTTCCTGCTTATAGGCCAACTGCGCTTGGGCAAATATTGCCTGCGCATCGGCAAGTGCCGTTTGATAATCAATCGGATCAATATGGAGTAGTTCTTGTGATGCTTTAACCTGTTCACCCATTTCAAAACGTTTATTAAGCGATACGATTTCACCAGATACCTGTGGCTTTAAAACCAATGTATAATGCGGCTGTACCTCTCCATAAAGTGTTACTTCTGCACGATAAGATCCAGATGTTACATGTAATACCTTCACATCGCGCAACGTCTCTTTTTTTACTTTGGGAAGAACCTTCGTAGAAGCGTGTTCTTTAATAGCATTTTGATTATAAATAACCACTGCTACCAAAATGATAATGGATGCCAGTACGGCTAGCCACTGCTTTAATTTCATTGTTTTGCTCCTAATCCTAGTGCTAAAGCCAGATCAACCCGATTGACTAGACGTTCGTAAATCAACGTATCGTATTGTGCTTGTAAATCAAACGCCTGCTGTTCTACATTTAGCAGATCCATTAAATTAGCCAATCCGTTTTTATAATTGTGTTCATACAGATTGCGCGTTATCATAGCACTCTTTAACGCTTCGTTGATATGACGCTGACGCAGTGCCGCTGTGCGTTCATTTGCTATAGCGTCACGCACCTCTTTAATAGCAATGAGCAACGTTTCTCTATAACTTTCATACGCTTTGGCTACTTCGATATCTGCAGCTTTGGCCGCGCTGCGAAGTGCACCTCCATGATACAGTGGCGCACTCATTTGTGCCAGCAACGACCAAACAGGATCGCCGCTAAAGAGCTTTGAGGGTGATGTGGCACTCTCTTGCAGGGCTGCTTGAAGATCAAACTGAGGCAACAGCTCTTTGTAAGCCACTTTGCTATGACTTTGTGCCGCTTCAATATTTTGATAGGCTGCTTTAAGATCAGGACGGCGGCGCATACTTTGCATTGGCAAATCAGCATAAGCAATAGCTACATCGGGATACTGATCTGATCGTGTTATAAAGGTGTCATCCAAACGCCCCAACAGTTGCGTCAACGTACGTTGCATCGTCTCACGCTGCTGTTCATACTTTGCAACTGCTGCCATCGAACTTTGCGTCACCGAGTGTGCACTATGAATCTCTTCAAGGCCAACCAACCCGTTTTTATAACGCGCATCCATAAAACGTTCAATATGATTTAAACGCTCCAGACGTTGTGTTTCAGTTTGCAGTGCGCGTGTTGCAGCAATAACACCCAGCCATGTTTTTGCCACTTCGGCTACCAACGTGTCTTGTGCACTTTGAAACAGCGCTTCTTGTGCTGCACTCTCTTGGAGTGCCGCTTCATAAGTGTTGGAGAGTTTTCCCCATATATCAATCTGCCAGCTCACATTCAATGCTGCACTATGCAATCCATCTTGGGTATCGGATTTCAAAAATGAATACCCTAAATCGGCCTGAGGATAGCGTGTTGCATCTTCTTGCTCAGCATTGAGTCTATATTTTTGCAGTGTCAGCCATGTTTGTTGTAGTGAAGGATTATGAAGCAATGCCTCATCAATGAGCGCATCAAGTTCTTTAGAGACGATAAGTTCGTGAAGTGAACCTAAAGGAGTAGCACCTTCAAGCTGTTGCCATACCGTAACGCCTTGAAGCTGTTCGGTTGTTTTATCAGGATAATCAGGAGCAGTTGCGCTACATCCAACATATAAAATAGTTATAAAGGCCCCTAGCATTACTTGAATATATCGGATCACATCGATACTCCGGAAGTTGAATGCCAAAAGTATATTATAAAGGCAGAAAATGGGAGTAAATTGATTCTAAACGAAAAGTAACTTTAACGTTGTAGATTATAATAAGGTAATGATCTCGCTTTCTGGCATGGCATTGAGCCGACGTTCCAGTTTTTCAATTTGCCCAAGCAATACTTCTGAAACTTGTTTAAGCTGTATAAAAAACTCTACGGCAATATCATGTTCTGCTGGCGTAATTGTTCTTTTGATATTAAAAAGCTTTGAGAAAAACGAGCGGTGTCTCTCTCCAAAATAAATTTTAAAGATTTTCAAATAGATGTCGTGTAATGCATTGTGTTGACGTTCAATTTCCTTAAAACACTCCATCCCTGGAAGCAGACCTAGTTTTTGTCCCTCACCGTAAAACCACTGTCCAAATGCACACTCGGTACTCTCCATGGGAATTGCATCTTTTTCAATCGGAAGACCTTCAGTAAGAGCCTTTGCCCGCTGAACCCACTTGATGTGGGCTTTTTTTGCATCACGCAGTTGTGCAATTGTTTTTTCTTTGCTCATTCCCGCTCCTTGTTTTTTTGGAATATTAGCAAAAATTATACAATGAAAGTGTTACCTATGTATTAAAAGTGTACTCAAGATTTATTGAGCATACTCAACGGCGCGACTCTCACGTATAACATTAACTTTAATTTCACCGGGATACTGCACTCTTGCTTCAATCTCTTTGGCAATTTCACGTGCGAGCAGCGTGGATTCATCGTCATTAACCAACGCAGCATTAACGATAACACGCACTTCACGCCCTGCATTAATGGCATAAGCTTGTTTAACACCAATTTTTTGCGAAGCAATCTCTTCAATCTCGCTAACACGCTTTAAAAAACTCTCAAGCACCTCGCGTCTGGCTCCTGGACGCGCTGCTGAAAGCGCATCCGCAGCGCACACTGCCCCACACTCAACGCTTTGAATTTCTTGAAGACCATGATGCGCATAAATGGCATTAATCACAACCGGATCTTCATTATATTGACGGCACAACTCCGCACCCAAATCCACATGACTGCCGGGACGCTCATGCGTGAGTGCTTTACCAATGTCATGCAACAATCCTGCACGACGTGCCAGCAAAGGATCACCACCCATTTCAGCTGCCATAATGCCAGCTAAATGCGCCACTTCAAGCGTATGTGCAAGCGCATTTTGACCGTAACTGGCACGATAACGCAAGCGCCCTACCATTTTAATGAGTTCAGGGTGCACATTGGCAAGCCCTAATTCAAAAATAATCTCTTCACCTTCACGTTCAACGGCTTCATCAAACTCTTCACACACTTTTTCATAGATTTCTTCGATGCGCGCAGGCTGGATGCGTCCGTCTTCAATCAAGAGTTCTAATGTTTTAGTAGCAACTGCGCGACGATACAGATTAAAGGAACTAACCGTGATGGTATTGGGAGTTTCATCAATAATGATATCAACCCCCATCAACATCTCAAGCGTACGAATATTACGCCCCTCTTTGCCGATAATACGCCCTTTTAACTCATCATCATCCAGATGTACAAAATTCACCAACCGCTCTGAAGCAAACTCTCCGGCAAACCGGGCAGTTGCCTGTGCCAAAATATAATTGGCATTGCGCTTGGCATTTGTTTTAGCCTCTTCTTCCATGCGACGCACCACATGTGCAATGTCGGTACGTGCTTGTTCTTCAACTTTTTTCATCAACAGATCACGTGCTTCAGCCCGTGTCATACCTGCTTGAGATTCAATAATACGTGTTACCTCATCAATGCGGCCGCCATAATCAACCAGACACTTTTCAAGTGCTTTTTCACGTTGTTTAAAGGTTGTCAGTTCCCCTTCAATTTTTTTGCGTGCATCGCTTAAAAAGTCGCGTTCACGTTTTTGATATTGTCGAAACTCGTTTTCGAGTTTAGCTACTTTTTCTTCGCGTTCAGAAAGATCACGTTTGGCATTTTCACTGGCTTCTTCATAAAGCTTTTTGGCATCAAATTCTATCTCTTTGGCACGAATATTACTGCGCTCAAGTACAATTTCGGCTTCGTTTTCAATCGCTCTTGCTTTGGCTTTAGCCTGTTCAATATAGATATCGTAATTTGCATTATTGATACGTTTTGCTATAAAAAAACCGACAAGACCGCTAACGATAGCGACGCCGCCGCCTATAAATACTTCGCTTAACATTAAAAATATATTGCTTAACATTAGTGGTTCCTCTTGCACCATACAAACGGCGCGGTGTGACTAACAGGTCCGCCGAAACATCATAATGATCGCACACTGGTTTAGAGGTTTTGCATAACTCCGGTTGAACAAAAATTATTATGGGCGATGTTGGCAAATTTTCAAAAAAACGATCATACATTCCTTTGCCAAAGCCGATTCGACGTGCGCTGCTATCAACTCCGACAGCCGGCACAATTGCTATGTCTATATGTGTTACTGTTTTATTGCTTGCTCTTGGCTCAAAAATATGAAAAGCTTTTTGTTCCAGAGGTAATCTGAATGCTACCATCTTGAAACTTTCACCCACCATAAAAGGCAAAAATACCTGCATTTGCTTACGGCTTGCACGCACCAACTTACGCAAATCTACCTCAAAAGAGAGCGGCCAGTAAAAAAGCACCGATCGGGCTTTAGTGATTGTAATAATTTGCATAAGTTTTTTTGCTATCAAAGCATCTTTATGGCGTTTATTGTGACGTGGCATATTTTTCATACGTTTCAGACAATGAGATCGAAACTCGGCTTTAGTCAGGGACATACAATCACTTTTTTACTATAATCTGCATCATTTTATCCAAGAGGAAATTGCAACATGATTAGAAGCATACTATTTACATTGAGTCTCCTTTTTTTAATTCAGGGCTGTTCAGACAATTCACAAGAGGTAGCAGTAGAAAAAGCCAATGCTGTCATTGCCAGCAACGATTATGAATTGCATGATCTTAACGGTAGCACTTTGAGCATTACTAAATCTGCAAATAACTTTATTCTTAAAGGTGCCGAGGGCAAACTGGTGATTTACGATATTTTTGCCACATGGTGTCCACCATGTCGAGCTATTTCACCGCATCTTGGAGAACTTCAAAAAGAGTTTTCAAATGATTTGCTTGTTATCGGTATTACCATTGAAGAGGACAAAACAAACGCTGATCTTTTAGCGTATCAAAAAGAGCATAATGCGGATTATACGCTTGTTAACTCCAAACAAAACCGCACCTTTGCTAATGCACTGGCTTCAGCGGTAGATGCGGGTAGCGGCTTTGCCATTCCACTGCTGGTGATGTACAAAGACGGCAAATATATTACCCATTACGCCGGAGCAGTACCACCGGAAATGATCCGCGCCGACATTAAAAAAATATTGGACAAATAGATGCTAAAGTGGCTCGGTAAAACCATTGGTGTCATCAAAGATGTCGCACCCCAAAAGCGTACGGTTGTTACCAAAGATGAGCTTGAAGAGATATTGCTTCAAGCTGATGTGGAATACGACCTTGTTGAAATCATTTTGCGCGAAATTCCCAGTGCAAAAATTAAACGCGATCAGGTGCGTTCTAAATTACTTGTAACACTTACGTGGGCAAAATATGAAACGCCGGTATTTGAAGCTCCTTTTGTTGATCTTATTGTGGGTGTTAATGGTGCGGGCAAAACCACCACAATTTCCAAATTGGCTCAACGCTCTTTAAATGAAGGAAAAAAAGTACTTCTAGGTGCTTCTGATACTTTTCGTGCCGCAGCCATTGAGCAGCTGAGCCTTTGGGCCAAACGTCTTAACATCCCTATTGTGGCAACCCAGCAAGGGCATGATCCTTCCGCAGTAGCCTTTGATGCCATTGCCTCTGCCAAAGCCAAAGGAATCGATCACGTTATTATTGATACCGCAGGGCGGCTGCATACGCAAAAAAACCTGGCCTCAGAGCTGCAAAAAATTGTGCGTATCTGCCACAAAGCACACGAAGGTGCGCCGCACAGAAAAATGCTGATTATTGATGGTACACAGGGCAATTCGGCTATTGCGCAGGCCAAAGCGTTTAACGAAATGATTGATATTGACGGTATCATCATTACCAAACTTGATGGTACGGCTAAAGGGGGATCAATTTTTTCAATAGCCTACGCACTCAAACTGCCCATTCTCTTTATTGGCGTGGGAGAAAAACCTGAAGACCTCATTCCTTTTAACAAATATGAGTTTGTTGATGGCTTTTTAGATGCCATTTTTGATGATGAGGGTGCCGCTACCTTTGCCTCGCAATCGGCATCAAAGTCGCAAACTGAAATTGTAGATATTCCCATCACACAAGAAGAGGAAGTAGCTGATGAAACGCCACCAAAGATTGAAGGCCCAACACTAGAGCAGATCAGCCGTTTGCACTCTATTGAAGGTGCCGATAAACAATCGTTTGTTGCCCGCCTCTCACAAGATGGTTATGATATGCTCTCACGCCACTTTGTTCGTAACCGCAACACATGGGATGATTACCGAATCCACATTAATGAAGCCGCATGTGCTTGGGAGATTCACGACAAAAATGCTACCGTAATCAAGCAGTATCCGCTTGAAGGCTAATGCGCACTTTTTTCCTTCTTCTTTCTCTTGCAACATGGCTTTTCGCAGATCGTGATGGCAACGGTAAGTGCTGGCAACGCGAGACAATCAATGTGCTTCAGCGCATTGATACCAGCACAAGATACACGCTATCGGGGTCCTTAAATATTGATCCAAAAGATGATCAATCGGATTTTTACTTTTTTACCCCTGTCATGGCCGCAACTTTTGATCTTATTGTGGAATCTGATGACACCATATCATTACATGTAGGTACACGCTGTGGTGATCACTCTATTTATTCCAGTAGCGAAGAGTCGCCCCATGTGATTCTTGATGCTCCCATAAAAGAGAGCATTTATATTCAGATACAAAGCTCACACCACAGGCCGCTTTATTATCAAATGCATTTTTTTATCAAACGTTTAGACGACAACAGCACACCATCATATGAACCCGAACATTTTGGTAGTATGATTGAATGCACAGAGCATGATGGCACTATTACATGTAAGCGCTAAATTAGATTTTTTAAAAATTTTTTCGCTACTGCCACGTAGCTGTATTTATTGACAAATCTTTTTTGATTCATTATTCCTTCTCCTATGTAGTTGATGACTCAAAAACGAGTGGATAGACACCATCGGCATCGTGATTCTCTGTACCGACAATGGGTGGATTAAATACGCAGATCAAACGCATGTCCTCACTGCCGCCATAGAGGTTATGCTCGTCATATTCGTTAAGCGCATACATAATACCGTCGTAAATATCATGTATTTCACCGGTTTTAAGATCTTCGATTTTGCCGTTTCCAGCAACACAATAGACTGCTTCAAGATGGTTTTTATAATGAATGTGGGTTTTAGTTCCTGCGCGAATAATAGTTTCATGAAATGAAAAACCCATTCCATCGCCGCGCAATAACATACGGCGGCTGCTCCATTGACCCTCTTTGGCATGAACTTCCCGCTTCGTTGCGATAATATTTTTTATATCTCTTATAATCATGCTTAAAACTCCTCACTCAAGTGTGCTTTTTTGGTTGCGAACACTGCATCAACCGCTTTTTCAAAACGCTTAAGCCCTTCAATCAGCATCTCCTCATCAATCGTAAGCGGAGGCAAAAATTTAATAACATGCCCTTCTGCACCACAAGTTTCAATAATGAGATTTTCTTTAAAAGCTTCACTTGAAATACGTGATGCCGCGCCATGATCGGCACAAATTTCAAAACCATATACCAATCCACGCCCTCGTACTTCAATTTCATATTCAGGGTATTTATCCGCAATGGCTTTGAGGTGCTCTTTTATAATCGCTTCTTTGTGAAATACCGCTTTGCTCAGATCATCATTATCCCAGTAATGCTCCAGCGATACACGTGAAGCCACAAACGCCAGATTGTTTCCTCTAAACGTACCCGTATGCTCTCCCGGTTTCCACTGATCCAGTTCGGGCTTAAAGAGCAGCATCGCCATTGGCATACCGCCTCCGATTGATTTGGACATTGCTACCATATCAGGATTGATACCTGCTTCTTCAAAGCTAAAAAATGTGCCCGTGCGTCCATTGCCCACTTGAATGTCATCGACTATCAGCAAAATATCATATTCACGGCACAGTGCTTCAAGCTCTTGCAGCCATTCAATACTAGCAACATTAATGCCCCCTTCGCCCTGAACGGTTTCAACAATAATTGCAGCGGGAACATCAACACCGCTACTGCCATCATTAATAAATTTACGTAAGTAGGAAATGGTGTTTTTATCACCAAAATAACCATCAAACGGCATAAATGTAGCATTGCAGCGGCTAATATAGCTCTCATCACGATACTCATTATTACCTGTAACCGCCAAAGAGCCTTGTGAAAGTCCGTGATAACCATTGGTAAAAGCAATCACATTAGAGCGCCCTTTAACCAAGCGTGCCAGTTTAAGCGCCGTTTCTACGGCATTGGTTCCTGTAGGGCCGGTAAATTGCAATTTATAATCAAGATTACGTGGTTTAAGAATTTTTTCTTGAAACATAACAATAAACTCTTTTTTTGCCGTAGTTGCCATATCGAGTCCATGCACAATGCCATCGCGCTGTAAATAACTAATAAGGGCTTCGGAAATGACATCGTTATTGTGGCCGTAATTAAGGGTACCGGCTCCGGCAAAAAAATCAATATACTCATTGCCTTGTTCGTCTGTTATCACAGAACCTTTGGCCGTTTCAAAAATTGCAGGGAAGGCGCGAATATAGCCCCTAACCTCAGATTCATAGTTTTCAAATACTCGCATTACATTGCTCCTTTTTTAAGTGTAAACGCTCCGATGCTAAAAAGATATTCATCTTCATGTGCATCACCTCCAAAAAGCTTTTGATCAAAATAGGGTTCTTGCGATAAGTCTGCTCCTAGATGTGCAGCTACCTTTTCAAAAACACGCTGCGATGCTTTGTTTGAAGGTGAAATCGTCGTTTCGATATAGTGAATGCCTGTAAGTGAAGGCTCTTTTAAGAGCCACAGCACCATACGTTCGGCAAGGCCTTGAGAGCGCATCGAGACATCAACGGCCACTTGCCAAACAAAAAATGTGTGTGGATCTTCGGGTTTGCGATAACCCGTTAGTGCCCCAACCAGTCTGCCTTCGTACTCAATCACAACTGAAGTCTCTTTAAAATGGGTGCAAATTAACATATAGGTATAGCGGGAGTTCAAATCAAGAGGTTTACAGCGATTGATTAATTCATAGAGTTTTGGGGAGTCATTAAGTGTTGGTTTTCGTAATTTGATGGATATCCTTTTCTGAATTCGCACATTAACATGGTACAAAATTACATTTAAAGCGATTTTAAACTACACTTATTGTGTTTATTTTTTACATACTTAATGTATTTTTTACACATTTATTAAAAACATATTTTACATTATTGAGGAATATTTACGATTATGAACACTATTTTGCTCTCCTTTTTGTTTATGCTAATACTCTTTGTCGTTGTAGGGCTTTGGGCTATTCGCCATTCCAAAGCAACATCACACGATTATTTGAGCGCATCACGTTCAATTTCTCCTTGGCTTGCCGCCCTTTCGGCGGTTGCCACCAATAACAGCGGTTACATGTTTGTAGGAATGATTGGCTATACCTATGTTGCTGGGTTATCATCAATCTGGCTGATGGTTGGATGGATTATTGGTGATCTAAGCATATCACTGCTAACACAGCGTCCGCTGCGTGTCATGGCGCAGCGCCGTAATGCCCATAGCTTTAGCGGCATCTTGGCACACTGGCAGGGAAAAGATTACACCATGCTTCGAAAAATACTTGGCATCTTAACCGTACTTTTTCTCACCCTATATGCCTCGGCGCAACTAGGAGCGGGGGCAAAAGCTTTACATACTCTTTTGGGATGGGATCTGTTTTATGGCGCGCTTACAGGTGCAGTCATTATTTTGTTTTACTCCTATTCGGGAGGCTTGCGCGCTTCGATCTGGACCGATGCACTGCAATCTTTTGTGATGATTGCAGCAATGGGCTATTTACTCTATAGCGGCATCGAAACATTGGGAGGCATCACACCAACCTTTGAACAACTGCAAAACGTGCGCCCCGATTATATGCTCTGGTTTTCAGAAAAAATTGGCACTAATGTTATGGCTTCTGCCGCATTTGTACTGGGCTGGTTATTTGGCGGCATTGGGGTTATTGGTCAACCGCATATTGTTATTCGTTATCTTGCGCTTGATTCAGCCAAATCTCTTAACACAATGCGAATTTATTACTATTCGTGGTTTACGCTCTTTTATGCCGCAACTATTGGTGTTGGACTGGTAGCGCGGTTGTTAATTGCTCCCTCAGAAGGATTTGATCCCGAGACCGCTTTGCTGGTGCTTTCGCAACAGATTTTACCGCCTGCATTAATAGGCATCATGCTCGCAGGACTTTTTGCCGCCACCATTTCAACAGCAGATTCTCTCATTTTAAGCTGCTCGGCTTCACTAACACGAGATTTTACAGATACACCCATTGAATCGTATCGTATTGTCAAATTAGGCACCTTTGGCGTTACGTTTGCCGCGCTGCTTTTTGCTATTGGAAATTCACAAACCATCTTTGCATTGGTACTGGATGCATGGGGTGTTTTTGGCGCTGCACTCGCACCCATTGTGTTGCTGCTTTCACTGGGTAAAAAGATGAGCGAATCACAGATGATCGTGTTGCTTTTTACAGGACTTAGCACTTTTTTTGCATGGAATGCCTATGGCTCACCCCTGCTCTACGCTATTGCCCCAGCATGGCTTGCCGTGATGCTGGTCTATTTTATAACTAGTCGCAAAAAATGACACTATGCCCTATTTACGTTGCTGCGACATGCTTCTGGATATAATGCCATACCTTTACATGTAGGATCGATTATGGCCAAAAAGAAAACGGTTTTTGAATGCCAGCACTGCGGTTTTACCACGCCAAAATGGATGGGAAAATGTCCCAATTGTGGCGGTTGGGACTCTTTTTTAGAACTCAGCGAAGCGCAGCAGGAGGTAATTAAACTCACTTCCGCCGCACCTTTGGGATCGGCCAAAGCACAAAGCATTACCGAAATTACCCACACCGATATTGAACGCTTTAGCAGCAACGATATTGAGCTAGACATGGTACTTGGCGGCGGGATTGTGCCCGGATCGCTCACACTCATTGGCGGCAGCCCCGGTGTAGGAAAATCGACACTGCTGCTTAAAATTGGTGCTAACATTGCCAAAAACGGCATGAATGTGCTTTACGTTACCGGCGAAGAGAGCGAAGGACAGGTAAAGCTGCGTGCTAATCGTCTGGATGCCAACGAAAAACAGCTCTTTTTATTAAGCGAAATCCGCTTGGAACAAGTACTTTTAGAGGTTCAAAACCGCGCGTACGGTTTTATTATTATTGACTCCATCCAGACCCTTTATAGCGAGAGTGTCAATTCCGCGCCGGGTTCGGTCACGCAGGTGCGCCAGATTACTTTTGATCTGATGCGTCTTGCCAAAGAGCGCCATATTGCCATTTTTATTATTGGCCATATTACCAAAGAGGGCTCTATTGCAGGGCCGCGTGTGCTGGAGCATATGGTGGACACCGTGCTCTATTTTGAGGGTGACAGCTCACGAGAACTTCGGATTTTACGCGGGTTCAAAAACCGTTTTGGCCCTACGAGCGAAATTGGTGTATTCGAAATGCGCCCCGAAGGACTAATTTCGGCTAAAAATATTTCGTCACGCTTTTTTAACCGTGACAAAAGCCAAAGCGGTTCGGCTCTTACGGTTGTGATGGAAGGCTCACGCCCGCTAATTTTGGAGGTACAAGCACTTGTTAGTGAAAGCCATATGCCCAATCCCAAGCGTCAGGCCACAGGGTTTGATACCAACCGCCTCAACATGCTACTGGCACTTTTAGAACGCAAGCTTGAAATTCCGCTCAATAGCTATGACGTTTTTATTAACATTGCAGGTGGTATTAAAATTATGGAGACTGCCGCGGATCTGGCCATTTTGGCGGCTATTATCAGCAGTTTTAGAAACCGCATTCTCTCCAAAGAAACCGTCTTTGTGGGTGAAGTTTCATTGGTGGGCGATATCCGCGAAGTGTACGCCCTTGATATCAGGCTTAAAGAAGCAAAACTGCAAAAAATCACTAAGGCACTGGTAGCTAAAAAACCTATGGATGATCCCAAACTCAAATGCTACGAGATCGACGAAGTTAGCAAGCTGTTAGAGTGGTTTTAAATGCTCTTGCAAAATATTTTTACATGTAGCTCACGATTTCAGAGAGTTCTGAACGGTGAAGCGACGGTTGTTCGTTAGCGCGGTAGCCAAATGGAACAAGCATCGCAAGTCCATAATTGTCGGTATCAAGACCCATAATTTTCTCAACGCTCTCTTTGTCAAATCCTTCCATAGGACATGAATCAATGCCGATGGACGCCCCAGCCGTCATCATATTTGCTGCTGCGATGTAAACTTGTTTTGCAGACCAACTCTCCAGCATTGCATCCTCTCGCGGATCGATGAATTGAGTGTATGCGTTACGCACGCCATCTGGATAGTGGAACTTATCAAACTCACTTTGAATATAAGCATCACTGCTGCGAACTTTCTTTTTATACGTAATAGCTATAAGCTCGGAAGCAGTTGTAATCTGAGGTTGATTCCATGCCACTTTTTGAATCTCTTCTCTCATTTGCTTCTCTCTTATGACAAAAAAATGCCACTGTTCCATCCCAAATGAACTGGGACTCAAACGTCCTGCTTCTAAAATGAAGTGTAAATCTTCTTCGCTCATCTGTTTTGTAGTATCAAACAGTTTGCATGCATGGCGAAAGTGCATCGCCTTTTCAAAATCGTTTCTCATATTGTGCTCCTTGTTTTTTTCAGTAGGCATTATATATAATACAGTTCTTTTGTTCAAGAACGCACTAAAAAGTACTATACATACTAAAAGGTAACTATCATGATTGAATCTCCTTTCAGCTGCCCGTTTGAGCTGACTATCGAGTTGATAGGTGGAAAATGGAAAGGGCTGATTTTATGGCATCTGCATGATAAAGAAGTGTTGCGCAACGGTGAAATGTTAAGACTTATGCCTAAGATTACTCAAAAAATGTTAACGCAACAGCTTCGAGAAATGGAAGAGAACGGACTGGTAAAAAGAGTTATTTATGAGCAAGTTCCGCCAAAAGTCGAGTACAGTTTAACAGAACACGGCAAAGCACTCCGCCCGATTTTGGAGATGATGATTGAGTGGGGTGTAGAGTACGCAAAAGAGAAAAATATAACGATAGCATGTAGCTCTCAAAAGTAGGAGTAAAAAAATGGTTTCAGTAAAATATCTTCATCAAGTACAGGCTCTTTTACTTTCAGGATTTATGAGCTTCATCATGTCCGGAGCGATTTCATTTATTAACGTCGGTCTTGTCAATAACTTTGTTGCCATTTGGTTTCATGCGTGGCTGGTTGCATATGCCATAGCCTTTCCCTCGGTTTTGCTTGTATTTCCGCTGGCTCGTAAACTTGCTATGAAAATAGCATCAAAATAAAAAGAGATATCAATGTTCATCATATCACTCACATATACCGTTTCGCTAGAAGAGGTAGATAAATATTTAGCCTTACATGTAAGCTATCTTGAACAACAGTACGCACTTGGAAACTTCATCGCTTCGGGCCGCAAAGTCCCGCGTAGCGGAGGTGTCATACTCTCTCAAATGGATTCACTAGAAAGTCTGCAAGCGGTTTTGGACAAAGACCCATTTAAGAGTAATAACCTTGCCATTTATGAGATCATCGAGTTTACACCGAGTATGACGGCTCAAGGGTTTGAAAACTTAAGATAGAAGGGATGCTATTTTTTTAGCACTAGAACTTACATGTAATACTTTTTGCGGTGTTGCAGTATTACATGTAAGCATAAAATAGCCTAGCACCTTTGCTGTAGGATTTTAATTTTGACATCTTTATTCAAAGATATTTTATAAAAGTTTGATAATTTTGCCTAAGTAACTTAGTCGGTGTAGACTTTTTAAGACTGATTAAGTCAGGCAGATGGCATTCTTGTAGTTTTTTCCCACTACCACACGGACATTTTTTTGTGGTTTTTGGGCAAGTCTGTAAAGTAATTTTTATCATGTTTACTACTTGTTTGAGGCTTGTGTCAAGCGCGGAGTTAAAATAGGCAGCTGAGAAGGCTGTCGGATTGTAGTTTTTACGACCAAAAGCTTAAAGAAGCGGATTAAATTCGCTAAAGTCCTTTTTCTGTTTTTGAAAGGGGGCATATGCTTAAAAAAGGTGA
>JBNKJB010000032.1:0-54746 GCA_050290965.1 Sulfurimonadaceae bacterium
TCGCGTTGTAGTCGCGGACAACTGCATTATAGTAACGCCGCGCATTTTGAATGGCCTCTTCAAGCGTTCCGAGTTCATTTTGCAGTTTTAAAAACGTCTCGTTGGCTTTAAGATCGGGGTAGGCTTCGGCCAGAGCAAAAACACTACCGAGCGAGCGAGTTAGCATATTCTCAGCTTCTGCTTGACTTTTGACATCGCTGGCATTCATTCCCGCTTGACGTGCCGCAACAATTTTTTCCAGCGTACTCTGTTCATAAACCTGGTAACTTTTGATTGTCTTAACCAGCGCCGGAATTAGGTCGTAACGCCTTTTGAGCTGCACGTCGATATCGGACCATGAAGCATTGATACGTTCATCCAAAGAGACAAAACCGTTATAGATAACAAACAAATACAGCACAAGAGCTACAACCAGAATAAGAAAAAAAATCAAAAAAACTCCTTTACGTAGGTAGCAACAGTTCTCATAGATACATACCCCACTAAGCCAAGATGCTTTATACTTTCAAAAATATTACATGTAAAGCATTGCCAATGACACCTACAATTTTAGATTTTACCAAAGAAGAACTTGCTTTACATGTAAAGCCTGCGTTTCGTGCCAAGCAGATTTTTGGTTGGGTGTATCATCAGTATGTTGATGATTTTAACGATATGGTCAATCTCCCCAAAGCGATGCGTGTGGAGCTAGCGGAGCAATACACGCTTATGCCACTAAAGATTATAAAAAAAGAAGAATCTACTGACGGAACCATAAAGTATCTTTTTGAGCTGCGTGATGGCAAAACTATTGAGACAGTATTGCTACGCATGAAAGAAGAGTATACTGATGAAGAAGGCATTGCTCATGCGGCAAAATATACCGTGTGTGTCTCCACGCAGGTCGGTTGCAAGGTGGGGTGTAGCTTTTGTCTGACTGCCAAAGGCGGCTTTACACGTGATCTTGATGCGGGTGAGATTGTGGCCCAAGTGTTGGCCGTAAAGAGTGATAATGCGCTTGAGGCACATCGGCGATTGAACATTGTGTATATGGGCATGGGAGAACCGCTGGATAATCTGGACAATCTTGCCAAAGCAATCACCATCATAAAAGATGAAGAGGGACTGGCTATTTCTGGCAAGCGCCAAACGGTTAGTACCAGCGGTATTAGTACTAAGATTGACAAGCTGGGCGCTATGGATCTTGGGGTGCATATTGCCATTAGCCTGCACGCTGTTGATGATGCGCTGCGAACCGAGTTGATTCCCATGAACAAAGCGTATAACATTGCTTCAATTATTGAAGCGGTACGGCGTTTTCCCATTGATGCACGCAAACGGGTGATGTTTGAGTATCTGGTTATTAAAGGTAAAAACGATGATCTTGTTTCGGCTAAGAAGCTGGTAAAGCTGCTTGATGGCATTAAAGCTAAAGTGAATCTGATCTATTTTAATCCTTATCCCGAAAGTCATTATGAAAGGCCGGAATATTCTGATATGTTAGCTTTTCAAGAGTATCTTGTTTCACACGGATTATTATGTACCATTCGCGATTCCAAAGGTATTGACATCTCTGCTGCTTGTGGTCAGCTTAAAGAAAAAACTGCGCAAGAAATGAACACCCTATAAGAGCACATAAGGATATAATATGGATAC
The DNA here is from genome assembly GCA_050290965.1 of Sulfurimonadaceae bacterium. Taxonomy (GTDB): domain Bacteria; phylum Campylobacterota; class Campylobacteria; order Campylobacterales; family Sulfurimonadaceae; genus JAFGUB01. The sequence continues at coordinate 1,636 of JBNKJB010000032.1, forward strand.
TACAACACTGATTTTGCTGATTTTTATATCAGCCGTGGTTATTGTAGGCATCGGCGGTTTTATATGGGCCGTCAATAAAGACGATTAAGGAAAATACTATGTCCAGAAAAAAAACGAACGCCGAACGTATTGAGCAAATTATGGATTTGTGCGAAGAACTTTTTGGAAAAGGTTCGGTACGTTTTGTTGGCGTTAAACTCCATCATCAAATTGGCTGGGTTGCTAAAGTACAGTTTGAAGATAATATCTATTTTGGGAATCTTACGTCTGATGGTGATGATGACACCGAAGCACTGCGAAATCTGAAAGATCGTGTTAAAAAGATTATGAAACGCTACAACACGGTGTAAATAACAAACGCAAGCTAAGTAGAGTATTAGACTGCTATAATTGCCTAAAAAAAGGAGAGAATGCATGAAAATTGCTATTCCAGTTAAAGATGAGTCGCTTACGTTTTTTGGTAATGCGGGTCATACACCCAAGTTTGCAGTGTTTAGCATGAAAGGTAGCGGGATGTTTCGTTCGTTTACGCTTGAAGAGATTCGCCAAAACCCTCGTACCGATTTGGATCATGAATATGATGATGAACACCATGAGTGTTCCCACGATCATGATGATGCCGAACACATTGCACAGCACGATAAAATGGGCATGGTGCTTGAAGATTGCGACTATTTGGTGGCATCACGCGCATGTAAAAATACGGCACGTACCATGCAAAATCACGGGGTTAAAATTGTTAAATATAGCGGGCAAACCCCAAAAAGCGACGCCATACTGCGTGAAGTGGCTGCGCAGTTTTAAATGCGCTGAGATTAAAGTTTTTGCAGTTTTGCAAAAACTCTATAATATTTTTTGACATTAATTATTGTTAATAGTATAGTTATAAAGCATTTATGCTGATTAAAAACTATTCTTAAAGGGTAAGGAATGAAAAAATGTATGACAAGTGTAACGGTAAGTGTGTTGCTTTTTAGTACTAGCTGGGGGGGGGTAATAGAGAACCTACCAATGCCTGATAAAAACAGTGCTAAAGCGCAAAGCTCCAAAACGTTTGTGAAACGTGATGATTATAAACTTGGTCTGGGACTTAAGCGTCTTATAGAACTTAAGGTCAGTGATACCGGGTATATTGATGATGACAAGAGCATTGATGTTGTTGTTACCGTTCAAGATTTAACACCAGACGATGAAAAAGAGCGTTTGAGCGAAATTGATGTGATTGATGCTATGGCAACGTTTGATGAGGGCAAAGAAACCTACAGCTTAAACGATAAAAAAACAACACTGGATGCGCTTAAAAAAGTTGCCAAAACCGAACAAGATAAAAACGATAAATGGCTAGAAAAAATCACCCAACGTCGCAACAAAAACATTGCCAAACTGGCCAAAAAATATGGCTGGGAAGAGCACAAAAGTATTAAAAAGGCTCTCAAAGACGGTGCCTCTTCGTTTAGTGTTTCACTGACTAAGCAGCAGATTCAAGAACTTTATAATGATAATCAGGACGTCATAGCGGTAATGGATTTGCCCAAAAAACTAGAAAGCAGCTTATCTTCGGCGATGATTGCAACAAAAATCAATCCGTACGCATTGAGTTACAGCAATTCAAGAGGCAGCGGGATAGGGATTTATATTAATGAAGCTAATGATTGCCCTAATGAATCCATAGTTGTAGAATTAGATACCAATAAATATATTCGCTTGGGAAAAAGTGCCTTTTATGGTATACAACACTCTCTTTTGGTTAGCGGAGTCATTAGATCCGTAGCTCCTGATGCGACACTATATTGTGATTCTTTAGAAAGCGATAATACTATTGCTGCTTACTCAAATGCATTTCCACCCTCTTCTTATCGAAGCGCTATACAGGTAGAAAGCTACAGTATTAATGCATATAACGGGCTTCAAGACTCTGATTTTATCTACAATACAGACTATCAGGATATTGATAGGGAATTTGATAATTACGTATACGATAACAACAAGTACGTCTTTGTATCGGCGGGAAATCGAAGAGAGGGCACCTATAATCCAAACGATTATGTATTATCGCCCGCGAAAGCGTTTAATGTTATAACCGTAGGCAACTATGATGATACCTCAAGCAATACCATCAACCAAGACGGGGTAAATACCTCTTCCTATGTCAACCCTTCAACCGGCAATCAAAAGCCTGAAATTTCTGCTCCAGGGACTTTAATTGAATGGGATTATACTGCCAGAGACTCTATTCAGGGTGATTCAGATGAAAGTATTATCATGACCGGCACCAGCTTTGCCGCTCCCCATGCCGCCGCTTTTGCTGCTGATGCGATGTCGCATAACAGTTTTTTAAATGTCGGTCGCGCTCCGATGATGAAGGCGCATATGATTGCTAGTGCCACAGATGCTATTGGCGGTGGACGAAACCGTGTAGGCGAAGGAGGCATTAATTTTTACTCCTCAAAAGTAAAATCCAAAAGTCTGGCTTATTATAATGACGGAAACTCCGAAACACCTTTTCCCTATATTGGCACAAACTCCAGCGGTGATTGGTACTGCAAAACCAACTGGAGCTCTTATTTTTATGCATCCGATAGCGTGGCAAGAGTGGTCATAGCATGGGCTAACCGGGGTGATTTCATTTTACAACACGGTGAGAGTGGTATCGATCTGGATTTGCATGTCAGAGGACCAAATGGCGAATGGTATTATGGCGAAATGAACGATAACGACCCCTATGCCATGGTAACGTTCAATCCGCCAACCACAGGAACTTATACCGCCTTTATCTGCAAAACCAAAGATATTGATTCTCAGAGCAGGATCGATCTTGGATACGCGGCAGTATCATATTAAAAAGGAACGAGAATGCAACTCAACAGAATGAGAACACTTTTTATAACCTTTGTCGCCACCACCGCCTTTTTAGCAGGCTGCGGCAGTGATAGTACCAATAACGCACAAAGCAGCAGCGAGAGCAGTGCACAAAGCAGCAGCAGCACTGCTTTCACCCCGCCAGCAGACAACTCCAACGAACCGCAAAATGCTTACGGCTATTACGGTGAAAATGTAAAGTTTGGCGAATTGCAGCTGGTGGGCGAATGGGAATACAATGACGAAAATAGCACCGATCCTATTATATATCGCTTCAGAAGCGACGGTACAGATGTCCTAACATCGGGCATACAGTTTCACAACGAATACTATGGTGTTGATACCAATGGAAGTCTTTTGCAAGTGTACTGGTTACATCACAGCTTTGCTTATAGTTTTGAAATTCAAAAACAACTTTCTGAAAAATGTTTTGAAGCCAATCTTATTGTTTTAAATGACGATAACATTACAACTACCAAAACGGGTACCTTATGCCGAAAAGAGACAAATACCGATGCACTGATTAGTGGAATTAATGTCGGTAAAACATTTGGAGCTTATGGTTATTATGGTAATGATGTAGTATTGGGTGATCATAATCTTACGGGTACGTGGAAGGAGTATCGTGATATAAGTTCTCCTTATCTTGGTAGGATATATCACTTAGAATCTAACGGTTCCGCAATAATCCATTACAATAGTGGCAATGGGCAAGCCGATTCATTAGCCAATTACGGAACCAATGAAGATGGCACTATATTTTATTTTCAATATCCACCCCTTCAGATAGAGAGTAAATATAATGACTCTTGTTATGTAACTGTTTATGATGGTGATGACAATCAATTCCTTTTATGCAAAGAGAGCAATGAAACGCAACAAACTGAGATTTAGCATTGTTGTCCTTACCGCTATTGCCGCTTTTTTAGCAGGCTGCGGCAGTGATGGCAATAATAGCACACAAAGCAGCAGCGAGAGCAGTGCACAAAGTAGCAGCAGCACTGCTTTCACCCCGCCAGCAGATAATTCCAACGAACCGCAAAATGCTTACGGCTATTACGGTGAACATGCCAAACTTGGAGAATTGCAACTGGTGGGTGAGTGGGAATATAGAGATGCCAATATGAGTGAAGATGATTATTTCGCACTTTTGCTTCGAAAAGATGGTACTTTTACTACAAAGAGTACAGCAATGGGAGATCAAGGATATTATGGTGCTGATCTTAATGGCACTGTCCTTACTATTGATACTCCTGCACGTACTAATGGCTACGTCAAATTATTTATTGACGATAATATCTCATCTCACTGCTTTAATACAACGCTTGTTAGAGAAGATAACGTTACAAAAGCATGTATGCTGTGCCGAAAAGATACAAATACCGATGCACTTATTAATGGAATTAATGTCGGTAAAAGTTTTGGCCCAAGCGGTTATTACGGTGATGATGTAATGTTTGGAGATCATAATATTACAGGTACGTGGTTTAGATATCATAATGTGGATTCTCCCACCTTTGGGGAAATATTTTATTTAGAATCTAACGGTTCCGTAATAATCCATCACGATAGTGGCAATGGGCAAGCCGATTCATTAGCCAATTACGGAACCAATGAAGACGGCAGCATATTATACATTCTAAATACACCCCATCAAATAGTGCGTCAAGATGATAATTCTTGTTATGAAACTATAGATGACAACGAAAATACATTTCTTCTATGCAAAGAGAGCAATGAAACGCAACATTAGGTTTACACTTGCCGCCGCTTTTTAAATGCGGTGCGCCTTTTGGCGCATTAAAAAGATAACGCCAATAACAAGTGCTATCAGTCCGGCGGTTAGAAACGGCCGTTGGGCAAACCATGCGATTACAATGATGCTTCCTCCAAGCAATAGTGTCAGCAGCAACGCAATAAGAGAACTTCCCACACCGACAATGGAACCTAAAAAAGGGATGACACTAGCAAGGATTTGCAGCGGTCCTAAAATCATCGTAAATCCAATAAACATCAGCAGCAATCCCACGGCGCGTAAAATCCATGCCATGACGCTATTTTCACTTTGTGCCTGGGCAAAAATTTCTTCAGGGGTTTGAACACCCGCTTTTAAAAAGCCGATCTGCTCACCGTTTGAGGTGGTGTAAAGCCCAAGGTTACGTTCTTGCTGTTTGGCGATAATACTATATGTTTGTCCCGCTTTTAAGTAGCGGTAACGAATGCGCATATCGCCAATTTGCGGTTCTGTGGAGGTATCGCCAAGGTAGATGTCGCCATTGTCGATATGTGCACCGTTTAGCGTGGTTTCGTTTACATGTAAGGCTTCATATCCGTCGGCGCGGTTAATAATGGATGAAGCGACACTAAAATCTCCCAATTTGGGATTATTGGCACGAAAATGCTCGGCTTTATAAGCAAAAGGCGGGTTGTGGTGATCGCTTGCTTCTTTAAAATGCGAGGAGTTTATGGGTGTGCTGCTCCATACTTTGTTGTAGCTGTAATGTTTGGTAACGGTGACCGAACCGCCGACATGCTCCTCTTTGCGCTCATCGACATGCTCTTGATATTGATACATTTCGACATTGCGCTCTAAAGCTACGGCATCGGCGACCACACCAAAGGTACTATCGCGTAGCTCATCACCGCTTAGTGTCCCCGTTGTGTAGATTAGGGCATCATTATTGGTTGTGTCAAAAACGGCTGATTGGAGTATTAGGGTGCTACTTAGCCCTTCTTCAAGTGCACTGGCGGTAGAGCGGGTGCGATCTTCGTTCCACCAAAGCAGTATACTAGAGCCAATAAGCAGGAGTATCCCGAAAATAATGCCGCCAAACGAGTTTTTAATGCGTGAGCCGTAACTGTGGGTGATGGTCTCATCAAACGTTTCAGCCATAACGATTCCTTATTGCTTCTTCTGGTTGAAAAGGCCCTGCATGTTTTTCATCATCTCATTCATTTCGTCCATATTGGGCATATCTTCTTCACTATTTTCCGGTATTCCCTCAACGATTTTAAAAGCCGGCAGTTGAAAATGTTTGTCAGAAGGTACGCTTATGTCAATTTTGGTAGCAATCGACGTGCTCTGCATACCTGCCATAGTGACGGTTGTTCTTAGTGCAAGACCTTTGTAAATGCAGGTTTTTGCACCAAATTGCGCCATTTCCCACTCTTCACACGTATATCCTGCAACCTTATCGCTACCCAACTTTTTGGCTCCCATCTTTTTTAGCGTTTCGCGCCAGTTTTCACTATACTCGGCATACTGTTCGGGTGCCATGGCTATGGCTACTTTTTCAATCGTTTGGCTTTGAAAATCAACGCTATAGACAATGCCATCTTTAAAGAGTGTCATTTCATGCTCACTCGTATTTCCCATAGGACCTTGCTGGGTGGTTTTCTCTTCATGAAGCTGTATGGCGCCCCAATTTTTCAAATAAAGATGCTCCGTACCGCTGCTTTTCATCTCCATAGTTCCAAATTTGGTAAGAGAAGAAGTTGTGTATGTAATTGATGCTCCCTCAACATCAACAATTTTTGTGTCGGCACTTAGTAATGTTGCCAAAAGTGCTATGATAGATACAATTTTCATGTTTTGCTCCTTTTTAACGCTCAAACATATCGGCAATACCGCCAAGAACCGAACCTTCACCCTGAGAACTGCTACCGGTAGATGGTGCACTGCGAATCACGCGCTCAGCCAGACGCGAGAACGGTAAACTTTGCAGATAGACCGTGCCGTGACCGCGCAGTGTAGCTAAAAAGAGCCCTTCGCCGCCAAAGACCATTGATTTAAGATTTCCCGCTCTTTGCACGTCAAAATCAATCCCCGGCGTATAAGCAACCAAACAGCCCGTATCGACAAACAGTGTTTCGCCTTTTAGCTCTTTTTTCACAATGGTGCCGCCGGCATGCAAAAAGGCCATGCCATCCCCGCGAAGGCGTTCCATAATAAAGCCCTCACCGCCAAAAAAGCCGCGTCCGAGTTTGCGGCTAAAAGAGATGTCAAGCTGCGTGCCCAGGGCCGCGCACAAAAAAGCGTCTTTTTGGCAGATAATCTCGTTTTCGTGCTCCGCCATGTTCAGCGCAATGATCTTACCTGGAAATGGTGCCCCAAAAGCAATGCGTTTTTTTCCGCTGCCTTTATTGGTAAAGTGGGTCATAAAGAGCGATTCGCCCGTAATCATACGTTTGCCGGCACTAAGCATGGTGTCAAAAAAACCGCTGTTGGTTTTGGAACCGTCGCCCATTTTGGCTTCAAAGGAGATACCCTCATCCATCCATGACATCGCTCCCGCTTCGGCAATTACCGTTTCGTTTGGATCAAGCTCTACTTCAACAACTTGAAGGTCATCCCCTATAATCTCGTAATCGACTTCATGACACACCATAATAGGCTCCTTTGAATTTTAGTTTATTGTAACAAAATTTAATTAGGCACACGTTATGGAGCCTGCATAATTAAAAATCGGATAGAGTAGCTGCCTTCATAGGCACTTATTTTGCCATAGACTTTTTTGCCATCACCCCGGTCGGAGATCTCAAACGAGAGGTTATCGCTGTAGAGGCCTACTATTTTGGCATTGTAAAGCTCCAGCACGTTTTCATAGTTCTTGATGATGGCCTTGCGTGAAAAGGCATCATTTTTCTTGCCATCTTTCATAATGCTGTAATCGATGACTTCAAGCTGCCCCTGCGGTGATGCGTGATCGCGTTTGGGGCTGTAGGGCTCGGTGTAGTCGATGCTGAGCGAATCATCGGGATAGCTTCGCCGACTGGTAACAACCGAGTTGTCAATCGGTTTGATAAAGTCAATGGTAATGACGGATGCCTTGTTGCCGCCGCGTTCTTTATGCAGCTCCACGCGGCGGTTTTGCGCACGCCCTTCGTCGGTGTCGTTGGTAGCGACGGGATCCTCTTCGCCGTGGCCTTTGTAGCTCAGGCGCGACGCGTCAATGCCTTCGGCAACCATCGCTTCCATCACGGCTTTGGCACGATTGACGGAGAGGGTGCGGTTGTAGGTGTCATCGCCTTTGGAATCAGTGTAGCCGTGGACGGAGAGTTCAAGATCGCTATAGCGCTGCATCAGCGCCGCGGCGGAGAGAATGGCCTTGCGCGACTCAGGTTTTAACGTGGCTTTGTCGAAGTCGAAAAAGATCCCCTCCAGCGTGATCTTGCCGCTTTTATCTAGCTCGGCCTTGATGGCGTCGGGCGTGAGAATCAGAGATTGTACAAACGCCTCTTCCTGGATGATTTCAATGGTAAACGTGTTGCCGTAACTGTTGAAATAGGCGATGGAATCACCCATTTTGAAATAAAAGCTGTTGTCTTTGTCTTCGAGTATCTCCGCACCCATGGTTTTAAGATGTGCCTTGTAATCATGTGCAAGGATATAACGGTAGCTGTCGGGGTCAGGAGTAGTTTTGGCAAAGTCGATACTCCAGTAGCGCCCTTTGAGGTCGTGCTTGCGTTCATCTTGATACCGATAGTACCATGTGAGCTCGTTGTAGTCCACATATTTGGCACGCTCAATGGCAAAACCTTCCGCCGATGGAATCAGCACGTTTTCGGGGATATCAAAGTTTTTACCCTTTTTTACCGTGTAGGGCGGTTGCGCAGGGAGGGTGATGACTTGAGGATAGGAGCTTACATGTAAGAGCACATAGCTGTAGCTGTTGGCATAGGTATCGAGTTTGAGATAGTAGGTGCCGTCGGGCTTTTCAAACTGGGCGTAACTCTTGGTAAAAGCCGTCGCGTCAATGCCGAACGCTTGGGCAAAAAAGTTTTTGAGTTTTTGTTCATGATCCTGAAGCGGCGCGGCCAGGCGATAACTCTGCGCCCAGGTTTCGCCGTAGTGGCTGACGTAGCCCTGTTTACTCCAGAGTTCGAGCTTGTCGTAGCGTTCGTGTTTGAGCTTCTCTGGCGTAGCGTTGTTGTAGGTCAGGTCGGGGAGCTCCATGGCTCCCAGCAGCAGTGGGAGCAGCAGAAATATGAATTTAGAGAGCATGGGCTTCCTTTTTGATTATTGACACAGCTCTTGTGTGCAGGGCTTGAACTCGAGGTTGCACGATGCACCATTGCCACTGATGGCTATGTTAAACGCAGTGCCGCTTTCAAGATTCTGGGAATAACTATCAGCCCAGACACCGAGACAGCCGTCACCCGTAGCGTAGTTTTCTCCAGTCAGTACATTGAGATCAACACCGCCCTGCCAATCCACCCGTTCACCATCTATGTAAGGGTACAGAACACTTAACTGCAGGCCATGTTCAAAAATATACAGCGGCGTGAGGTTGGGATCACGAGTGAAGCTTCCGCTGTAGGTAATTGAGGTGTCGGGGGTGTACGTATCCACTTCCGAGCAGGTTTTTCCGTAATAGGGATCCGCATGTGCATCTTCACATTTATAGGTGAAGTTTTTGACAATCATAGTGCCGCTTCCAAAACTCGGTGAGCTGGCACTATATTTGAGGTACCAGGTATCACTCAGCACCACCTTTTCTCTGGAATCTGTACAGACATGGATGGTTTTCATGTACTTGCCATCGACGCTGACTCTGTAATCGCCAAACGCCATATCTTCAAAAACAGCTTCACCCAGATCATCGGTCGCCATTTCACCACCTAAAAGGAACGAACTGCCGCCGGTTCCCTGATCGAGACAGCTATCAGCCTCGATGGTGACATATTTGCCCGAGAGGGGTTCATCGGAAGGGTTTACCACGTCGATGGTGATGGTGCCTTTGACGGCACTGTCGCTGAGGTTGAAATTGGCCTGAGATGTGGGGGTGTCGTAGATGAAACTTCCAAGCGTGAGGGGACATTCGCAAGAAGTCTTCATGGTCGCGGTGTATTCGCCCAGCGGAATGTTTTTGATTTCGACGTCGTTGCCGTTTACCGTACCTTCAAAAGTATCTTCCTGCGGAGACGGCCCGATGCGATCAAAGGTGATCTCACCGTTAAGCGTCACATCGGCATTGACTTTGCCTTTAAGCGTGTTGGTGGGAGCACTCTCATAAAGCACCGATGCCGCGTGCACGATGCGTTTAATGGTGACCGTGTCGCCATCAAGCGTGTAAGCACTGGCATAAGAGAGGTTGTCGGCGTTGACTTCATTTTGCTCTCCGCCAGTCGAGCCGATATGGTAGACATACTCGGTCTGGGTCTGCGCGACGCTGCCGGGATGCCCCATGGTGCTTTTCATGAAATGGCTGTCGATTTTGCCTTTGGCTTCGGTAAGAAACATGGCAAACTGATCGATCCCCGTCTCACCAAACCCGTCAAACCCTCCGGTCTCGACAAACGAGACGCTGAAATGCCAGCCCGTCAGATAGGGCGATACCTCCATATTGGTAACGGCACGCACGCTCTCACGAACCATGACCGAGGCGGCGATGCGCAGTGACGGCGCTGTGGCAGGGTTACTCTCGTAAATGAGTTCACTGTCACTGTAGACCCAGCCGCTCTTTTTATACCAGACCTCGTCACTGTCGCTAAGCCCCGCAGTAAAACCGCTGGCACCGTTGGCGTCTTTGGCAACGACCATGACCGTGCTCTCTCCACCTGTGTAGGCCACACTTTTAGCCTCGTTGATACTGCGCGTTGCTAAAGAGAGCTTTTCGCCCGAAGTCGTGTAGAAATCAAAAGAGGCAATTTCAGTATTGATGCGAGCACAGGTGTAGATGAGGTCCTTGATGTCGGTGTTGCCGTCGCTGTTCATATCATAGGCGTTGCTGCTGCCAAAAAGCGCGCTTTTGAGCAGCTCAATGTCTTTCCAGTCGACGCTGTAATCTCCGTTGGCATCGCCGTCAAGCAGATAGGCCGAATAGTCGACAACGCCGTCGGTCACGGTGACGTTCATGCTCTTGTTGCTGCCGCGCGGTGCATAGGAGAGCATATCATCCTGCGACGTCATGTTCTGCAGCATCTCACTGATGAAGCGGTCAATTTGTGTGTTAAACGCAGTCTCGTCGGTTTTGAGCGATTCAAGCAGTTGCGCGGTCTGGACATAAGTGTTGACGGCTTCATTGTTCAGTGAACGCACGGCCGTACCGTCGCTGTTGTAGTCGTAGCTGGCTGTAACGGAACTGCTGCTGGTACTGCCGGAGGTGTTAGTGCTGTCACTACTTCCCCCGCCGCCGCAGCCGATAAGCAGTGCTATCGTCGCAGTGATAAGAGATAGATGTAGGGTTTTCATAGGAATCCTTAATGATGTTGGGATGACATGTAAGGCTCAAAAACCTTACATGTCATCCCAAGCGTGCGCTTGAGATATGACTTTATTTATAGAATGCGCTGTTTGTATTGCCGGGATAGGGTCCGTTTTCGTTGTCGATTTCATAACATTGACGTCCATTTTCAAGGTAAGCGAGCGAATGCACTCCGTTGTCCGTATCGTCAAGCGTGGGAGAGCTAAAGCCGTAATCCGTACAGTGCAGCGGTGTGCTACTGTTGTAGCGGGTAAAGTCGCTATATTCGAATGTTGGAGCGGCTTTGTCAATTTCGGTTGCCGAACTGTTGTTGTAGATGGTGATGTTAACGGCACTGCTAAGCGGTGAATCTGTTGAAACAGTAGAAGCGGTGGATGAGGATGAACCTGCCGTAGCGGTGTTTTGGGTACTTCCATCACACGTATCTTGGGTAAGCGCATAGGCGATCTGACCCCATAGGCATTGACTCGAATCATTGCTGCCCAGATAGCATTGGCCCTCATAAAACGTGCCGCTGCCGTCGGTGACAATCGTGATATAGGTCATGGCATTTTCATTGCTTGATAAATCTGCAAATGAGATAAAGCCGAAGTTATCTTCTTGATTGACTTCGACTTCCGGAGTTCCCGTGTAGTCATGAAGCGTAAAATTTGTTCCGTTAGGGAGCGCTTCTATGGTCGTTGTGTGAAAGGTCCCGTCACAAGCAATGGCGTGTGTTGTGGTAAAAATGCCGTCGGTGTCAAGGTTGGGATCAGTTTTAAATACAATGGTGACGCCTTTAAGATCATCAACGGAAGTAGCGGTGAAGGAGCCAAAGCCCGTAGCATCCTCATAGTCTGTTGTTTGTGTGGTTGGGCTGCCTGTATTAGTTCCTGAAGACGTGTTTGGGGTGTCGTCGTTGCTTCCGCCGCCACCGCCACACCCAATTAAAAGTGCGGAGAGTACTGCCAATGAAAGGGATGTTGCTTTTTTCATATTGTTGTTCCTTGTGAAAAATATTTAATATCATTGTAAGAAACAAGCATTGCAAAACCATTGCAATTAAGAAGAAAAATTAAGAAATTTAAAAAGTAATGCGGTAACCCACACCCGATACGGTTTCAATAAAGCGCTGTCCTAGTTTGGCACGCAAACGGCTCACGAGTGCGCGGCGGGTATTTTCATTGGGGGCTTTGTCTGGCCAGATGACGTTTTCAATAGTATAAAGATCTACGGTAGCATGGTTGTGGCGCATCAGCAGTGCCAAAAGTTCACGTTCGCGACGGGTTAGATTGACGCATTCGCCCAAACAGTAAAGCTCACCGCTTTGGCTCTCGTAAGTGTACTCTGTATCCAAGATTACATCGCCTCGAGAGATAACCGGTTGGGATTGATGTCGGATATAGGCAATTTTCAGTGCTGCTGCAAGCTCTTTACGGTTAAACGGTTTAATGAGATAGCCCGAAGGATTGGTTTGAGCGGCACGTTCAATAGTGGTGTCATCGCTATAAGCGGTAAGATAAATAATAGTACTTTGGCACTGTTGTTGTAACTGTTTTACCCCCTCAATACCATCATCACTGCCTAGATTAATGTCCATCAGCACAACAAAAGGGCATTGCGTTTTTATGATGTCACACGCTTTTGCTATGTTTTTAACCATACCAATAACTTCATAACCAAGTTGGGTAATGTAAGCGTTAATCTCCATAGCGACAATGCTTTCATCTTCTACAATCAGTACCTGTTTTTTCATGAGGTAAAGAGTATATCGTATTTAGTGTGTTTTTTTGTTGAAAAACGGAGTGTACCTGATAACTGCTCTGTGACTAGTGTGTTGACAAGACTCAATCCCAGCGAATATGACGTGATGGTATCGGGCTCATATCCCGCCCCATTATCGCTTACATGTAGATGACATTGGGCATCATCGCAGTGAAGTAGTATTTCAATAGTGTCAGCACTTTTGGCATGTTTGATGGTATTAGAAACCAATTCGTTGATAATCAGACCAACGTAAACCGCTTTGTGCATGGGCATACTAACAGGTGCGTCAATGTGGGTAATAAACTGATCGTTATCAAACGACATCTCAATATCGCCACACAGCAGTTCGATGTACGTTTGCATATTAATAGTATTGCTTTTATTGTTTTGAAACAGAAGCTCATGCGTTTTGGAAATCGAATTAACACGGTTTTCAAGCTGTATAAACGCATCATTGTCGTGAGCCGGCGCCATACGATCATGCTGCATTCTAATGATGGAAAGAATAATTTGCAGATTGTTTTTAACGCGGTGGTGCAGTTCGCGGTAAAGATTGGTTATCGAGAGGGTCTGTTCTTTCACTTCATTTTCAATAATAATATTGCGTTTTTCCAATTCGCGGTGCAGTCGTTTTTGGTAGGCATCGGCTTGCTGTTGTAAAATGCGCACCCTGTCAATAAAAGCCAGCAGTAAAAAAAGCGCTTCGATGGATGTAAAAATCATGACCAGCATCGGGATGGAGTACATAATGCTAAAAAGCCCCAGTGCATCCAAAATGGCCAAGAGATAGCCAATAATTAAAAAGCTCCACCCTACAATAAAAAAGCGTGCCTGCTTGTGCCCTTTTTTGTAAACAAAAATAGCGCTAAAAAGGTTAAAAAAGATAAAGAAGAGTCCCATAAGGACAATGGCTTCAGGATAATAAAATGCTTGAAACCCCGTAAGTGGAATGAGCAAAAATGAGATAGCGATGACGCTTTTATAAATGCGGTCAATGCGCTCAAACGCCGAGGTTCTCAAAAATGAGCGGGCAAAAAAGGCGGCGGTAATAATCATGGCTGCAACTTTAGGCACCACCAGCAGGTTGTCAATGGCAGTGAAGGCACGTGGCATATACAGCGGCAAAAATCCCAGATAGGTAAGCTGCTGAAACAGCAACGCGGCGATATAAAAAATATAAAAAAGATACGAGCGCTGTTTGGTGTAGATAGAGAGTGCCGCGGCATAAAGCAAAAAGGCAATAATCATACCCAGATAGAGCACAATAACAAACTGCTGCACTCTGTCATTGCGCTCAAAATGCTCTTTACTCGTAAGTTGCAGCGCAAATTGCAGCGCAGTGGTGCTGTTTTGTACATGTAAATAATAGGTTTGGTTGCTTTTTGGCGCCGCGCTAATGGTAAACATAGGGTAGAGAGAGTGCCGCTTGTCGTCTACATGTAACAGTCCTGATTGCCCAATAATCTGAGCATCTCGGTAGAGCGTAATATGCTCTAAAAGAGGATTATCAAGGTATAACACAGCGTTTTGCACGGTGTTATCAGCGTTATGAACATTAAAGCGCATCCAAAGCGATTTACCATGTGAAAAACCAATGTTGATACGATCAAACGTCCACGCTAACATGGGCTGTTTTTGTAGGGATGTCAGGTTGCTTTCCCCTTCAACCAAGCAATAACTTTTATCGGTTAGCGAAAGTCCATAAAGGGTGTGAAAACTTAGTAAAAGTGCTAAGAGGTATCTAAAGAGCACAGCTTCTCGCTTCGCTTACCAAAACATGGCTGATGACACGTTTGCTATCAACGACAACGCCGATGTTCATGGCTTCAAGCGTCTGCTTCTCTTCCAAGGTGGCCACTTTAACAATAATCTTAACCTTATGGGCGTACTCTTTAAGTGCTTCACAAATCAGAAGTATCTTGTCAAAACTCTCCAGCGTAATAATCACGGCCGCAGCATTTTCTACATGTAAGGCTTCAATCATACTGCGTTTGGAGATGTCTCCAAAATAGGCACTGCGCCCATGCATCTGCGCCCGCTTGGCATGTTTAAACGAATTACTGACCACCATGTACTCGGTTTGCAGGCTATCAAGCTCATTGGTGACAAACATTCCCACCGTAGAGTAACCGCAGACAATAATATGATTGTAGCGGGTCTGCAAAGCGTTTAAATCTTGCTCAAATGTCTCTTCATGCAACACGTTGATAACCAGCGCGTCAATGCGCGCAATCATAAACGGGGTTAAAACCATGGAGAGCACCACGGTAAGCACAAGCATCTGGGTGAGATCGGTGTTGATGAGGTTGGCGCTATGCGCCAGCGCAAAAATAGCAAAAGAAAACTCGCCCACCTGTGCCAGTGCCAGTGCGGTTTTAAGTGACGTATCGCGTTTGGAGGAGAGCCGAACAATGGCATAGATAATCACGCTTTTAATGGTAAAAATCGTCACAAGCAAAAGCAGAATTTCAACAACGTGATTTATAAAATAGCCTATATGGATCTTTAATCCTACCGAAACAAAAAAGACGCCTAAAAGCAGGTCTTTAAAAGGCCCAATGTCGGCTTCGACCTTGTGGTGGTATTTGGTGTCGGCAATAATCATACCGGCTATAAAAGCCCCAAGTGAGTAGGTAAAACCCATAAAATGAGCAAACAGGGATGCTCCTAATAAAATCACCAGTACGGAGCCGATAAAAAGCTCATCCGTCTGGCTTCCGGCCGAAAAGTGCAGCAGCCACGTCATAACGGTTTTGCCTACAATAAAAAGCAGGCCAAGCACAATGAGCGCACTAAAAAGGGTTTCAATCACCACCAGTTGGATATCAAGATTTTCAATGCTTAAAAAACCGATCAGCAATAAAATAGGAATAACGGCAAGGTCTTGAAAAACCAAAATACCGGTAGCTCTTTGTCCATAAGGCTGATAAATCTGTTTGGAGGCTTTGAGATAGCTTAGTACCACGGCAGTAGAAGAGAGCGAAAGGGCCAGGGAAATAATGAGTGCGGTCGAAGCAGCAATGCTAAAACCGTAATGCGCAATAGCATAAAAAATGGCCGTGCTGATGCCCACTTGCAAGCTGCCGTTGCCAAAGACTTCGGTACGCATCGCTTTCATTTTTTTGAGCGAAATTTCCAATCCGATGGTAAACATTAAAAAGACAATACCAAACTCTCCTACCAGTTCAAGCAGATGCGAATCGGCGGCATATTGCAGGTCAAATCCGTACGCAATCAGCACGCCTGTAACGATATATCCAATAATAGGAGAGATGCCGGCATACTTTAAAAAAAGATTGAGTACTACCGAAATACCCAGTGCAATGACGGCATAAGAAAGAACCGATTCCAAGAAGACGCCTTTATATGGTGCTTAGTTATTTGAGAGTATAATAGTACCACTAATCAGGCGCTTACGTAAGCTAGCAACACAACAAATAATCAAGACTGGATAATGAAAATGACTAAATATATTTTTGTCACTGGAGGCGTTTTAAGTTCATTGGGCAAAGGAATTACAGCGGCCAGCATTGGTACGTTGCTCAAGCATTCGGGTAAAAATGTGGGGATGCTGAAAATTGATCCTTATATTAATGTTGACCCCGGCACCATGAGCCCGCTTGAACATGGTGAGGTGTTTGTTACCAAAGATGGTGCCGAAACCGACCTGGATATTGGTAATTACGAACGTTTTTTGGATACCGCGTATCTTAAGACCTCCAACTTTACCACAGGCCAAGTCTACTCTTCAGTCATTGAGCGCGAACGTGCCGGCGGCTATTTAGGCCAGACCATTCAGGTGGTGCCGCACATTGTAGGCGAGATTGTTGATCGTATTAAACAAGCCGGTGAAGGGCATGATATTTTGGTGGTGGAGCTTGGCGGTACGGTAGGCGATATTGAGGGCTTGCCGTTTATGGAAGCGATTCGTCAGATGAAACATGATGAAGAGGTTGTAGGAACATTTTTTATTCATGTGACGCTTATTCCTTATGTTAAAGCCGCCGGAGAGCTAAAATCCAAGCCAACGCAACACTCGGTTCAAGAGCTGCGCCGTATTGGGATTACACCACAGATGATCATTGCGCGCAGTGAAATTCCAATGCCCAAAACCTTTAAAAAGAAGCTGGCGCTTTCATGCGATATTGCACAAGATAGTGTTGTCGAAGCGCTTGATGCACCTAGCATCTATGCCGTACCAATGAGCTTTTTGCAACAAAACATTCTGGCTCCCATTGCTAAAGAGCTGGAGCTGGGTGAACTCACTCCAGACATGACGCAGTGGGATACACTGGTTAAAAAAATTGTATCACCGCAAAAACAGGTAACCATCGGTTTTGTAGGTAAATATCTTGAACTCAAAGAGTCCTATAAATCGCTAACAGAGGCGCTGATTCATGCCGGAGCACATCTGGATACTCGTGTGAATATCTGCTGGGTAGATAGCGAAGAGGTTGAATCACGCGGCAGCGAAACATTGTTGGCTGATTGTGATGCGGTTTTAGTGGCTGGTGGTTTTGGATCACGCGGGGTTGAGGGAAAAATTAAGACTATCGAGTATGCGCGCACTCAAGAGGTGCCATATTTGGGTATTTGTTTGGGAATGCAGCTCACCCTTGTAGAGTATGCACGCAATGTTTTAGGCCTAGAAGATGCCAACTCCGTTGAGTTTGATGAACAGACCGCCAATCCGATGATTTATCTGATTGAAAATTTCATTAACCAATCTGGCGATAGTGAATTGCGTACCCATAAATCGCCAATGGGCGGTACGTTGCGTCTTGGTGAATATCCTTGTGAGACCAAACCGGGCAGTCATCTGGCAGAAGCTTATGGAAATCAGCGTATTATTTATGAACGCCATCGTCACCGTTATGAAGCCAACCCCGAGTATCGTGAGGCACTTGAGCGTGCTGGCATGTTGGTAACGGGCGAATCTAATGGTTTGATTGAAGCGGTGGAGATTCCTGCGCATCCATGGTTTTTGGGCGTACAATTTCATCCTGAATTCACATCACGTTTGCAAACCCCAAATCCCACTATTTTAGCTTTTGTAAAAGCAACATTGCACAATGTCGAAAGTGCCTGATGCACCCTCTCTTGACAAGCAAGGTATTGTAGAGATCCTTAGCCGCCGATTTGGCGGTGAATTACCCAAACTCTCGGACATACCGCACCCCTCACAACTTTATAATGCACAAAAAGCGGCGCAGCGTCTTGCTTTGGCCATTACAAAGGGCGAACGCATTGCGCTTGTGGGTGATTATGACGTTGATGGCGTGACCTCAACAGCAATCTGCGTGCTTTTTTTTCGTGAAATTGGCTATGCGCTTGATGCACGTATACCCAACCGTTTTAGCGATGGTTATGGCGTATCACCAGGCATATTAGAGCGCATTGATGCCGATGTGGTTTTTACGGTAGATAACGGCATTACGGCGCATGAAGCGGCCCATATTTGCAAAGCACGCGGCATGGATTTGATTATTACCGATCATCACACCCCTTCATCAGAGTTGCCTGATGCATATACTATTGTCAATCCAAAACTGCCACAATGCACCTATCCGTTTAAAGAGATTTGCGGTGCACAAGTGGCGTGGTTGCTACTGGCCCAGCTGAAACAAGAGCTGAATTTAAACGTGGATATGTCGCAATATCTTGAGCTGTTGGCTTTGGCCATTGTTGCCGATGTGATGCCGCTTGTAGGAATGAATCGCGCTATGGTGCAAGCCGGGCTTAAACAGATGATGCGCTCACATCGCCCCGCTTTTGTTATTATCAGAGAGTTTTTAAATAAAAGCCGTATCAGCTCCGAAGATATTGGCTTTCAGATTGCCCCACGGCTCAATTCTGCGGGGCGTTTAGAAGATGCATCCATTGCTTTGGCCTTTTTGAGTGCATCGCAAGAGCAAGAGGCATTTGAGCGTTTTGAGCAGCTTAATCGTCTGAATGAATTACGCAAAACAACCGAGCTAGAAAGTACGCAAGAAGCCCTCTTACATGTAAACCCAAACGATAAAGTCATTGTGGCATACGCATCAGATTGGCACGAGGGCGTTGTGGGCATTATTGCCGCGCGCTTGGTGCAGCACTATGGTGTGCCCGCTATTGTGCTGCGCATTGATGGCGACACGGCAAAAGGGAGTGCCCGTTCACTTGGCGAGGTGGATATTTTTAAACTGATTGATACGCAAAAACATCTGCTGCAAAAGTTTGGCGGGCATAAAATGGCAGCGGGATTATCATTACATGTAAGCAATATCGAGGCGTTTAAAGAGGGCATTAATGCCCAAGCAATGCACCTTGATGCCAACGATTTTATGCCCAAAGAGGAGATTTTAGGTGTTTTAGAAAGCGACGTGATTGATTTTGAACTTTTAGAGATTCTAGAGCGTTTTGAACCCTATGGCGAGGCCAACCCTAGACCCCGTTTTTTGCTTAAAAACGCCGAAGTGCTCAGTGTTAAACTCTTTGGAGCCGACCGTTCACACTCAAGAGTCAACTTAAAATTTTCCCCGTTTGAACGCCAAAGTTACGAGCTCCTGGCCTTTCGTGAAATCCTCAGCGTCCCCGATGATCGCCGCATGAGCTGCAGCTACACGGTAAATAAAAACGAGTTCAACGGCCGCGTTTCGATTCAGCTTATGATTGAGAGAATCTATTAGATCTCCTTTTCTTTGGCAAAAATAATAGTTACTTTTTAAAGTAGAGCTTCATACATAGGGGTTTTACTTTGCTTACATGTAAGAGTGCATCTTCATTCACAGAACATTCATATATCGTTATTAAAAGCGTAAAATCTATAAGATCATGTCATTTTGTGAAATTTTGGGTGCAGATTTCCAAAATCTATTGGAGTTTACAGAAGCGATTCTGGATTATATTTATGTGTTCAAACGCAAATTTGATGCATTTGGGCAACGTCGAGAGTCAAATGAAAATCCCTAACCAGAAAATAGGGAAAATAGAAAATAGGGGTCAAAAATAAAAAAAAAATAGGAAAAGGGAAAAGGGGTCAGTCGCCACCTTATACCTACATGTAAAGTAAAAGAGAGAGTTCGCCGCTAGCATCACATTGGCACACTAAGTCTTAATTTGGTACAATAAAAGGACTGAAGGAGATTTTATGCAAATTGTAAATGATATAAAGCCTGTTACCTATCTAAAAAGTAAAGCAGCGGATGTTCTAAAATATATTAATGAAACTCATAGACCTATGATAATCACACAAAATGGTGAAGCTAAAGCTGTTATACAAGATCCAAAGAGTTATGAAGATATGAAAAATGCTCTTGCTATAATGAAGCTTCTTTCATTTGCAGAAGAAGATATTAGAAGTGGAAATCTTCAGACTGAAGAAGATGTTTTTAACTCTGTTGAAGAACTCCTTGGTAAATGAGTAAAATTTATAAAATTAAATGGACTTCAAATGCAAAAGAAGACCTTTTAAATATTGTTGATTATGTTAAAAAAGATAGCTTAAGTGCTGCAAGAGAAGTTTATGAACAAATAAAAGAAAAAGCACAATCTAGCAACTTTTTTCCTTTAAGAGGTAGAGTCGTTCCTGAGCTTCTAAAAGAAGGTATAACTATTTATAGAGAACTGATTGCACAACCTTGGAGAATTATGTACAAAATTGAAAATGACACTGTTTATATTATGGCTATTTTTGACTCAAGACAAAATATAGAAGAGTTGTTATTACAAAAACTATTAAGAGGGCATATGCTAACAAATTAGAGTAGTCAATAAATTACCTAGCGGCAATTTATTAGCTCACTTCAAACGTTTTTAGTATTTTTTAATTTTTCTATCCAAGTGTTTAATAAATGCCTGATCGCATCTTTTTGAAAGATGCTCTGCTTGATAGGGCGTGAACCCATATTTTTGATAGAGCCCTAAAGTACCTACTATTTCTTTTTCAAGATTTTCCAAAACTTCAAAATATCTACCCGACTCAAAATAGTGTTTTTCTATATTTTCAAGGTCCAAATCTGTCTCTTTGGGGTCAGGTTCTAGCCCGTAGTCTTTAAGCACGCCAAAGATCAATGCTTTTATTGTTGCCGAATCGGAATTCTTTGCTGATCTGAACATTTTGTTCCTTGCCAACGTTTTTAAAATTTTACAGTGAATTGTTTCAAGGTATCAATAAGACTCTAAAGCTGCTTTGACATATGGTGGTATGTTTTTGGAAATGGAGGGTATAAGGCCAGTTATTTTAAAACACCGCTATAATATAATCAGCAACTATCGGAGCAGGCCATGACACAAAACCATTACGACGTTATTATTGTCGGCGGGGGCATTTCGGGTGCCGCACTCTATTACACAATGGGTCGTTATACGGATGTTTCATCCATCTGTTTGTTAGAAAAGTACGAGTCATTAGCAACACTCAATTCCAACGGTTCAGCCAATTCGCAAACCATTCACTGCGGGGATATCGAAACCAACTACACACTTGAAAAAGCGCAAAAGGTCAGCCGCACAGCCAAAATGGTTGAAAAATACTGCTTGCAGCATAAGTATGAAAATAAAATTCTTTTTTCGCATCAAAAAATGGCCATTGGCGTAGGGTTTAAAGAGGCTAAATTTATCCGCAAACGCTTTGAAGAGTTTAAACCGCTTTATCCCTATTTGGAACTCTATGAAAAAGAGCGCATCAAAGAGATTGAACCCGCTCTTGTGTTTGATGAAGAGGGTAAAGAGCGCGAAGAAGATATTGTGGGCATGGGCGCACAAGGGCAGTGGACAACGGTGGACTTTAAAGCGCTAAGTGTCAGTTTTATCGACAACACCTTGCGCATGGAAGATAAAGTAACCGATATCTTTTTTAATTCCGAAGTCACGCATATTCAAAAATTGGGTTCAATGTTTCATCTTGAGACCGTTCAGGGCCATCACTTTACGGCTAATTATGTCGTGGTTAATGCCGGAGCACACAGCCTTTATTTGGCGCATCAAATGGGCTATGGGCTTGATTATGCCACACTGCCCGTAGCGGGGAGCTTTTATGTCTCAACCAAAAAGATTCTAAACGGTAAAGTGTATATGGTACAAAACCCCAAACTCCCCTTTGCCGCATTGCATGGTGATCCCGACATTCTCTTGGGCGGTTATACCCGTTTTGGCCCAACGGCATTGGTGATGCCAAAGTTAGAGCGTTATCACGGTAATGCTACGATGATTGATTTTTTTAAAACATTACGTCTTGATTTTAGAATTTTCCGCATCTTTTATGATCTGCTTAAAGACAGCGATATCCGCAATTACATCTTTAGAAATTTCTTGTTTGAGATTCCTTATATTAATAAAAAACTCTTTATCCGTGATGCACGCAAAATTGTTCCGGGATTACAAGAAGAAGAGATCCGTTACGCCAAAGGTTTTGGCGGGGTACGGCCACAAATTTTGGATAAGAAAAATGAAAAACTGATGCTTGGAGAAGCATCAATTAATACGGGTGAGGGGATTATTTTTAATATGACACCATCGCCAGGGGCTACTAGCTGTTTGGGCAATGCCGGACGTGATACCATTGAAGTTTGCGAATATTTGGGGCTTAATTTTGACCGTAAAGCGTTTCGACGCGAACTCACTGATGATGAGGAGTGACCTATGAAAAAACTGTTATACATTACCGACCAAGAAGAGTACAGCGAACACGGCACCATTAAATCGCTCTTTCACGGCTATCTTAAAGCGTACATGGGTGTTAATGTGGTGTACTTTACCAAGTATAAACACAGTTTTCAGATCAAAGGGGATGATTTTATTGTGCCCGATCACTACAGTAAGGATATCGTGGCATATTTGCAACGACATGATGTAGATATGGCGCAGTATGATTATGTGTTTGTGCGTAATGTCAGCCATATTTTGGGCACCATTTTGAAATATCGTTACCAGTATCACTATAAAGTGGGATTTCGTACCTCATTTGCCAAAACCACGCTGGCTTATGAAGAAGCGCAGATGCAAGGCGCAGGCTTTTTTAAAAAATGGCGGCTGAGAGTTGGAAATGCGGCTAAAGACCGATTAATCAGCCAGGTTGATATTTTCATGCCCACCTCAACCCAAATGCAGCGGGTCTTTTATCCTAATGTTACATGTAAGGTTTATTCGCTACTCACTGCGCTTGATCCTCAAACCATCAGTGTGCGTCCTGTACGTCATGATGGGGTGCGCCGTTTTATTTATGTGGGTTCTTTGGATCGATTGCGCGAGTTTGAAGTGGTGCTTGATGCGTTTAATGCCATTCACGATTTGCCGTGGCATCTTAGTATGGTGGTACATGACCCCGAAGTTATTCAACAGCTTGTCAAAATTTATCCTAAAATAAAAAATCGCATTGAGATCGTTTATACCGATGAATTGCGCCGCATTTATGAAGAGATTCAAAAGTGTGATGTCGGGTTAGGGCTGCTGCCCAATCGTGAACTTTACAATAATGCACTTTCAGCTAAGGTAGTGGATTATTACGCCAATGCGGTGCCGGCACTCTTAAGTATTAATGAAAAAAATCGCTCTATTTTTGATGAAGAGAGCGAGGCATACTTTTCAACTTTTGAGACCAAGAGCATTATATTGCAACTAAAAAAATTGATTGAAACGGACGAAGAAACCCTAATAGAAGCAGGTAAAAAAGGGCAGCAAAAGCTACTGGATCTCGAGCGCGATTACCGCGTGATGGCCAAAAAGCTTTTTGATGAGCTAGAGAGCCTTTAGAGATTCTGAGAAAAAAACGGCGAATGAAGCTGCTCTAGCGTTTTGCGTCCTATTTCGCTGTAGTGCTCGTATTGTTTAAGTAGCATTGCAGACTCTTGCACGTTTTTAGCAATCTGTGCATCAACGCTTGCAAGGTCATCATGGCAGTGCGCAGCCAATGTGGCTTCATCCATTTTAAAAAGAGTATCAAGCTCTTGATGAATTTCCAAAACCCGCTCCATAGCAGCAAGAGATCGGTTTCTAGCATCTAAAAAGGTGGGGGATTTTTCGGCAAATTCACGCATATCATCGGGCGATACCGACATCATCTGATTCATTAGCTCTGCATACTCGCTTAAGCGGGCATCAAAATGAGTGTTTTGTCGAAATTGTGCAATTTTGGATTGGAATTTAATAAAGTCATTGTGAAATTGCTTTTGCATAGTGCTATAGTATCCAAAGTAATAATTTTATGAAAGGCGTTTGGTGATGAAAAACGGATTTTTTTTAAAAGAAATGAATAAAAGACTTCTTGGCGTTACTCTTATATTTCTTGTGGGTTTGGGGGCATTGGCATATGTTTATTTGAACCCTGCGGAAAAAGCATTGCTTAGCGTTGCTTCAACATCATTTCCGGCAATAACGTACAATAATAAACCGGATCATCTCAGTATTACATTTGAAAATACAGCAGATACGCACAATAAACACTATAAAGAAGAGATTAATGCGCCTATTGCCACGATTGATGATGTTGGTAAAGAAGTAACAAAAGGAGTCGCACTTTCTCCGGCAATTTCTGGTACTTGGAAATGGACAAATCAGGAACAACTTACCTTCATACCAAAACAAGATTGGCCTGCTGATCAAGAGTTTGTGATTCGGATGGATCAAAGTTTATTTGACAAAAATGCTTTGAAGTTGGAAAAAAACACCATAGAATGGGTCACCCCCGCATTTCAGGGATCGATTCAAAATATGTCACTTGAACAAGATAATGCCAATGGAAAAAATCACAACATCTTTGCAACCATAACATTTACACACCCTGTAGACAAAGCGTCGCTCGCAAACAACATCCAGCTTCTTGATCCTGCAAATGCACAGACAATACCGTATGAGTTGACATACGAGCCTGATTTTAAAACCGTTTATCTCCGATCTAGCATTATTGCTATTACGGATAAAGAACACTATCTTAAACTGATTGTAGGCAAAGGGGTGCGAACAACCTTAGGCAAAGCATCACTTAAAGAGCCTCAAGAGACGCAACAACTGATTCCAGACATTTACAGCTTTTTAAAGCTTGAGAATGCTGATTATGCTATTGTCGAAAATAAAAATGGAGATCCGCAACAGATATTTCATATCGCTTTGAGCGATGCGATAGCTTATGAGGAGTTTGTCAGTCATATTAAAATTACGGCCACAAAGAGTAAGGACGGGAAAGAGCTTGCTTTTGATCCTAATATAGAAATATTGCCAATATCTGGTGCATCTTCAAAAGATTTTTTTCTAAAATCTGAAATACCAATTCAAGGGCAGGTATCGGTTAAACTCAAAAAAGGGATGATGTCTGTTAATGGGTTTAAGCTTCGTCGAGATGTTCAAGAGCGCCGTGAGATTCCTGCGTATCCCATAGCGCTTAAGATTATGGGAGAGGGTTCACTGCTTGCCTTGTCAGGTGAAAAGCAGCTTAGTTTTGCCGTACGGGGCTTATCGGGTTTGAAAGTGACGGTGCAAAAACTGCAAGATGATCAGATTAACCATCTCATATCACAAACCAGTGGCGATATTACATCCCCCATCTTTAATAGCTACACCTTTAATGCAGACAATATTACCGATCAACAGCTTGAAGAGGTGATTTCGCTTGCCAAAACCCATCCAAAAGATCAAAACTACGCTTCGCTGGATTTGTCAAAATATCTGCACAATCAAGGCAGCGGCATTTTTTTTGTGCGTGTCGAAGATTACAATATCAAGAAAAAAAGAAGCGATTACAATTTAGAAGACAAACGATTTATTATTGTCACCGATATGGGAATTGTGGTCAAGAAAGCTGCTGATGGAAGCCGAGATATTTTTGTGGAATCTATAAGCTCTGGCAAACCGGTAAGTCAAGCTAACGTTAGTGTGATTGGTAAAAATGGACAACCCATACAATCTGCGCTCACATCATCCAGTGGCACCATCAGCGTACTAAACCTTGATAACTATACCCGTGCGCAAGAGCCAACGGTGATTGTTGCAAAAAAAGGAAATGATTTAGCATTTATTCCTTATCAAGAGTTTGATAGAGCAATAAACTACTCTCAGTTTGATGTGGGAGGAGTCCACTCGTATGATGGCGATAAAGAGCATGAACTGAGCGCTTATGCGTTTAGTGATCGCGGTATTTACAGACCTGGTGAAAATGTTCATTTGGCCGCTATTGTAAGGCAAGGCAATTTCAAGCTTGAAAACGGAACCGTAGTGCGTGCAAAAGTGAATGATTCACGCAATAAACTCATATATAAAAAAGATTTTTCACTCGATAAAAGTGGCTTTTTCGAAGTTGATCTGCCTACTTCTTTGCTTAATCCAACCGGACAATATACCTTTAACATCTATCTTCCCATTAAAACATCTTCGGGATACGAGCAGGAAAACTTTTTAGGAACCGCCTCTTTTTCTATCGAGGAGTTTCAACCCGACACCATGAAAATTAAAGCGCGTTTTAATCCCTATAATACAGAGGGATGGGTCAGCATTAAAGATTTGAAAACCGAAGTGAAACTGACAAATCTTTTTGGCCTTCCCGCGCAAAATAGAAAAATTCGTGCCTCTGCTACCATAACGCCAACGCAGTTTTACTTTGCAAAATTTTCATCATACACGTTTATGATGCCGCTTTTTGATGAGAAAGTACGTCGTCAAGAAACGATTGATTTTAACGACATGCAAAGTGATAGCAACGGTTCGGCCTCTTTTGATGTGGCACTGCCTTATGACACGGGAGCATTTCGCGTTGATTTTAAAGCCGAAGGGTTTGAGCCCGATGGGGGAAGAAGCGTTTGGGCAGAAGCATCAACACGGGTATGCGATACCGATTTGATGTTGGGCTTTAAAGCTGATGGCGATCTTTCGTATCTTAAAAAAGATCAAGACCGCTCAATAGAGTTTATAGCGGTTGATTCAAAACTTAATCCTATGGATCTTAATGATTTAAAGCTGGAACTCATTTATAATGAGCGCGTTTCTGTTTTGACCAAACAGCGAGACGGCCGCTATCAGTATGAGACGGTCATTAAAAAGAAAAATCGCCTGAGACAGCCTTTAATGGTGAGTGCACAAGGTACTAGCGTCAAACTAGATACACACGAGGGAGGCGATTTTACACTAAATGTTTCAAATTCCGATGGAAGACTTCTCTCTAGTATCAACTATTATGTTGCAACAAAAAGCAATCTAACGGGAGCGTTGGAAAAAAACGCGGTTTTAAAGCTTAAACTCGATAAAAAAACCTATCAACCAGGTGAAACGATTGAGGCAAACATCGTTGCGCCTTATATTGGATCGGGACTGATTACCATTGAAAGCGATAAAGTGCATGCACACCAATGGTTTAGCACAAGCACAAAAAGTTCGATTCAAAAAATTACATTGCCGCAAGATCTTGAGGGTAATGCTTACGTGAATGTCACCTTTGTGCGCTCTATGGCATCTAAAGAGATATTTACGTCTCCACTCTCTTATGCGGTAGTTCCTTTTGAAATTAACAGCGATAAGCGTCGGGTTCATATTGATCTGAATGTATCGCAGCGTGTCAAGCCGGGTGAAAATCTCACTATTCAATATAAAACTGACAAACAGGCAAAAATAGTTGTTTTTGCTGTTGATGAAGGAATTTTGCAAGTAGCAAAATACACGCTTCCTGATCCGCTGAAACATTTTTTGAAAAAAAGAGCACTCAATGTGCAAACGTATCAGATGCTGGACCTGATTTTGCCAGAATTTAGCCGTTATGTTGAAGCAGCCGGAATCGGTGGCGGTGTTATGGCGATGAAGAGTGCTCTTGGAGCTAATCTTAATCCTTTTCAAAGGACGTTAGATAAACCTGCGGTGTATTGGTCTGGAATTGTCGATGCCAATACGGATGTGCGCGAACTCAATTTTAGGGTTCCTGACTCTTTTAGTGGTTCTTTAAAGGTTATGGCCGTAGCCGTCAGTGATGATGCCATGGGCTCTGCTGAAGCCAAAACCATTGTGCGCGGTCCGTTTGTGCTTTCGCCAAATGTGTTAAATATGGCTGCTCCCAATGATGAGTTTCAAGTGACAGTTGGCGTGAGTAACGCCATGGAGGGGAGCGAAAAAAATGCTCAGGTGGATATTTCAATACAACTAAGTGATAATCTCACGCTTTTATCGCACAATAAAGTTACCAAAACAATAGCGCAGGGCGATGAAGACAAAGCAAGCTTTAGCATCAAAGCTTTGGATGCTTTGGGTGAGGGAAAAATTACCTTTACGGCACGCAGTGGCAATGTATTTCAAACACGCAATGCCACACTAAGCATTCGACCGGCTCAAAATTATGCAACAACTATCAAAGCCGGCTATCAAAAAGAGCATGCTGTAGTGATTGGTGCAGATCGAATACTTTATAAATCTTTGGGTTCAAAAACACTCTCTGCATCCAATTCACCTTTTGTTTTGGCAAGTGGATTGAGTGATTATCTTGCGTCGTATCCTCATGGATGTACCGAGCAGATTATCTCTCAGACATTTCCTTGGGTAGCACTCTCAAAATCATCAAAATTTGAAGATACGCCTATTGATACCAAAGTTGATGCAGTGCTTCAGATGTTGCGTGCGCGTCAACTTGGAGATGGCGGATTTGCCCTATGGCCCTCATCAAGTGAAACCAACATCTTTGCTTCACTTTATGCAATGCACTTTTTAACAGAGCTAAAGAGCATTTCAATGATCGATAACACCTCAAAAAATTTGTATGATGGCGGGATGGATTATCTTCGTAGCATTGCGCGAAAGAAGAGTGCTTCAATAGAAGAAGCAAGGCAAAAAGCTTTAGCAATTTATCTTTTAATCAGAAATTCAGAGGTGGCAACCAATTATCTGATTGATTTGCATAATGAACTTCAAAAAAGCGGTAACGACTGGAAAAAAGACATTACTTCAACCTATATGGCTGCGTCGTATACGCTGCTTAAAAAAGAAAAAGCGGCAAAAGAGCTTATAAAAGCATTTGATCCTTCTTATGCAACGGGTTATACGGATTTTCAATCCAACCTTACTATGAATGCTCAGTATATTTATCTTATAACAACGCATTTTCCAAAGATGGAATTGAATGTCAATGACAACATCTTGCCGCTTCTAAAGTCGGTAATGGAGGGCAAACTCAACACCATTTCAGCATCGTACACGATTTTAGCCTTGAGCGCATACTCGCAGAAAAATGAGCAAAAGTATGGTAATGATGCATTAGAGTTTTTTGTTGTTGGTAAACAAAAAATTGCTTTGCCAAAATCGGCTCTGAAACCTTTTATGACAGCGAATGTACCTTTGTCAGAGCCTGAAGTTGCCATTGAATCAGCGACACCGCTGTTTTATCAGCTTGTTGAATCTGGATACGATAAAACCCCTCATACCAAAGCATTGGCGCAAGGCATTGAAATATTCAAAGAGTATGTTGACAAAAACGGTTCGATTGTCAATGAAATACAGCAAGGCGATGAGGTGGAAGTACGCATTAAGGTGCGTACCACAAAACAAGCTTTTCTCTCCAATGTGGTGCTAATTGATCTGCTTCCGGGTGGGTTTGAAGTCATTCGAGAGTCGGTTCCTAGAGAAAATGGGAGCTGGGTATCTGATTATGTTGATGTGCGAGAAGACCGCGTTGTCTTTTATGCAAGTTTTTCCAACAATATGACCGAATTGCGTTATAAAGTTAAAGCAACCGCAGCAGGTACGTTTGTGGTGCCATCGGCGAGTGCTACATCGATGTATGATCCTGATATCTTTTCATATACAGCAGCTTCAAAAATTAAAGTGATGGCGGCAGATCGTATTTGAAAAAAGGCGTTTTTATTTTTTTGATACTCCTCTTTTTGGGAGGGGTGTTTACTTATAAATGGCATCAAGTACCTAACAAAAGCATACTGGCATGGCACACCTATTCCACCCTTTATAAAGACAACAACGATAATGCATTGCGTTTGACACTAAGCAAGGATGAAAAATACCGACTTTGGATTCCTTATGATGCCTTATCAAAGCATGTTATTGATGCCACAATCCTTTATGAAGATAACTATTTTTATCTGCATCCCGGGGTTAATTTTCTTGCATTATGGCGGGCGTTTGTTGCCACATATCTCAAAAATGAACGACGTGAAGGCGCTTCGACAATTACAATGCAAGTGGCAAAAGTAGCGTTTAATTTGAAGTCCAGTCAGGTGATTGGCAAATTAGAGCAGATATTTTATGCCCTTTGGTTAGAACATCATTACACCAAACAGCAGATTTTGGAGTTTTATTTTAACACCGTCTCTTATGGCGGCAATATCGAAGGCATCGAAGCCGCAAGCCAAATCTATTTTCATAAGAGTGCCTTGCAGCTAAATATTCCTGAAGCTTTGGCATTGGTGGTGGTTCCGCAAAATCCAACCAAACGCAATCCGCTTAGTAACACAGGGTATAAGCATATGATTGCTGCAAGAGATCATCTGTATCAACGCTACCGTGAACAGCTCTCTTTAAAAGAGCAAGAAGACAACGATGCATGGATGAAACTAGGCTTACATGTATATCCAAGAGAAGCGTTTGCTTTTCGTGCACCTCATTTTACCAACTATCTTGAAAAAGAGTCGTTGCAATCAGGGGTAGTGCGCACGACATTGGATCTTCATAAACAGGGTATTGTCGAAAAAGCAATTCATGAGTGGATTAACAAAAATAGAGGCAACGGTCTTACGAACGCGGCGGTCTTGTTGATTGATAAAAAAAGTATGGAAGTTAGGGCTTGGGCGGGATCTGCTGATTTCTATAACGATAAGATATTGGGTCAGGTTGATGGTGTTGTCGCAAAGCGTTCTCCCGGATCAACGCTAAAACCTTTCATATATGCACTAGGAATGGATCAAAGCCTTATCCATCCCAATACGCTGCTTAAAGATACGCCTTACCGACTTCAGGCCTATACACCTGAAAATTATGACCATGTTTTTTTAGGCCCTATCTCTGCAACGCAGGCTCTAATTAGCAGCCGCAATGTTCCAGCAGTTCGCTTGGCTTCTCAGCTTTCAAATCCAAGTTTTTATACCTTTATGCAAAATGCCGGCATTTCCAATATGCAAGATGCTGAGCATTATGGGATGGCGATTGCTTTGGGTGGTATGGAAGTTTCACTGCTTGAACTTGGAAGACTCTATGGGGTTATTGCCAATGGCGGAATGCTAGAAGAGGTTCATATGATTAAAAAGGATATGAAACGTGAACAACAGCGAATGCTCTCGGCAGAAAGTGCGTATTTAACACTTGATATGCTGCGCCAAAATCCGGCGGTTGATATCCAAGAGTTTGTAGGAGTTCGCAAACAAAGAGCACAGTATGCATGGAAAACGGGAACGTCGTTTGCCTTTCGAGATGCTTTAAGTGTAGGAGTAGGTAGTAAGCATATTTTGGCAGTGTGGGTTGGAAATTTTGATGGTAGTTCCAATCCTAACTTTGTTGGGCGCAAAGCAGCCGCACCGCTGTTTTTCAATATTATGAAGGCTTTGGATGAAAAAGATGTGTTTGAAGATGATCTCTCTTTAGCAAGCTTAAACATTTCAAAAGTTGATATTTGCGCTACAACCGGAGCACTTCCGGGAAGATTATGCCCAAAAATAAAAAAAGGGTGGTTTATCCCTGGTGTTTCGCCCATTATGGTTTCTGATGTTTATCGGGAAGTACCTATTAACATTAAAACAGGCCTAAGGGCCTGCAAAGCAAAAAAAGATGAAACAAGAATGGAGGTTTTTGAGTTTTGGCCAAGTGATATTCGCGAAGTTTTTCAAATGGCGGGCATTGAGAAAAAGATGCCACCTCCATATGAAAGTGGATGTACCAAAAAGACACAAACGGGGAGCGAACCCGTAATTAAATCACCGACACAAGGGCTAATTTATACAGTAGAAGCAGAAAAAATGGATGAAACGTTATTTCCTTTTATTGCCCTGTTGGATGCGGATTCTTACAAAGCCTATTGGTATGTCAATAAAGCATTTGTAGGCACAAGCAGATCCAATGAACCCCTCTTTTGGAAACCAAGACTTGGTGAATTTATGGTGACGGTTGTTGATGAAAAAGGCTTGAGTAGCTCAAAAAAATTAAAAGTTGAATTGGCAGTGACAAAGGTTATAATAAGCCCATGAAATACATGGTACTAATAGGATCATTTTTGCTGCTTTTAGGCTGTTCATCCCCAAGCGGTATGCCTTATAAAATAACATTTACAAGCGAAGGTCTTGGTGCTATAAAAGCGACAACGCTTTTTGATACGGCAAAAATAGCAGCACTACTGCCAGGGTTTGAGGCAAAATTGTTTAGCCGTTTTGAAGCCGGCCGTACCTATTCGCTCATTCGCTTGCAGCGTGGGGGAAAAGTGCTTTGCGATTGTTACCCCGATGCCAGCGGCAAGTATATAGGGCGTATTGAGAGCGTTTTAGAAGAGGTGCAAACCGCCGCAGGAGCGCATGTAGGAGCACAGCTTCAAAAAGCTACATGTAAAGAGCAATTGAATACGGGTG
Organism: Sulfurimonadaceae bacterium; assembly: GCA_050290965.1. Taxonomy (GTDB): domain Bacteria; phylum Campylobacterota; class Campylobacteria; order Campylobacterales; family Sulfurimonadaceae; genus JAFGUB01. The sequence continues at coordinate 33,953 of JBNKJB010000032.1, forward strand.
AGGTGCTTTGTGCTCTTGAACCCCATCTTTATGCTGAAATTGATGAAACGCAGCATATTGTTAGGCTTGTGTGGTATGCCACTACGATTAATTTTTAGATTACCAATTTTCAAATTAAAAACGCTATAACACCATGTTAGTGTCGTACTCACAAGAGCCGGATTTTATCTCTCAAGCGTTATAATGATGCCTCATATAAAGGAGCAGTATTGAACGGTCTGTTTTTAGAGTTGCGTGATCCTCTTTTTGGCGTGATCGTTTTTTTTGCACTTATCTTTATTATGGCCTTTTTTAGTTACTGGTGGGGTCGGTATAAAATTCGTGAAGATGATAAAAGTTTGGATCGTTTTGCCAAACAGTTTCATAAACTCCCTAGCGAAGCCGAACTCAAAGCACTGATTGAAAAGGGCGGCCTATCTGAAAAGTCGTGGCTGTTACTGGCTACGGCCTATGAAAAAATAGGCGATTATGAAAAAGCCATTGAAATTTATCAAAGCCTTATTGAACTGCAGCGTGATCCATTGGCGCGTAGAGATACCATGCTGCATTTGGGACGAATCTATTTTAAGGCCGGATTTTTAGAGCGTTCTAAAGAGATTTTTTTACAAATACTAAAACGTCACCCCAGAACACCAAGAGCGCTTGAATCACTGCTGTTGGTGTATGAAAATCTCAAAGCGTATGACAAAGCAATCGAAGTGCTAGAACCACTAGAAGAGCTTGGCGTTGACGCGCTCAAAGATAAGCTCTATCTCAAGCTTAAAATCATTATCAACGATAATAATCTGGATGTTTCGCAAAAGAGTGAAAAACTGATTGCACTTTATACCAAACATCATAAACTTTCGTATCTGGTATATGAGTATTTATTTCGCCATGATCCCAAAACAGCGTGGCAACACCTTGATCAATCTGAGTGCAAACGTATTGCGGATCTGCTGTGGCAGCTTCCACCAGATGCCCTTGATTTGGATATAATTGCACATAACGGTTTCTTGCGAGAGCTCTATAGCGCACGTGGTGATGTGGCTCTCTCGGATGAAAGCGCGATATTTGAGCTTGATATGTTGATTAAAATACGTAGTTGCGGCAAAAAAGGCGCTACGTTACAGTTTGAGTACCTTTGCAAAGAGTGCAAGCAGGTACTGCCATTTTCGTTTCACCGCTGTCCGAGTTGTCACAGTATTGACACGTTGATGTGTGAACTGATACTTACAAAGGACATGATTGAAGAGAATTACTCTTTTTAGTGACGGTTCGGCTTTGGGCAATCCGGGGCCTGGAGGTTTTGGAACAATCTTGCGCTATGGTAAGCACGAACGAATTGTCAGTGGAGGTGAAGAACACACCACGAACAACCGTATGGAACTTCGTGGCGTGATCGAAGGTTTAAAAGCACTGAGTGAACCGTGTGACGTTGAAATTATTTCAGATTCGAGCTATGTCGTCAAAGGCATTAATGAGTGGCTTGAAGGCTGGGTAAAGCGCCATTTTAAAAAGGTTAAAAATCCTGATTTATGGCAAGAGTATTTAGAAGTTTCAGCTTCGCATCATGTGCATGCAACATGGGTTCGTGGGCATGATGGCCATGAGGAGAATGAACGGTGTGACACCATTGCTCGTGGTGTTGCCGAAGAGATCAAAGCTCAGCTTTAGGGTTTTAAAAAATAAAGGATAAACGATGGATGAATTGCAACCGCTGCAAGAGCGGCTGGGGTACCATTTTAATGACATAAAGCTCCTTATTGAAGCGCTGACACATAAAAGTTATAAGCAGCCCTACAATAATGAGCGTTTGGAGTTTTTGGGAGACGCGGTACTGGATCTTGTGGTAGGTGAGTATCTGTTTACACGCTTTGCCAAACATGATGAGGGCAAGCTCTCAAAAATGCGGGCATCATTGGTGAATGAAGAGGGTTTTACACGCCTTGCCAACGCCATTGGTTTGGGGCAATACATTTTTCTTTCCAATGCCGAAGAGAATAATCAAGGGCGGAGCAAACCTTCGCTGCTTTCCAATGCTTTTGAAGCGGTTATGGGGGCTATTTATCTTGAGAGCGGTCTGGAGACGGTCACACGTATTACGATTGCGTTGCTTGATGAAACTTATGATGAATTATCACTAGATACGCTTTTTAAAGATTATAAAACGTCACTTCAAGAACTTACACAAGCCCATTTTGGCACAACCCCTGAATATATGCTCTTACACAGCCGTGGTCCCGATCATCTCAAAGAGTTTGAGATCGCTGTTAAAATTGATGGTAAGATTTATGCGAGTGCGGTAGGAAAAAGTAAAAAAATTGCGCAGCAAGAAGCCGCGCATATTGCATTGCAACTGCTTAAAAAGGAGCTCTCATGAACCGTTTTGGCGCGCGTTTTACTTTTACGACATTTGGAGAGTCGCACGGCAAGGCATTGGGGTGTATTGTCGATGGCGTTCCGGCGGGACTGCTTATTGATGAAGCATTTATTCAAAACGAACTGGATCGGCGAAAACCTGGGCAAAATGCTTATGCTACGGCGCGTAAAGAGGGTGATAAGGTTGAAATTTTAAGCGGCGTATTTGAGGGTAAAAGTACCGGTACGCCTATTGCAATGGTGATTTACAACACCAATCAAAAATCGGGAGACTACGATAACGTTAAAAACGTGTTTCGTCCCGGGCATGCTGATTTTACCTATTGGTATAAATACGGCATACGCGATTACCGCGGCGGCGGTCGCTCTAGTGCGCGTGAAACGGCGGCGCGTGTGGCAGCAGGAGCTATTGCTAAATTGATGCTTCAAGAGTTAGGTATTCGTTGTCAAAGCGGGGTGAGTGCTATTGGTGGTATTACGGCACAACATATTGATTTTGATTATCCGGCACAAAGTGAAATTTACGCACTTGACACTTCGGTAGAAGCCGCACAAAAAAAGGCGGTACTTGATGCCAAAAATGCGCACGATTCGGTTGGCGGTGTGGCCTTGGTTAAAATTAGCGGTGTGCCCGTAGGGCTTGGCGAGCCAATGTATTATAAGCTTGATGGCGTATTGGCCGATGCCATGATGGGGCTTAATGCCGTTAAGGGTGTTGAGATTGGCGAGGGCTTTCAAAGCGCTGCAAAACATGGCAGTGAAAATAATGATCCAATACGTAAGGATGGATTTGAGAGCAACCATGCCGGCGGTATTTTGGGTGGTATTAGCAATGGCGAGGATATCGTCATCAAAATCCATTTTAAGCCGACACCTTCGATTTTTAAAACACAGCATACCGTTACCACGGAGCAAGAAGAGATTGATTTTGAGCTTAAAGGTCGCCATGATCCTTGTGTAGCTATTCGCGGTTCGGTAGTGTGCGAAGCGATGGCGGCACTGGTGATTGCCGATATGCTGCTTCTTAATATGGGACGGCGCATGGACGCTCTTAAAAGCTATTACCTAGGGTAGGCGAAAGCATAAGCTTTTCGGAAGTATAATAGACTTTTTGCAAAACTGAAAGAACTCATCTGCCCCAAAGGGGCAAGCTTTAGTGCCACAGCGGCTAGCGTAGCACTTTGGGCTTTACTCAAAGTGCGTTTAAATAGAGTTCTTACAAGAACTCTAGAGAGTTTATATATAGGTTTTTTTACCTATCAGTTCATTACATGTAAAGGTCCCTATGAGCGAACAACAAAACTGCTATCTACTTGATACCTCCGTTATTCTTGATGATCCGGCCAATATTTTAAAGATATCACAGCACAATGAAAATGCCGTAGTTATTACCAATATCGTTTTAGCAGAACTTAACAACAAAAAAGATGACATGCGCGGTGAAGCGGGATTTCGAGCGCGTGAGTTTTTTCGTCTGGCCGACAACGGGCAGGGGGTGCCAGTAGCGTTTGAGACACTTCCTGAGTGTATGCGTGACACGATTAAAGGTGAGTCGTTTAGTGGTGATAAATATTACCGTATCACCATCAATTTTGATCGTTCGCTGCATGGTAGCGATGTTGTACCTATTGATCTGTATACCGTTTACCGTGAACATTATCGTGTTAATAGCACGTTTTATGAAGTCAAGGGGCTTAATGACGCCAAGATCGCCGAGATTGCCCATGATTATGGTTTTACGCTGCTCACAAACGACATATCGTTTAAAATCGCAGCCGAGGTGCAGGGGGTTCGTGCCCAAAGTATTCGCAATGCCAGTGTGGATGATCCCGATAAAATCGAGTTTGCGCACCAGCTCTATTATCAAGAGGAACCCAAACTTGAAGAAGATCAGCACTACTTTAACTTTGAACAACTGACTTTTATTCAAGAGGCGCAAAGCAGTAGCAGTGAAATTTACGAAACTGGCGTGCAGCGTTATGCTCTTGGATTTAACCGTAATCTGGAGTGGTGCGATTTTGATAAACGTTTTGGCGAGCTGTTTGATGAAGAGTTGATCCGCCCTATTAATTTAGAGCAAAAATTTTATTATTCTATTCTCACGCATCCGCAAAATTATGTGACCGTGGTGGCCGGTTCTACCGGATCGGGCAAAACGCTGATTGCACTTCAGGCGGGGTTGGAGCTCTTTAAAGAGGGCATTGTTGAGGGGATTGTTTATGCCCGCAATACCGTAACCGCTACCGATCAGCACTCAGAACTTGGTTTTCGTAAAGGGGATGAAGAGCAAAAACTGGGCTATTTTATGTACCCGCTTTATGCCGCTATCAACTTTACGATAGAGCATCAAAACAAATATTCTATTGATGCCAGAGTTGAATATACCGGCAATGTTAATTCTACTAAAAGCGAGAATGCTACGGTTAATTTTATGGCCAAACATAATATTGAAGTGATGGATATTGCCCACCTTCGCGGCACCACCATTTCGCGTAAGTTTGTTATTATTGATGAAGCGCAAAATATGACTAATGCGACGCTTAAATTGGTAGGAACCCGTATGGGCGATGAGACGCGTTTGGTGGTGATGGGCGATACACATCAAATTGATCACCCTTTTCTCTCCCGTCGCCGTAATGCGTTGGTGACCTTGATGCAAAAAGCCCAAAACAGTGATTTTGTTGCCGGAATCCAGCTACGCCATACAATACGAAGCGAAGTGGCCAATTGGTTTGATAAAAACCTCTAGGCTGCCCTTTACATGTAAGGGTGCCTCTTGGTTTGCTGGAGTTAAATCGGAAGAACGCGAATTTTTTGAGAAAGCTTCTCTTTTAAAGTGTTCTCAATGGCATAAAGGGTACCGGTGGTTGAACTAGCACAGCCATTACAGGCACCAAGATAGCGAATATAAATATCAATATACTCTTCACCGTCTTTAATATCCACAACCTCCATATTGCCGCCATCCATAATAAGAAACTGTCTGAGGTTTTCATCTACGATAGCATCAATGGCTTTGATTTTTTGAACCAGTGTCATGCTTTCAAAATCGCCTGAAAGACCCGCATCGGCTGCCGCAGCCATTTTTTCTTGATCCATCTGCGCTCGGACATTGGCAAGAATGTCAACCAGATAGTATTCACGTTCCTCATGCCCGCCAGGTTTAATGCAGCTTTTACAAAAGCCTCCTGCTTTGGTGTAATCGGTAATCTGCTCAACGGTTTTAAGATCATTAAGACGAATAACTTCTTGCAAAGTGCCCAGACTTACGCGGGCGCATTCACACACAACAATCTCATCTTCGAAATGGCTCTCATCCACACCAAGATAGAGACTGGCCGCTTTTTTAATAACATCATACGCCATCACCGAACAGTGCATTTTTTGCGGTGGAACGGCAGGTGTGTTAGGCTCGTCACGTAGCGCTTTTTCCACGTCAATATTGGTGATTTTTACCGCCTCTTGCACGGTTTTTCCAAGACAAAGCTCTGTCATCATATCCGAGCTGGCAATGGCGGTACCACACCCAAAACTTTTAAATTTCGAGTTCACGATGGTGTCGCTTTTAGGATCCACTTCCCAGTATAAACGTACTGCATCGCCACAGCTTTCAGCTCCAAAATCGGCAACAATTAGTTTGTTACCATGTGAAAGCGCCTCTTCTTCTGTAATTTCACCCTGATGGGTGGGGTTATTCATAAGCGTGGTCACTTTGTTGGAATATTGATCCCACAGTGAACCGCCAAGCAAGTCATTCTTCGCCATCTCTTATCCTTTAATTTTTATTAGAGTTTTTGCAGAACTCTATTGAAACGCACTTTGAGCAAAGCCCAAAGTCCTACGCTAGCCGCTGTGGCACTAAAGCTTGCCTCTTCGAGGCAGAGAAGTTCTTGCAGTGTTGCAAGAAGTTCATTATATACATGCACGTGGTTAGTGATGCAGTCCACACTCTTTGGCTTCACCGCCAGCAGAAGGTTTCACCATAGCATACGAGCTTGAAATCCCGCGTAAGCGTGTGACAGCTTTTTGAAAATGCTCAATCACGTAATCAACCTCTTCATCAGTAGTAAAACGGCTAAGGCTTAAACGAATACCGGTATGGGCCAGTTCATTGTCGGCCCCAATGGCCAGCATAACGGTATTGGCTTCAAGGTCTTCACTGGCACAGGCCGAACCGGTTGATGCACCGATATGGCCGTTATTAAGATCCCACAGCATCCCTTCGCCCTCAACACCGCGAATGGAGATTAAGATGGTGTTGGGCGTGCGGTTGGCCCGATCACCCACACTAAAGGTATCGGGAATGGTTTTTAAAAGCGCATCTTCCAAGCGGTCACGTTTAGCGCGGATGGATGCCATCTTCTCTTTAATATTTTCAGTTGCCATTTCAATCGCTTTACCCATACCGACAATATAAGGCACATTGAGCGTACCTGAGCGGCGTCCTCCCATGTGTTCACCGCCATGCAGTAGTGGGGAGAGTTTTTGTGAATCTTTAATATAAAGCGCGCCAATACCTTTAGGACCATGAAATTTATGTGCCGACATAGAGACAAAGTCTACATGTACATCCTGCAAATCAACAGGAATTTTGCCTACGGCCTGAACAGCGTCACTATGAAAAAGCACCCCTTTTTCTTTACAGATGGCACCAATCTCTTTAATTGGAAAGATCATCCCCGTTTCATTATTGGCCCACATAATGGACACCAGTGCTGTCTTATCGGTAATAAAACTGCGTACGGTATGGGCTTCAACTATGCCTTGATCGTTTACGGGAAGGTAGGTAACTTTAACCCCTTGTTCTTCCAAAAATTTACAGGTTGAGAGTACGGAGGGGTGTTCAATTTCGGTGGTAACAATATGATTTTTCTCACCATGAAGGATTTTATCAATCCATATTGATTGCAGTACCCAGTTATTGCTCTCCGTAGCACAGGAGGTAAAGATAATATCATCATTATCACTGGCATTGATAGCGTGATACACCTGATTAATAGCATGTGTAATTGCCGGATGTGATGCGGTTCCAAATTTATGGATCGAATTGGGATTGCCATAGAGATCGGAAAAGAAGGGCATCATGGCCTCTACGACTTTTGGATCAACCATGGTCGTGGCGTTGTTGTCCATATAAACTTGCATCTGTTTTCCTTATTGCTTGCGCACCAAAGAGGCACTTTAATAAAAGAGTAAAATTGTCTCTTTTTAATATTGTGATGTTAGAACATCTGTTGTAAAAGGGCGCTTAAGGAAAGTTGATACAAAGCATGCTTTAAGTTTAGAGGTGCCCTTAAGGCTTAAGACATAATCTCAAGCAGCTCATTTTCAGCATCATTAAATGTGGTTTTAAACATGGAACCCTGACTCATAAAACGCTCCATAGCACTTTTTTTTTCAAGTGCCTCATCCAGTTCGGGATCCGTACCTTTGGTATAGGCACCAATACGCACAAGCATTTCATTTTCTTTAATGAGAGTGTAGAGTTTTCGAAATTTTTTTGCTGCTTCATAATGCTGCGTGGAGATAACATCATTCATAACCCGAGAGGCAGAATTAAGAATATGAATGGGTGGATAAATCCCAAAATCGGTCAGTTCACGCGAGAGTACGATGTGCCCATCAAGAATAGAGCGTGACTGATCGGCAATGGGATCGCTAAGGTCATCGCCTTCAACCAAAATGGTAAAAAAAGCGGTAATCGAACCCTTGCCGTCTTCTTTTCCGGCGCGCTCCATCAATTGCGGTAACAAGGTCAGTGCTGAAGGCGGATACCCTTTGGAGGTTGGCGGCTCTCCTAAGGCTAGGCCAATTTCGCGTTGTGCCATGGCAAAACGTGTCACTGAGTCCATAATAAAAAGTACGTCATTGCCGCGATTTTTAAAAAACTCGGCCACACTCATTGCCGCAAACGCACCATATTTTCGCATCAGTGGTGAATCGTCTGAAGTAGCAACAACAATAACAGTATTTTCCAAATTGCCTTGCAGGTTTTTTTCAATAAACTCGGGCACTTCACGGCCACGTTCACCAATGAGTGCTACCACTTTAATAGGGGCTTCACTACCACGCACAATCATGCCCATCAATGTTGATTTACCCACGCCACTGCCGGCAAAAATACCCAATTTTTGTCCTTTGCCGCAACTTAGTAGAGCATCAATGGTTTTAACACCTACGCCAAAACTTTCATCAATCATCCCGCGACGCATGGCGGCAATAGGAGCTTTCATGATTGCTTCGCTCTCATGACACAAAATGGGACCTTTTTCATCAATAGGATTCATAAAAGGATCAACCACACGTCCTAGTAACGCATCTCCCACGGGAATACTCATGCCGCCTTGGTTAAGATAGACCTTGTCACCTACGCGAAAGCCTTCAATAAAACTAAAAGGTGAAATAAAAAATTGATTGGCATCAATTTCAGTTACCATGCCAAGAGTCGTACTGCCATCACGCTGTGATTCTAGTGTAACGGTATCGCCAATGCTTACATGTAAGCCTTTAGCCATGATGATGGTGGAGCTAATTTTGGTGATAATGCCAAAGGCGATCGTTGCTTTTTGGGTTCCTATGCGAGAACGAAGTGCCTTAAGCGACATGGGCTAAAACTGTTTTGCCGATGGGGCATTAATGAGGCTAAAAAATTCTGCCCGCGTTTTTTCATCACTTTTAAAAAGACCTCGCAATGCACTGGAGGTTGTTGTAGAGTTAATCTTTTCAACACCGCGCATTTCCATACACATATGACGCGCTTGAATGACAACACCAACTCCCTTGGGTTGAATGGTTTGCATAATGGCATCAGCGATTTGCTCGGTGAGCTGCTCTTGAATCTGCATGCGTCTGGCAAAAACGTCAACAACACGAGGAATTTTTGAGAGTCCAACGACGTTACCATCGGGAATATAGGCTACATGGGCACGTCCTATAATAGGCAGCAGGTGATGTTCGCACGTGGAATAAAACTCGATATCTTTAATCAAAACCATTTCATCGTTACTGGAGTTAAAAAGGGCGGATTCCAAGATTTTAACCGGGTCTTGTTGATAGCCACCAAACATAAATTGGTAGGCTTTATAAACACGTTCTGGAGTTTTAATTAAACCTTCACGCTGTGGGTCTTCGCCTATGCTTTCTACCATGGTTTTGACAGCTTCTTCAAAACGGAGTTGCTCTTTAGATTTCAAACGCTTCCTTTTTTTGGCACCAGTTTAATATAGAGGTTAAAACCATACCACGAACTCCCTTTGCATACCATAGAACTCAGCCTGACATTAGCTCTTTTTAGGTAATATTGCCCAAAATTATATTCTGCGTGTTTTAGGCCTGTATTTCATTGACTATAGGCTTAAAACATCAAACAAAAGGGATTCAATGGATATCAATGCCAATAAAATTGATGGTGCTAATGCCGAGATTACAGCGTCAATTTCTAATGCCGAGATCAATGCAAATGTTGACAAAATCGCATTACAACTAAGTAAAACTGCAAAAGTTCCCGGATTTCGTAAAGGAAAAGTGCCCCTTTCAGCCGTGAAAAAACAATATGGTGAACGTCTGGTTCAAGATGCCGAAGCTGAAGTACTTCGTACATTGCTTAATGATGCATTAGTGCAGATGGGAATTGATAATTCTGCGCTTATTGGTGAACCGCAGATTACAAAATTTGATCGTGGCGACGATAAAATTGATGTTGAAGTTAAAGTGGCAATGCGTCCTGATATTCAGACCGAAGGCTACGCTGAATTGGTTGCAGAGTTTGAAAAACCGCAAGTGAGTGATGAGGAAATTGATACACGCATTACGGAGCTTGCCGAAGCCCAAGCGCCATTTGTTAGTGTAGAAGAAGATCGCGCTTTAGTTGCGGGTGATACTGCTAAAATTGATTTTGAAGGTTTTGTTGATGGCGAAGCGTTTGAAGGCGGTAAAGCAGAAGGTTTTTCACTTAAATTAGGCAGTGCTCAGTTTATTCCAGGCTTTGAAGAGCAAGTGATTGGGATGAAAAAAGATGAAGAAAAAACGATTGATGTCACCTTTCCTGAAAACTACAACAGTAATAAGCTTGCAGGAAAACCGGCACAGTTTAAAGTAAAAGTGTTGGAAATCCAAACCAAAGAAGCCGTAGAACTTAATGATGAACTGGCTAAAAAAATGATGCCAGGTGAAAAAGAAGCTACCATGGCGATGTTACGCGATAAAGTTAAAGAGCAGCTTGAAAATGAAAAATTGAGCAAACTTTATAACGAAGAGCTTAAACCAAATCTTTTGGAAAAACTTGTGGAATCATTTAACTTTGATCTTCCAGCATTTGTGGTTGATCAAGAGATGGATATGGCGCTTAATAATCATGCCCGTACCATGGAAAAAGAAGAACTTGAAAAACTCAAAGAGGATCAAGAAAAAGTTAAAGAACTTCGAGAAACCTTTAGAGAAGATGCCGCGCGCAGCGTAAAAGCCACTTTTATTATTGATGCATTAGCGCAAAAAGAGAGCATTCGGGTTGCTGAGCAAGAAGTGATGCAAACGATCTATTTTGAAGCAATGCAAATGGGGCAAGATCCTCAAGCAGCGTATGAGCATTATCAAAAGTCAGGGTATCTTCCTGCTATCCAAATGGCAATGGTAGAAGATAAGTTACTAAGCAAACTGCTTAACGACAAAATTAAAGCATAACGATGAGCTACATTCCTTACGTCATTGAAAAGACCGGCCGTGGCGAGCGATCGTATGATATCTATTCACGTCTGCTCAAAGACCGTATTATTATGCTTAGCGGTGAAGTTAATGATGCCGTAGCATCCTCGATCATCGCACAAATGCTCTTTTTAGAGGCGGAGGATCCTGAAAAGGATATCTATTTTTACATCAACTCCCCTGGTGGCGTGATTACATCGGGTATGGCCATGTTTGATACCATGCATTACATTCGTCCTGATGTTGTAACCATTTGTATTGGTCAAGCAGCATCAATGGGTGCATTTTTGCTAAGTTCTGGTCAGCCAGGAAAACGTTATGCATTGCCACATGCACGCATTATGATTCATCAGCCTTTAGGCGGTGCCCAGGGACAAGCCACGGATATTGAAATTCAGGCTCAAGAGATTCTGCGTATGAAAAAAGAACTTAATGAGATTTTGGCCAAAAATAGTGGACAAAGTGTGAAAAAAGTTGAAAAAGATACTGATCGAGATAACTTTATGAGTGCGCAAGAAGCTGTAGAATATGGTATCATTGACGAAGTGTTGGTAAAAAAAGAGTCAAAGAAGTAATACTATTATGAGCAGCGAAGAAAAAGAACTTTTCGGAAGTTCCCAAAAAGGGAAGGTTGTTGTTAATGCGTTGGGTGAGCCTACCAGTGATCTTGAAGTGTACTCTAAAGAGGTCCTGACAGCACTCATTGCAGATAATCTTCCTCCTACCCCTAATAATTTTTCGCTCTATTTTGACCGACTTCTGGAAGCAAAAAGCGATAGTTTTAAAAAACAGGTGACTTCGGTACTTGATTTAGAAGATGATAATTCTGACGAAAAGAGTATGGAGCTTGAAAAAAGTTTAAAAAAAGGGTTCACATCAGTTAAAAATGTCTTACATGTAGGGGCAAACCTTTACAAAAATATGGCATTGATGACTAAGATTCTTGAGAAACATCGAAAAGAGCTTGAAACCAATCCCGAAGCTCAGGCGGTTCTTCGTATTGTTAAAAGTCTTGATGATGACGTTGTTAAACTGAATGCGATTTTGCGCAAACAGACGGCACAAATGAAGACGCTTTATGAAGAGACTGCCGAAATCGTCAAGAGTGTTGAAAATGAAACGATTTTTGATAATCAGTATGGTATTTATAACCGTCGTTATATCATGAATAAGCTTGAGCAAGAGATCAGTCTTATTGATGAATACAAACATAAAAGTTCACTCATAACACTCAGACTTTCACAAGAGATTAATTCGCAAATTACTAATGAAAAAGCGCGTTTTTTAATGACACGCACGATTGCCAGATTACTGCTTAAAACTTCGCGTCGCAGTGATGTTATTGCCCATTATGGCAAAGGTATTTTTGTCATGATGCTAAAACATACAGAACTCGAAAATGCTAAAAATGCGGCAGAGCGTCTTTATGATCTTGTAGCTTCAAGCAACTTTTTTTTGGGAGAACAAGAGATCAATCTCAAAGTAGCAATCGGCGTGTGCGAAATCAGTAGCAGACGCAATGCAGAAGAGATGATTATCGGTACGGTGAATATCATGGATGAGTGTGATACATTATCAGATGCACGCTACTTGGTGTGGGAAAATTAATGCTTCTTGATATTGTCACATATCCCGATAAACGGCTTAAAGAATACTCGAAAGTAGTCGAGGTGTTTGATGAAAAACTGCATGCATTTTTGGATGACATGTATGAAACAATGATTGCTTCAAACGGGATTGGTTTAGCAGCAATTCAGGTTGCACGCCCCATACGCGTGTTAATTATTAACCTTGTCGATGAAGAGGGTGCGCAGATTAAAGACGAACTTTTGGAAGTGATTAATCCTGTGATTAAAAATCCTATGGGTACGATCTATTTTCAAGAAGGGTGCCTTTCCGTACCAGGATTTTACGAGGATGTTGACCGTTTTGAAACCTTGGAACTGGAGTATCAGGATCGTTTTGGAGCGCTTCAGCATTTAAAAGCGGAAGGCATTCTTAGTGTAGTGATTCAGCATGAGATTGATCATCTTGACGGGAAACTATTTATTGAAAAGCTTTCCTATGCACGTCGTAAAAAATTTGAAAAAGAGTATAAAAAACTTCAAAAAGAGAAAAAGTAAAAATGTCTTAGCTCCTGAATAGTCTGATTTCAGGAGTCTTGAGATGGAGTATCCTCTGAGGACTCTTTTTGCTCGCTAACCATCCACTGCAAGTAGTTGATTGACCAGGTTAAATCCGTAATGGCTTGTGTAATGCCAGGTTGCGGCGTTTCAAGATGCTGGCTCACCTCTTTAAGGCGCTGTTTAAGGTATTGGGCCATATTGTAATAGAGGTTAAATGATTCATCGCTTTGTGCTTTGATAATCTCATCTTCAAGCGTAGTAACCAGCTCTTTTTCGTTTGGAAAAATATTGCCCGCCTTACGCAAACTACGTTGCACTTTTTGTAAATGTGCAATATCAAGTTTAAACTCCTGATGCATCAGTTCCCCCGTGAACCTGGTTTGATCGCTTCACTCCCTGCAGCACAAAGAGGGCATGAAGCAGGATCATACATCTCAAAATCAAAATCGGCCAAAGCAAAAAATGGTTTGTCTTGTGGCAGTTTGCAGTTGGATTTACGAGAAATATCACTGTTTTGACGGGCACAAAAACCGCGATTTGCAAGCGCTGCAAATCCAACAATCTCGCCACCAAGACTTTCAACTACAGCGGCAGCTTCCATAGCGGATCCCCCTGTAGTAATAATATCTTCACATACCATCACTTTTTCGCCGGCAGTTATTTCAAATCCGCGACGAATGTTCATTTTTCCATCGACACGCTCAGCAAAAATATAGCGTACGTCAAGTGCTTGTGCTAGAGCATAACCTGCAATAAGCCCGCCTAATGCCGGCGCACAGATCGTGTCAATAGTGATGCCGCTTGCTTTAATTTGCGCTGCTAGCGCATCGGCAAGAAGTTGTGCCGTGCGGGGTTGTTCAAGCACTTTGGCTGATTGGAGATAAAATTGAGAATGGTTACCGGAGCTTAGTTTAAAATGTCCCTCTAAAAGGGCATTGGCATCCAGATATATTTGTTTTACATCCATATGTTATACCGTCATAATATCGTGCTCTTTAGTTTTGAGAATATCATCAACCGTAGCAATATATTTATCTGTTAATTTTTGGATCTTGTCTTGAGCAGTTTTCGATTCGTCTTGAGTGATCTCTTTGTCTTTTTCAGCTTTTTTAATAGCGTCATTTGCTTTTTTGCGGTCGTTACGAATAGACACTTTAGCGTGTTCGCCCATGGTTTTCATACGTTTGACGCTCTCTTGACGTTGCTCTTGTGTCATAGCTGGAAAAAAGAGTTTAATCTGATCTCCGTCATTATTAGGATTAACCCCAATGTTGGCACGGGCAATAGCACCTTCGACATTAGAAAGAATATTTTTTTCCCAAGGTGTTACCGTAATGGTTGTAGCATCCGCAGCCAAAATCGTAGCTACTTGCGCTATCGGGGTAGGAGTACCGTAGTAATCCACTTTAATATTCTCTAAAATGCTAACTTGAACTTTTCCGGTTCGCAGAGATTTAAACTCATTTTTCATATGACTAATTGATTCTTGCATGTTGACTTCGCAGTCATTGTGGATCTCTTCTAACATGTTACTCCTTCACTAAAATAATACTGCTTTGCTCTGGGCCATTTTTTAGAAAAATTCGGCTGCGCGCAAATTTGAGTGGTTTGTCAAAACTAATATTGATATCACCATTATCTACTGTTATGTGTTGCCAACCATAGCCAGAAACATAATATGCAGCCTTTTTGATGGTAGGGGCAATTTTAGCGTGAATTGATTTAAGATTGCCACTTTTAGGGTATTTTTTGGGCGTAATCCATTCTGCATTAAGCGCTCTCAAGGCAAGTTTTGAACGTAAATTTACATTACCTGTAAGGGCGCATCGGTCAATATTAAAAGGATCACTTTTGCTATTGATGGCACCGCTGTTTTGATTGAGAATCAATTTAAATCCAAACGTTTCAAGCACATGACGTGTTTCATCGGTGTATTCACCATAAGGATAAGCATAATAAAGCGGTTCATAGCCCATATGTTGGGTAAAAAGCTCATAAGCACGTTTGGTGTCGGCATGCACCTCTTCAGACGAGAGTTTGACTAAATAGGGGTGTGCATAACTGTGCAAAGCAACTTCACCATAGTGCGATGCTTCTTTAAGCTGTTTCCATGTCATAAAGTCATGGTAGCCTCTTTGAGTCGCTTCAACATAAACAAAAAGTGTAAACGGGTAGCCGTATTCTTTAAAAACCTCAAGAGCGTTTTTATAAAAACTGCGATACGCATCATCAATAGTTAAAACAACCCAGTTATCAGGAATTTCTTGATGCTGACTCAGTGCTAATTGAAGTTGCTCTAGGCTAACCACTTGGTAGCCATGAGATTTAAAGTATTCAAAATGCTCACGAAGTTGTGCAATTGAAGTATTGGTAGAAGCATGCTTGGCATCGCCGAAACGGTGATAAACAAATATATGAGCGTCTCCCCAAAGCGTAAGCGCTGTGAGGAGTGCCAAAATAAAGCTTTTCATCACTATTGAGCGGAAGTATTGCTCTCTGTAGCAGTAGCAGGAGTTGAAGCAGTAATATTTATTTCAGTAGCATTGTTCTCTACAGCAGCTGGAGCGGCTATGTCGATTTGTGTGGGCATAGCTGTGGTAGGTGCTGTAACGTCAACACTTTGAGTAATCGTATCAACAACCGATTCATTTTTGCTTTGGCTATAAAAATATCCAAGGGTAATCGTATTGGCAATAAAAAGAAATCCAAGTAAAAAAGTTATTTTAGCCAAAAATCCGCTAGGGCCTTTAGCGCCAAATACGGATTCATTTGAACCACTGTAGGCACCGAGTCCAATGCTGGAGCTTTTTTGCAGTAATACGGCGATGGTAAGCAGTACTACCAAAACGATCTGCACAATAAGCAGTGTACCAGTCATAATGTTCCTTGTGTCAAAAAAAGTGTGCGATTATATCGAAATTCTCTTTTATATGTAATAAAGAGGGCAGCTATTGCTATAGGGTATAATGCTGTCTTTAAGTATATCCGATGGAGACGCACCTGATGAAAAAAGTCGCTACAGTCATCGCCGTTGTTTTAATTGCGGCAATGGTTTTGATCTTGATGTATGGTGAAAAAAAGACATCTGCTACCCCAAACAGTTTAAAAAAACAGGTAACGGTATCAACCTTTGCACTTTATGACGTAAGCCGATATCTGCTTCAAGACATTGCAGATGTTAGTATGTTGGTGCCTTTTGGCAAGGATATTCATACCTTTGAGCCTTCACCAAAAGATCTTATCCGTCTGAAACAAAGTACATTTTTTATTTTTAATGGAGCGGGTTTGGAGCCGTGGGCCGAAAAATATGCGTCAAATTCTAAAAGTGTTGACATGAGCCGTTTTGTATCGCTTCGTGAATTAAGTGGGCATGAAGAGCATCACCATAATGATGAACAGGCACATCAGTATGATCCGCATTATTGGCTAGATATTGATAATATGGTGGCTGTAACCAAAAAGCTTACCGATCTGTTTGAAGGTGCTTTTGGCCCAGAACATACAGAAGAAATTTTAAAACGTTCGATCTCTTATATTAAAATGTTGCGAACTCTGGATGAATTATATAAAAAGCGTTTAAGCTCATGCAATCAGCACACTATTATTGTGGATCACAATGCTTATGGATATCTGGGTGCACGTTATGGTTTTGAAATACTTTCATTAACGGGCATGAGTACCGATGCCACTGCTAATGCCAAAACAGTTGCGCATTTAAGTGATATCATACATGAAAAAGAGATCTGGACTCTTTTTGCTGAGCCTTTTGGAAACGATCAATTGATTCAAAGTGTTGCCAAAGCCGCACAGGTTAAAGTCGAAACCTTACAGCCATTGGCGAATATTACCGAGCGTGAAAAGCTTGAACAGCATGATTATGAATTGATTATGCAGCTCAATCTTAAAAAATTACATGTAGTTTTGGATTGTGAATGACGTTTGAACCTGCTCCTTTGGAGTTGCGGCATCTTTTTTACACGGTTAACACCCAAAACATTCTTAACGATGTATCAATGACAATTCGTCGCGGCGAATATTGTGCAGTGATTGGACCAAACGGTGGCGGTAAAACAACACTTATACGTCTGTTGTTGGGATTAATCAAGCCTGATAAAGGTGAGATACAGCTTTTTGGCATACCAATCAATCGCTTTCATGCGTGGCATAAAATTGGTTACGTTCCACAACGTGTCACACAAATTGACACGGCTTTTCCGGCGACCGTTGAAGAAGTTGTCCAAATGGGACGCACGGCCAAACGCAAACTTTTTTTATTATATAATAAAGATGACCGTATTGCTGTAGATGAGGCGATGGAAAAAATGGATGTTAGCACATTGCGTCATAGTTTGGTGGGAGAACTTTCAGGGGGACAGCGTCAGCGTGTTATGATTGCACGCGCCTTGGCGTCACATCCCGAGGTTTTGATTCTTGATGAACCCAACACGGGTGTAGATATTAGCATGCAGAAGCGTTTTTATGAGCTGCTACGAGAGCTCAATCGCAATGAGCGGATGACGATCGTGTTTATTACACATGACGTGGGCGTTATAGCAGATGATATTGTCAGACTCTTTACCATCAATCGTAACCTTGTTACATGTAATAATCCCAAAGAAGCACTCAGTTGTGAAGAGATGAGTCGTCTTTACGGTATTGATGCGCATGCGCTATACAATCACCATCAGCATTAGGATGCCGTGTGTTTGAGATATTTCAATACGATTTTATGATTAATGCCATGATAGCAGGTATTGTTATTGCGATTTTAGCATCCGTAAGTGGTTCCTTTATGGTGCTACGACGTTATTCGCTCATGACGGAAACTCTGGCACATTCAGCGCTTGTGGGTGTTGCCGTGGGGATTTTTGCAGGATGGAGCCCTCTTTGGATGGCGGTGATTGTTGCGTTGCTGAGTGCATGGAGTATTGAATCACTGCGCCACTTCTATCACCTTTATTCTGATGCAGTCTTGGCTATTTTCCTTTCAGGATCTTTAGCATTGGCTGTGATTATTGTTTCGTTAGCTGGCGCATTTAACAGCTCGCTTTTTAGCTATCTTTTTGGTTCTATTCTCGCGGTAACACCTAATGATGTCATACTAATATCCGTGTTTGGATCGATTGCGATGGTACTATTGCTCTTTTTTTATAAAGAGCTTTATTTTATTGCTTTTGATGAAGAGGTGGCACAAGTGAGCGGCATTAAAGTAACGCTGCTTAATTTTATGTTGGTGAGTATTGTTGCCATCATTATTGCCCTCTCAATTCGATTAGTGGGCACCTTGTTGATTGGGGCTTTAATGGTAATACCCACAGTAGCGGCGCAGCGTTTTAGACAAGGCTTTTTAAAAACCATTGTTTTGGCGGTTGTGTTTGCGCTGTTGAGTGTTATTATAGGTATGGTGGTGTCGTATCATCTTTCCTTGCCCAGCGGTGCAACTATTGTGTTATTTGTTTTGCTGATTTTTAGTGTCTCTTTGGTGGTAAATCGTCGGTGAGTGTCCAACATGAATTTTCAAGATTTGCCAATCATTATGGTAGTCACAATAGTATTCAGCAAAAAGTAGCTGCCGAACTAGTGGCACTTTTTCGCATGCAACAACCTAAAAATATTCTGGATTTGGGATGTGGTAATGGATTGGTATATCAAAACATTGATTGGGATATTGAGCATTTCGTGGGAGTGGATTTTGCAAAAGAGATGTTGCAATCTCATCCAAAAGATCAATCGGTTACCTGTTTATTAGGCGATTTTAATAATAAAGAGCTTTTTAAACAGCTTCAAGAGTATAAATTTGATCATATTGTTTCAGCCTCTGCGTTGCAGTGGGCAAAAGAGCTACATGTAACATTAGAGCATCTAGCGCAGTTTGATACGCCGGTTGCTTTGGCTATTTTTACTTCGGGCACATTTAAAACGCTTTATGAAATGGCACATTTACCGCCTATACTTCAAAGCAGTGATGCGGTTGTTAAAACGGCACAGCAATACTTTACATGTAAGCATAGCGTCAAGCAGTATGAATTAAAGTTTCCTACATCACAAGCACTCTTTCAGTATATTAAACGTAGCGGTGTCAGCGGTGGCCGTAATGTTTTAAACTACAAAGAAACTAAACGTTTGATGAATACTTATCCTAATGATTATCTTGAATTTGAAGTGGTGTTTATCTGGACGTAGTGTGGAGTGTTTGCTCTTTTTCTAAAGTGTAAAGCTCATACCTGATGTGTTTGAAGTGTTCAGAAAGTTCGGGTGAGAGTATTTTATACATCTCTTCAAGTACGCGAGATGACTCTTGAGCACGTTTGTAGTTTGCTGTAACAATACTTTGGATATCAGTACGTTCAAGTTCAGAAACGGTGCTAGGGCGTAAGACGTCATTAACACTGTCACGAGAGTGGAGTAAATGGAGTAGATCATCTATTTGACTACTATGACGAAGCACTTTAAGACGTGATGCTAATGATTGATTGTTATAAGAGTAACGCGCAATATCTTCGATTACGCGAATGCCTTCTTTGAGGCGGTTAAGATTGGCGTCAATCACCCGATAAAGTTCGGGTGATAACGAGGTATTATTCATCTTTTCCAAAAATGCCAAAAAGCTGAAGTAAGGCAGTGAAAATATTTAAAAAATCCAAATAGAGTGAGATAGCTCCCTCTATAGGTGTTTCATAAGCACCGCGTATAATGTTTTGGGTATCATAGATAACTAAGATGCTAAATAAAACGACGACTGCACCAGAAATGATTACATGTAATAGTGGATTCCCAAGAAAAAGATTTACAATAGAAAATCCAATAATGATAAGCAGTGCTATCATTAAAGGTTTTCCATAACCTGTAAAGTCTTTGGTTGTTTTAATAGCAAAAAAGCTCATAGCACCAAAAATAAATGATGTCATAGCAAATGCATTACCTATTATGGCACCACCGCCGCTCATTCCAAGCGTTCGTGCCAGTGTCGGTGCAAGGGTAATACCTGTCATAAAGACAAAAGCAAACATAACAACTAAATTGATACCGGGTTTATTTTTAACCGCAAAAAGTGCAAATAGCAGCACAAACTCAAGAATAACCAGACCAATATAAACTGGGAGTTGAGCAATAGTGGCAGCGAAGGGAATGCCGACATAAGCACCGACAGCACCTCCGAGCATTGAAGCAGCAAATAGTTTATAGGTCTCTTTTACAAAAGATACAATTTTTGCTTCAGAACGAATAGAACCATATTCAAATGAATGGGGTTCCGTTCGCGCATAGTCTCTATCATATAATCCCATAGAAATATATCCTTTATTTAGGAACCATTTAAAAGTCCCCGAATTTATGTGTAAACTATATGTTTAAACAGTCAATAGAGTGTAAACCGGGGATAAAATCTTACTGAATAGAAAAAGTTGACTTGAACATCAAAGCGTTATATTTAGTTGTATTTTACTTTTTGAAGCACTTTTTTCAAAAAATCCAACAAATTTCACAATATCTTTGAAAAACCACTTGACAAGCTTGATTGATTTGTCTATAATTCCCGTCCACAAACGATGAGAGGCCTTTGAGAAGAGGGTCGAGAGAGTCCTTGGGTTAAGGATTTTTGGGAGTTA